>NZ_JBEZWU010000005.1:0-399586 GCF_040637655.1 Streptomyces sp. NPDC028722
ATCAACTTCCAGCTCCTGGGCGGCATCTGGATCCTCCAGACGTTCCCGGCCCTGGTCGGCGGCCTGTTCACCCGCTGGTTCCACCGCTGGGCACTGCTCGCCGGCTGGGCGGTCGGCATGGTCTACGGCACGCTCGCCGCGTACGGGATCGCCTCGCCGACGCAGAAGCACTTCGGCGGCAACGCCAAGGAGATCCCCGGCATCGGCGAGATCGGCTACATCGGCCTCACGGCGTTCGTCCTCAACGTCGTGGTGACCGTGGTCCTGACCTTCGTCCTGAAGGCCGTCAAGGCCCCCGAGGGCGTCGACGAGACCAGGCCGGAGGACTACACGGCCGACGCGGGCGACCCGGGCGTCCAGGTGGAGCTGCCGCCGGCCACCGCGGGCGCCGCCCACTGAGGCTCCTGCGGAGAGCACCGCACACCCGGCGGGCCGCCGGAGGTCACCCTCCGGCGGCCCGCTGCCGTACCCGCGCCCCCGCGAACCGCCGCCGCGCGCCCTCCCCCGATGCCTCCGCAGCCCTCGCGGACCGCCGCCGCGCGCCCTCCCCCGTGGCCCGACGCCGTGCGCGCCCGCCCCCGCCGGCCGGTCCCGGCGGGACCGCCCGCCGCCCCGCGAGTCGCCCCTCCGACACCGGACCGACACAACATCTGGGGGTGACACGACAGCCCGGCACCAGATGTATGCTCATGCTCGCTGTCGCCGCAGGGGAATCCGGTGCGAGTCCGGAACTGTCCCGCAACGGTGTACTCGCGTGTTTCCGCACGCCTGTTCCAGTCCGAGGTCCTGCCGACAGCGCGCCCGGCCGTCCGGTCCGGGTGCCTGTGACGTCCGGGCCTCGTGGAGTGGGCCGGTGGACGCGACGCCGTGTGCGCTCGTGGCTGCCCCTGCCCTCCGCCAGGCCCCGTGCCGAGCGAGGGAGAGCCCCACGTGACCATCGCGCCAGCCGACCCGGCTTCAGTCACCGAACTGAAGACCGACGGCCCCGGTACCGCGCTGCTGCGGACCCTGACCGAGCTGACCGCCGACCTGCCCGACGCCGACCCCGGCCGGGTCGCCGCCGCCGCGCTGCGCGGCCGGTCCGCGCGGGCCGACGAGACGGAGCTGCGGGAGCTGGCCACGGAAGCCGCCGCCGGCCTGATCTCCGAGGACCCCGCGTACTCGAAGCTGGCCGCCCGGCTGCTGACCCTCGCGATCCGGGACGAGGCCGCCTCGCAGGGCGTGACGTCCTTCACCGGGTCCGTCGCGGTCGGGCACCGCGAGGGCCTCATCGCCGACCGCACCGCCGCGTTCGTCCGGCTGCACGCCGAGCGGCTCGACGCGCTGGTCGACGGCACGGCCGACGACCGGTTCGGCTACTTCGGCCTGCGCACCCTGCACAGCCGCTACCTGCTGCGGCACCCGATCACCCGCAAGGTCATCGAGACGCCCCAGCACTTCATGCTGCGCGTGGCGAGCGGCCTGGCCGAGGACGACACGAGCCGGGCCGTGGACGAGGTGGCGGCGCTGTACCGGCTGATGAGCCGCCTCGACTACCTGCCCTCCTCCCCCACCCTGTTCAACTCCGGCACCCGGCACCCGCAGATGTCGTCGTGCTATCTGCTCGACTCCCCGCTGGACGAGCTGGACTCCATCTACGACCGCTACCACCAGGTGGCCCGCCTCTCCAAGCACGCCGGCGGCATCGGTCTGTCGTACTCCCGCATCCGTTCGCGCGGTTCGCTGATCCGGGGCACGAACGGGCACTCCAACGGCATCGTGCCGTTCCTGAAGACGCTGGACGCCTCGGTGGCCGCGGTGAACCAGGGCGGCCGGCGCAAGGGCGCGGCGGCGGTCTACCTGGAGACCTGGCACTCCGACATCGAGGAGTTCCTGGAGCTGCGCGACAACACCGGCGAGGACGCCCGGCGCACCCACAACCTCAACCTGGCGCACTGGGTGCCGGACGAGTTCATGCGCCGGGTCAACGCCGACGAGCAGTGGTCGCTGTTCTCGCCCGCCGACGTGCCCGAGCTGGTCGACCTGTGGGGCGAGGAGTTCGACGCCGCCTACCGCCGGGCCGAGGCGGCCGGGCTGGCCAGGAAGACGATCCCGGCGCGCGACCTGTACGGCCGGATGATGCGCACCCTCGCCCAGACCGGCAACGGCTGGATGACGTTCAAGGACGCCGCCAACCGCACCGCCAACCAGACCGCCGAGCCGGGCAGCGTCATCCACTCCTCCAACCTCTGCACGGAGATCCTGGAGGTCACCGACGACGGCGAGACGGCCGTCTGCAACCTCGGCTCGGTCAACCTCGGCGCCTTCGTGCGCGACGGGGACATCGACTGGGAGCGGCTGGACGAGACGGTCCGGACGGCCGTCACCTTCCTCGACCGGGTCGTGGACATCAACTTCTACCCGACCGAGCAGGCGGGCCGCTCCAACGCCAGGTGGCGCCCGGTCGGCCTGGGCGCGATGGGCCTCCAGGACGTCTTCTTCAAGCTGCGCCTGCCCTTCGACTCCGCCGCGGCCAGGGCCCTGTCCACGCGGATCGCGGAGCGCATCATGCTCGCCGCGTACGAGGCCTCCGCCGAACTGGCCGAGCGCAACGGCCCGCTGCCCGCCTGGGAGCGGACCCGCACGGCCCGCGGGGTGCTCCACCCCGACCACTACGACACCGGCCTCACCTGGCCGGAGCGGTGGGACGCGCTGCGCGAGCGCATCGCGCGGACGGGCATGCGCAACTCGCTGCTCCTGGCCATCGCTCCGACGGCCACGATCGCCTCGATCGCGGGGGTGTACGAGTGCATCGAGCCGCAGGTGTCGAACCTGTTCAAGCGCGAGACGCTGTCCGGTGAGTTCCTCCAGGTCAACTCCTACCTGGTGCGGGAGCTGAAGGAGCTCGGCGTGTGGGACGCCCGCACCCGTGAGGCGCTGCGCGACGCCAACGGCTCGGTGCAGGACTTCGCCTGGATCCCCGAGGAGGTGCGCCGGCTGTACCGCACGGCCTGGGAGATCCCGCAGCGCGGCCTCATCGACATGGCCGCCGCCCGCACCCCGTTCCTCGACCAGGCCCAGTCACTGAACCTGTTCCTGGAGACGCCGACCATCGGCAAGCTCTCCTCGATGTACGCGTACGCCTGGAAGTCCGGGCTGAAGACGACGTACTACCTGCGCTCGCGTCCCGCGACGCGCATCGCCCGCGCCGCCCAGGCGCAGCCCGCCATCCCCGTGCAGCAGGCCGCCGACCCCGACGCGGTCGCCTGCTCCCTGGAGAACCCCGAGTCCTGCGAGGCCTGCCAGTAATGACCACCCGTACCACCCGGCTCCTCGACCCGGGCTTCGAGCTGACGCTGCGCCCCATGCGCTACCCCGACTTCTACGAGCGCTACCGGGACGCCATCAAGAACACCTGGACCGTGGAGGAGGTCGACCTCCACTCCGACGTCGCCGACCTGGCCCGGCTGACGCCGGAGGAGCAGCACCTCATCGGCCGGCTGGTCGCCTTCTTCGCGACCGGCGACTCGATCGTCGCCAACAACCTGGTGCTGACGCTCTACAAGCACATCAACTCCCCCGAGGCGCGGCTCTATCTGAGCCGGCAGCTCTTCGAGGAGGCCGTCCACGTCCAGTTCTATCTGACCCTCCTGGACACCTATCTCCCCGACCCGGACGACCGCACCGCCGCGTTCGCCGCCGTGGAGAACATCCCCTCCATCCGGGAGAAGGCCGGGTTCTGCTTCAAGTGGATCAACGAGGTGGAGAAGATCGACCGGCTGGAGACGGCGGCCGACCGCCGCCGCTTCCTGCTGAACCTGATCTGCTTCGCCGCCTGCATCGAGGGCCTGTTCTTCTACGGCGCGTTCGCCTACGTCTACTGGTTCCGCAGCCGCGGTCTGCTCCACGGCCTGGCCACGGGCACCAACTGGGTGTTCCGCGACGAGACGATGCACATGTCCTTCGCGTTCGACGTCGTCGACACCGTCCGCAAGGAGGAGCCGGAGCTGTTCGACGACGCGCTGCGGCAGGAGGTCACCGACATGCTCGGGGAGGCCGTCGAGGCCGAGCTCCAGTTCGCCCGTGACCTGTGCGGTGACGGCCTCCCCGGCATGAACACCGACTCCATGCGCCAGTACCTGGAGTGCGTCGCCGACCAGCGCCTGACGCGCCTCGGTTTCGCCCCGGTGTACGGCTCGCAGAACCCCTTCTCCTTCATGGAGCTCCAGGGCGTTCAGGAGCTGACGAACTTCTTCGAGCGCCGTCCGTCGGCGTACCAGGTGGCGGTGGAGGGCACGGTCGACCTGGACGAGGACTTCTGATCCCTCCCGTCCCGGGCCTCCTGGGCCTCCCTGAGCTGTCGGTCGATGCGCCGCTCGCGCACGACGCCGAGCGCGGACGGGAGGGCCAGGAGGACCAGGATCCCGAGGGTGGTGAGCAGTCCGATGAGACCTTCGATCTGGTTTCCGTTCATGGACACCACTGTCGCGCCGGACACTCCTGACCGGGAGTGGCAGGACTGCCGTAGACCCTCGAATTACTGCCACCGGTGAGGCACACTGGCGGCATGCTGAAGAACGTGGCCGCCGTGCTGCTGGACGGGGTGCAGCCCTTCGAGCTGGGTGTCGTGTGCGAGGTGTTCGGCATCGACCGCAGTGACGACGGGCTGCCCGTGTACGACTTCGCCGTGGTCTCCGCGGAGGGGCCCTCGCTCGCCACCCACTGCGGGTTCACCGTGTCCACCCCGTACGGGCTGGAGCGGCTGGAGGAGGCCGACCTGATCGCCGTCCCCGCCGGGCAGGCCTACGCGGAACGCGCGTTCCCGGAGGAACTGCTGGCGGCGCTGCGGCGGGCCGTCGACCGGGGCACCCGGGTGCTCAGCGTCTGCTCCGGCGTGTTCGTGCTGGCCGCGGCGGGACTGCTGGACGGACGGCGGTGTGCGGTGCACTGGCACCACGCCGACCAGCTCGCCCGGGCCCATCCCCGGCTCCGGGCCGAGCCGGACGTGCTCTACGTGGACGAGGACCCGGTCATCACCTCCGCCGGCACCGCCGCGGGCATCGACGCCTGTCTGCACATCGTGCGCAAGGAACAGGGCCCGGAGGTGGCCAACAAGATCGCCCGCCGGATGGTGGTGCCCCCGCACCGGGACGGCGGCCAGGCGCAGTTCATCGAGCGCCCCCTGCCGAAGGCTCCCTGCGACACGGTCGGGGAGGTGCTGACGTGGATGGAGGCGCACCTCGACCGGGAGGTGACCGTCGAGCAGCTCGCCGCCCGTGCCCACATGGCGCCGCGCACCTTCGCCCGGCGTTTCCAGCAGGAGACGGGAACCACTCCGTACCGGTGGATCCTGCGCCAGCGGGTGCTGCTGGCCCAGGAGTTGCTGGAGGGCACGGACGAGACCATGGACGCCATCGCCTGGCGGACGGGGTTCGGTACGGCCGCGGCGCTGCGTCACCAGTTCGTGCGGGCGCTGGGCACGACCCCCCAGGCCTACCGGCGCGCGTTCCGGGGCCCGCAGGCCGCCTGACCGCGCGCCGGTACCGGCGGCCTACCAGGGCGTCGGCCGCAGCAGCAGGTTCTGTGGGCGCAGCGTGATGCCCACCCGGGTGCTCTCGTCGGACCCGGCCGCCTGCTCGAAGCGGTACTTCGCCGAGATCGCCGCGGTGATCAGGCTCAGCTGCGTCATGGAGAAGTGGTCGCTGGGGCACTTGCGGTTGCCCACACTGAACGGGCTCATGGCGTACTTCGGCACCTCACCGGCCCGCTCGGGCAGCCAGCGGTCGGGGTCGAAGTCGAGGTGCCGGGCGTAGGAACGGGCGTCGCGCTGGATGGCGTACGGGCTGTAGACGATGTCCGCCCCGGCCGGAATGCGATAGCCACCGAGAGCGGCGTCCGTGACCGCGCGGCGCGTCAATATCCATACGGCGGGCCTGAGCCGCATGGCCTCGACGACGACATTGTTGGTGTGCCTCAGCGCACGCACGTCCTCGAATCCGACCGGCCGGCCACCGGTCACGGATTCGACCTCGGTCCGTACCCTCTCGGCGTGTTCCGGATGCGCGGCGAGGACCTGGAGCAGCCACATGACCGTGGACGCGACTGTTTCGCTGCCGGGGGTGAGGATCGCGACGACCTGGTCGTGGATCTCCTGTTCCCCGATGGGCTCGCCATTGTCGTCCTTCGCCTCCAGCAATGCCGTCAGCAAATCGTCCGGCTTTTGACCAGATGCCCTCCTCTCGGAGACGATCTCGTCCACCAGCAGATGCAGATCGGCCAGCGCCCGGTTGAATTCCCGGTTGGCCGGAAACGGCAGCCGGTAGAGCGGTCCCAGCGGGATCACCATCCTGCGGTACATACCGCGGAAGACGGTGGCGAGATCGATGCTGAGCCGTTCCGCGCGCTCGTCCATGTAGTCGCCGCGCAGCAGGCAGCGGGCGGCGATACGGACGGCGACCCGGAAGGACTCGGAGGTGCAGTCGACGGTCTCACCGGGTTTCCAGCGTTCGGTGAGCCCGTGCGCCTCCTCCTCCATGACCGGCCCGTACTGCGGTATCGCGTCGAGTCGGAACGCGGGCTGGATGGTGCGCCGCTGGCGGCGGTGCCGGGAGCCGTTGGCGGTGGCCACGCCCTCCTTGCCGAGCAGGCCCTCGAGGGACTCCCACAGGGGGCCGGCGATGCTGAAGCCGGGGCTGAGGGCCAGAGCGCCGGTGAGCGCGGGCGTGGTGACGGCGTAGACCGTCTTGGGGCCGAGCCGCAGGCGCACGATGTCGCCGTGGTCGCGCAGCCCGGACATGAAGGCGAGCGGGTCGCGCACCAGTTTCAGGCCGTGTCCGAGGACCGGCACGGCGCCCGGGGCCAGGGGCGGTTCGCGCAGCGCGGCCGTTGCGGGGGTCGCGGGTTGCACCGACTCGACGGTCATTTCTCACCTGCCGCTTCGTTCGTGACGTACGGGGGCGTGGACCGGTCGTCCCAGCTGTCGACCATGTACCGGCCGGACTCGTGGTGGAACCAGTAGACGGAGCTGAACCAGTTGCGCATGGCGCCGACGCAACTGCGGACGGCGGCGCCGAGTTCTCTGCCGCGGGCGGTTCCGTCGTCGATGTCGTGGGCGAGCCGCAGGGCGTCCCGTTCGGCGTCGAGGAATTCCACGACGCATTCCTCGACGCGCCGCCTGACGTCGTCCACCGCTTCTTCGAGAGTCAGCCCCTCATGGGTGATGAGGCTGATCCCGAGATTGTGGACCTCGTCGCCCGCTATTTCCTTCGGCAGCGAGCACAGGTCGTTGTACCAGGCGGCGAATTCCTGACTGAGGAGGGCCGCCCGGCGATAGGCCGGGTCTTTCCGCACGGCGTCCGGGAGTTCGCACCCGGCACTGGGTTCGAGCAGATCCGTCCATATCCAGTGGGCGAAGGTGAGGCGGCGCAGGGCGAGATATTCCTCGACGCCGGGTACGTATCCTTCGGTGCGGTTGCGGAATTCGCGGTCGTAGGCCTCGACCACCGCGTGGAAGTGCCGGGCGAACCGCAGGTTCCAGGTGCGCGGCAGGAAGGCGTACAGCCGCAGCACGCTGTCGGCGAAGCCCGCGACCAGTGGGTCGGGGTGGTGCACATGGTGCCTGGGCGCGTCGAGAGCCGCGTGCAGCCGGTGTCTCAGCCGCCGCCAGTCGCCGGCCCGGCCGTGCACGATGTCGCGGTCGTGGCGGTCGTCCCAGACGAAGAACCATGCGCTGTAGTCGGCTATGGCCTGGAGGACCTCGTCGGCGGCGCCGGTGTAGTAGCCGGCCATGAGGTCCGTGTAGCACAGGCCATCGGCATATTCACGGACCTTGTCCGCCGGCATGAGCCGCTTTTCCAGCAGCCAGAGCCGCGTGTTCTCCTGGAGCCTCGGCCAATACGGATGCAGTCGCCGGGGAAAGGCCGACTCGATCACCGGGAGCGCCAGTGAGGGCGGGACCGCGACCGCCGTCCGGGTCGCTGTGGTGCTGTGCGGGAAAGCCTGCACGTACAAACCCCTTCCAGCCGCCAGGAGCGCACGCCCCCGCTGATGCGCCGGGCGTGCGCCATGCGTATCCCCGTACTTCTATTCAGCACCACAACTGACCGCGTTGGGAACGGATTTGCTCCATCACTACCCCAAGGTGCCGAGAATCCCCCTTGGGTGACTGGTTAAGGATCACCATGGGCCCGCAAGGGAGCGGGTGTGCGACGCACGGACGAGCGAGGGGCGGCAACGCGAAGGCGCCCGACCGGGAAAGATCCCGGCCGGGCGCCCATGTGCCCCGCGCTGGTCAGTCGTTGGCGACCACGGGGTAGCGGGGCTCGTTCTCGGCCATCTGCCGCAGCGCGTCCTTGCGGTCCCGCTTCGACAGCCGGTCGATGTACAGGTAGCCGTAGAGGTGGTCGGTCTCGTGCTGCAAACAGCGTGCGAAGTAGCCCGTGCCGCGGACCTTGACCGGATTGCCCTGCTCGTCCTGGCCGGTCACCTCGGCGTAGTCGGGGCGCGCGAGGGACGCGTAGGCGGCCGGCACGGACAGGCAGCCCTCGTTGCTGTCGTCCAGCCGGCGCTGCTCGGCGGGCAGGTCGACCAGCTTGGGGTTGCAGATCACGCCGACGTGGCGGACGCCCTCGTCGTCCTGGCAGTCGTAGACGAAGACCTTCAGGTCGACACCGATCTGGTTGGCGGCCAGGCCCACGCCCTCGGCGGTGCGCTGGCTGGCGAACATGTCGGCGACCAGCTGCTGGAGCTCCTCGCCGAACTCGGTGACGTCCCGGCACTCCTTGTGCAGCACCGGATTGCCGACGACCGTGATCGGCCGCGAGGTGCCGCGCCCGCGCCAGGTCTGCTCGCGCTCCTCGCAGTCCTCCGTGTCGACGACGTACCCCTCGTCGTCGACGGGGAGCACGCCCGCGTGCTGCTGATCGGTGTCCTGGTGCGCCATGACCGACGTACGCCTTCCTCAAAGAACAGGGGGAGATGTTGCTGATACAGGGTACGGCGACCGGTCAGCAGACCTCTTCCAGATCCCGCCAGTCCCGCGAGTCCGGGCTGTCCGCGACCCAGCCGTCCAGCAGCCCGCGCACGAGCGAGGCCGGCGCCGCGACCCCGCACTCCCGCTCGGGCACCCACAACTGCCCGTCCGTCCGGTGCCCCAGCGGCCCGGGGTGCCCCGGCTCGCTGTGGTCGTGCGGGTCCAGGTGCACCCCGTCGCCCTCGTCGGACGGCATCCGCGACTCCGAGCACGTCCGGCACAGCAGCCGCACCGACGACGACCAGTCCTCCGCGGCGAACCCTGCGTCGGAGGCCAGCTGCTCCAGCGCGTCCCGGTCCGCCTCGGTGGCCGCCTCCAGCAGGACCACCCAGGTGGGGACGGGGGACGGCGCCCACAGCTCGATCTCGTCGAAGACCGGGTAGGTGTGCCCGGCGGACGTCGTGCGCTCGCCGTGCGGGACGCCGTCGTGCAGCACGACCTCGCCCCAGCGCCGCCCGGACGAGGGCAGCGGGATGGACAGCACCTCCATCCGCGCCGGGTCCAGCCTGCGGCCCCACACGACCTCGGCCTCGCCCTCCGGGGACAGCCGTACGGCCGCGCTGCCCAGCTCCATGCCGAGCGGCTCACCGGGGACGGCGGCCCCGCCGGGCACCTTCAGCCCGTACGCCTGCCAGGCGCGGCGGGCCAGCGGCCAGTCCTGGAGGGCGGTCGCGGCGATCCCGACGTTCCACCAGTCCGGAGCGCCGGCCTCCCGGTCGAGCAGGGCGACGGCACGCAGACCGGCGGCGCGGGCCTGCTCCCAGTCGTGCCGGAACTTGTGCAGCAGGGCGAGGTTGAACCAGGACTCCGCCAGCCAGGGCTCCAGGTCGGCGGCGCGTGTCAGCAGCTCGCCCGCGTCCTCGTACCGGCCGTCGCCGATGAGTGTGAACGCGCGGTCGGTGGCCTGCCGCCAGGAGGCGGAGGGCCGGTGCCGTGCCTTGCCGAAGATCCTCACGATTCCCGCCTGCCAGTTCCATTTCCCGCTGTGGGCTGGCTTGTGCCCCCGGACACCCTCTCCCTCGCATCCAACCACGTACGGCGGGAGAGTCGCTCATTACCCATGGGTTACCCAGCCGGGAGCGGGGTCAGACAGTTCCGTTCGTCTCGCCCCGCCGTGGGCCGGTACGGTCGCGCGCCAGCCGCGGGGCCGGGCCAGGACCCGGGCGAGCGACTCCACGACCTCGGGAGCGTAGTCACCGGCGGTGCCCAGCCGCAGCTCCTCCAGCGCCCGCAGCGGGCCCTCGGGGCCGCCGGCGTCCCGGGCCTTCTCCTCGTAGGCGTTCACGGCCCGCACGACGCGGGCGGCGAGCGGCTGCTCCGGGCAGGGGTCGGCCTGCCGCTCCACGACGACGGCGACGGCCGCGTCCACGCCGGTCTGCCGGACGACGGCCCCGCCCAGCAGGGCGATGCGCCGCTGCTCGGCGGCGGGCAGGGCGGCGGTGGCACCCGCCGGCACGGGGTCGACCAGGCTGAGCTGGCCGATGTCGTGCATGAGGGCCGCGTACTCCAGGACGGTCAGCTCGGGCCCGGTCAGGCCGAGGTCGCGGCCGACGGCGACGCTGAGCGCGGCGACCCGGTGGGCGTGCCCGGCGGGGGTGCAGCCGGCGATCTCGGTGGCGCGGGCGAGGGAGGCGATGGTCTGGCGGTAGGTGGCGCGCACGGCCGCGTACCGGCGGACGGTCAGCTGGACGAGGAGCAGCGGCAGGCAGAACACGGGCAGCGCCCACAGCCCGGCGACGGCGACCCCCAGTGCCATCACCGCGCCGGTGGCACCGACCGCGGAGCCGATGCCGAGCAGGCCGCGCAGTTCCTCGCGCAGCAGCGGGCCGAACGGCCAGCCGGTGCGGCAGTGGGCGAGCGTGGCGGCCAGGACGGCCCCGCACAGGGAGGTGAGGGCGAGCAGGACGAGGAGGAGCAAGGGGTAGGCGGGGCCGGTCCAGGAGGCGAACAACCGGTTGTCGTAGGGGGGTTGGAAGCAGACGGCGGCGAAGCCGACGGTGAGGACGCGGCGGGCCAGGTGATCGGCGGTCGGGGTGCCGCCGGACCAGATGTGCGGGACGGCACCGAGCAGGGCGGCGACGAGGACCACGGTGACGACCTGGGCGGCGCCGTGCTGGGCGGGCCGCCCGGCGTCGGCGCCCAGCAGGGCGTACGACAGGGAGCCGGCGGCGCCCAGGGGCGCGGCCTGCCGGGCCTGGTCGTCGCTCCACCGGGTCAGCTCGCCGACGGTGATGAGCGTCCCGAAGGCGAGCGCGACGCCCCGGTCCTCCAGGCCGGTCCACAGGGTGACGGCGAGGGAGCCGGCCGCGACGAGGGCGGCCGCGCCGTGGATGAGCCGCAGGGGGCTCATCGGGCTGCCCCGGTGCGCGGGACCCGCTCGGCGGGCGCGGTGCCGTGCGCGGGTTCCTCGGCGGTGACCGTGGGCCGCCAGCCGCAGCGGCGCACGGCGCGGACCAGGGCGCCGACCGCCCGGGGGTCGAAGTGGGCGCCCGCGCAGCGCTCCAGCTCGGTGACGGCCGCCTCGACCGGCCGGGCCCTGCTGTAGGAGCGGGTCGAGGTCATGGCGTCGAAGGCGTCGGCGACGGCGACGATCCGGGCGCACTCGGGGATCTGGTCGCCGGCCAGGCCGTACGGGTAGCCGCTGCCGTCGAGCCGTTCGTGGTGGTGGAGGATCGCCGCGCGGGCCTCGCCGAGGAAGGAGATCCCGCGGACCATCTCGTGGCCGTACTCGGGATGCAGCTCGATGATCCGCCGTTCCTCGGGGGTGAGCGGTCCGTCCTTGCGCAGCAGCCGAGTGGGCACGCCGAGCTTGCCGACGTCGTGCAGGATGCCGGCGAAGCGCAGCGTCTCGACGCGGTCGTCGTCCATGCCGAGTTCGCGGGCGATCAGCACGGAGGCCTGGCCGACACGTTCGCTGTGGCCGCGGGTGTAGCCGTCCTTGATGTCGACGGCCTGGACGAGGGCGCGGATGGTGGCCTGGTGGGCCGCGCGTTCGCGGTGGTACTGGGCGAACACCCAGCACGAGACGCACATCGGGAGCAGGACGAGCAGGGCGGCGACCGGGCCGTACGGGCTGCGCCAGAGCACGGCCATCATCAGCCCGCCGAGGCCGTGCACGGCGACGGGCGCGAGGGAGCGGGCCAGCAGCCCGCGCCAGGCGCGCCGCGCCGGCACCAGCCCGGCCGCCGCGCGCAGACCGCCGTCGAGCAGGGTCAGCACGAGGCAGAAGGCGAGGACGGCGGCACCGGCGGGCAGCAGGGCGTAGGGGAAGTCGGAGCCGGCGACGGCGTCACGGCCGCCGAGCCCCCGGTGCACCTGCGCGGCGCTCCACACGGCGAGCGCGGGCCGCGCGGCCCGCCACACGCGCCGGGACAGGGCGGTCCCGGGCCCGGCCGGGGGGAGCAGGAGGGCGGGCAGCGGGACGAGCGCGGCGGCCGGCGGCGGCAGCAGAAACGCCCCGGCGAGCAGGACGGGGTAGAAGGTCCCGCCGAGGCCCCGGCGCACGACGTGCTCGCAGGCCGCGTAGAGCGCGGCGAGGAGGACCGGCATCCACCAGGGGACGTCGGCGGCCGGCAGGCGCAGCAGGGTGAGGGCGGCGAGCAGGGCGGCGACGGCCACACAGCCGCGTGCT
This sequence comes from Streptomyces sp. NPDC028722, assembly GCF_040637655.1. Taxonomy (NCBI): domain Bacteria; kingdom Bacillati; phylum Actinomycetota; class Actinomycetes; order Kitasatosporales; family Streptomycetaceae; genus Streptomyces; species Streptomyces sp. NPDC028722. Next base: position 12,642 of record NZ_JBEZWU010000005.1, read on the forward strand.
CTCGCCGGTACCGCGTCCATCACGCCCCTCCCGACCCTGCCCGTCCCGGCTGGGAGCCTAGGGCGGGGATCGGGGGATGCGGGGCCTATGACCTGAGGATTAGCACGTTCGGGTGATACGACCCGGCGTGTCAGGTTTCCTGGGGCGCCGTCGGGGTCCGGGTCACGTCGTGGCCGGGCACCGCCTGGCCGGAGCGGATCAGGTCGATCCGCCCCATGACCTTGGCGCGCAGGTCGGCGGGCACGTCGTCATGGCCGCAGCACCGCTTGACCAGCTTCTTCACGGCCTGCTCCAGGCCGTACTTCTCCAGGCACGGCGAGCATTCCTCGAAGTGGTGCTGGAACTTGTCGCGGTCGATGTCCGGCATCTCGCTGTCGAGGAACTCGTACAGGTGGTCCAGGACCTCACTGCAGTCCGTCTCGTGCGGCTCTCCGCAGCTCATGAGCCCGAGCCTTTCGCTTCGTTCGACTCTCCGGCACCGGCCGGGACCAGACCCCGCTCACGGGCGTAGTCCTCCAGCATGCCGCGCAGTTGACGGCGGCCCCGGTGCAGCCGGGACATCACCGTTCCGATGGGTGTCCCCATGATGTCCGCGATCTCCTTGTACGCAAAGCCCTCGACGTCCGCGAGATAGACGGCGATGCGGAACTCCTCGGGGATCGCCTGGAGCGCCGACTTCACGTCCGAGTCGGGCAGGTGGTCGAGCGCCTGCGACTCGGCGGAGCGCAGACCCGTCGACATGTGCGACTCGGCGCGGGCGAGCTGCCAGTCCTCGATCTCCTCCGCGGCGGAGCGCTGCGGCTCGCGCTGCTTCTTGCGGTAGGAGTTGATGAAGGTGTTGGTGAGGATCCGGTACAGCCACGCCTTGAGGTTGGTGCCCTCGCGGAACTGGTGGAAGGACGCGTACGCCTTCGCGTACGTCTCCTGCACCAGGTCCTCGGCGTCGGCCGGGTTGCGCGTCATGCGCAGCGCGGCCGAGTACATCTGGTCGAGGAACTCGAGCGCGTCCCGCTCGAAGCGCGCGCTGCGCTCCACGGTCGTCTCGGCGGACGCCTCCGCGCTGACGCCCTCGGGCGGCTCCGCCTGGCCGTTGTCGGTCCCTGCGTCGGTCCCAGTGACCTGACCCACCTCCTCGAAGTTTCGGGCGGGACCAGAACCGGTCCCACTCGTTTCGGAGGATAGAACACGACCCGTGCCTGCCGCCGCTCGAATAGGAGCGGTCCTGGCCGCGTGCAGCACCGTCCAGTCCAGGTCGGTGCGGCTGCTGCGGCCCGGGCAGATGGTCGAACCCATGCGGCGGACTTCCTTTCCCACGACATCGGTGCCGAGGCGTCAGCACTTCTGTCCGGCACAACAGCGGGCCCCCGCGCCGCATTCCCTGGCGTCACCCGAGTGACAGGGCCCACCCGGCGACACGGGCGGCGATGAGGTCCAGGGCCTGTTCCTGGGTGAGGTCCGCACGCCGGGGTACCGCGAGACCGTGATCGGCGTGGGGCACCTCGACCAGCTCGAAATCGCCCGCCGGGAACTCCTCCGGCCGGCCGAAGGGGTCGTTCCCGCCCTGCACGACCAGCGTGGGCACCCCGGCGCCCAGCAGTTCCCCGGCGCGGGAGCGCTCCGGCCGGCCCGGCGGGTGCAGCGGGAAGCTCAGCGCGAGCACGGCGTGCGCGCCCAGCTCCACGGCCGTACGGCAGGCGACGCGGGCGCCGGCGCTGCGCCCGCCGGAGATCACCGGCAGACCGGGCCGGGCGAGCGCGGACCACACCCCGCGCCATCCGGTGTCCAGGGTCTTCGGGGCGGGCGCGACCTTCTTGCCCGCGACCCGCCAGGGCTGCTCGACCAGGGCGACCGTGATGCCCCGCGCGGGGAGCGTCCGGGCGAGTACGTGCAGGTCGCGGGCCTCGATGCCGCCGCCCGCGCCATGGCCGGCGGCCAGCACCAGACGGGCTTCGCGCGCCGGGTGCCAGGTGATCCGGGCCGGTCCGGTGTCCGTGTCGACGGTCTCTGTGCTCACGTCAGAAGAGTGTGCCCTCTTCCGGTGCCTCCAGCTCCTTCAGCAGCTCCGGGCCGTTGTTGCGGACGTTGCTGACGGCGGTGGGGACCGGGTAGGCGCGCATCAGGCCGGGCGGGGGCGGGGCCAGCAGGGCGCGCAGTTCGTCGGGGTCGGTGCGGGAGGGGTCGAGCCAGGCGTCCCAGCGGTCCGGGGTGAGCATCAGCGGCATCCGGGGGTGGATGTCGGCGAGGGAGCGGGGGCCCTCGGCGGGGGCGACGGCCAGCGGGGTCCGCTCGGCCTCGGTGGTGATCACCGAGCAGGTGACCCACCAGGCGCGCGGGTGGTCGTCGGGCAGGGTCCGGTCGCGCCAGAACTCGTACAGGCCGGCCATCGCGAACACCGAGCCGTCGGCGGGGAGCACGAAGTACGGCTGCTTGCGGGGGCGCTTCTTCCTGCCCTCCACCTCCAGCTCACGCTCCTGGCCGCCGGTGACCCACTCGTAGTAGCCGTCGGCGGGCAGGATGCAGCGGCGGGCGGCGAAGGCACGCCGGTAGGCGGGCTTCTCGTGCACGGTCTCCGCGCGGGCGTTGATCATCCGGGCGCCGCCCTCGGGTGTCTTCGCCCAGGACGGGACCAGGCCCCACTTCAGTCGGCGCAGCTGGCGAACCGGGCGCGGGGAGTCCGCGTCCTTCAGGGGGCGGTCCAGGACGACGTGCACCTCCTTGGTGGGGGCCACGTTGTAGTCCGGCTCCAGGGTCTCCTCGGGATCCCGGCGCTCGGCCCCGAAGACTCCCGCGAGATCCTCGGGCCCACGACTCGATGCATACCGTCCGCACATACGTGCCACACTGCCAGGCCGACCCGTCACCCGACCACCACCCCGCCACGACGGCGCCCCGCGCCGACCCCTATCGATCACCAGGACAGGGAGCCACTCGGACACATGGACAGCCTCGCCGCCACCGCACTGCCCGGACTCTGGGACCGGCTCACCGGCACCCAGCCCGATCCCCACCTGTGGGTGGTGCTGGCCACCCTGGCCGCGGCGCTCGCCGTCGTCGTCCCGCACCCGGTGTGGCGGATATCCCGCAACGCGATCACCATCGCGCACGAGGGCGGCCACGGCCTGGTCGCCCTGCTCACCGGCCGGCAGCTCACCGGCATCCGGCTGCACTCGGACACCAGCGGGCTCACCCTCAGCCGGGGCAAGCCGTACGGGCTGGGCATGATCCTCACGGCGGCGGCCGGGTACACGGCGCCCTCCCTGCTGGGGCTCGGCGGGGCCGCGCTGCTGGCCACGGGCCGGATCACCCTCCTGCTGTGGGTGGCCACGGCCCTGCTGCTGGCGATGCTGGTGATGATCCGCAACGCCTACGGCGTGCTCACCGTGGTACTGGCCGGGGGCGCGTTCCTGCTGGTGTCCTGGCTGGCGGGGCCGCAGGTGCAGGCGGCGTTCGCGTACGCGGTGGTCTGGTTCCTGCTGGCCGGCGGGGTACGGCCGCCGTTCGAGCTCCAGGCCAAGCGGTCACGGGCGGGCGCGGGCGACTCGGACGCGGACCAGCTGTCCCGGCTGGCGCACGTGCCGGCGGGGCTGTGGCTGTTCCTGTTCCACGCGGTGTCCCTGTCCTCGCTGATCGGCGGGGGCCGCTGGCTGCTGGAAGGTTGACGCCGGGCCCTGCTTATAAAGTGGCCCCATGGCCCCGAACTCCGCTCCCACCGCCCTCTGGCCCGCCCCGCACGCGAGCGGGGCCGTCGACGCCACGGTCCACGTGCCGGGTTCCAAGTCGGTCACCAACCGCGCCCTGGTCCTCGCCTCCCTGGCCTCCGAGCCTGGCTGGCTGCGCCGCCCGCTGCGCTCGCGGGACACCCTGCTGATGGCCGGCGCGCTGCGCGCGATGGGCGTGGAGATCGAGGAGGGAGTGGGCCCCGACGGCACCGGTGAGGCCTGGCGGGTGCTGCCCACGGGCCTGCGCGGCCCGGCCACGGTCGACGTCGGCAACGCGGGCACGGTCATGCGGTTCCTGCCGCCGGTGGCCGCGCTGGCCGACGGCCCGATCCGGTTCGACGGGGACCCGCGGTCCTACGAGCGTCCCCTCGACGGGGTGATCGGGGCGCTGCGGGCGCTCGGCGCCCGGATCGACGACGACGGCCGGGGCGCGCTGCCGCTGACCGTGCACGGCGGCGGCGCCCTGGACGGCGGCCCGGTGTCGGTCGACGCCTCCTCGTCCTCCCAGTTCGTCTCGGCGCTGCTGCTGTCCGGCCCGCGCTTCAACCAGGGCGTCGAGGTCCGGCACACCGGTGCCACCCTGCCGTCCCTGCCGCACATCCGGATGACGGTCGACATGCTGCGCGCGGTGGGCGCCCAGGTGGACACCCCCGAGTCGGGCGGCGAGCCCAACGTGTGGCGGGTGACGCCGGGGGCGCTGCTCGGCCGGGACCTGACCGTCGAGCCGGACCTCTCCAACGCGCAGCCGTTCCTGGCGGCGGCCCTGGTCACCGGCGGCAAGGTGCTGGTCCCGGACTGGCCGGCCCGCACCACCCAGCCGGGGGACCGGCTGCGGGAGATCTTCACCGAGATGGGGGGTTCCTGCGAACTCACCGACTACGGGCTGGTGTTCACCGGTTCCGGTGCGATCCACGGCATCGACGTGGACCTGGGTGACGTGGGCGAGCTGACCCCGGGGATCGCGGCGGTCGCGGCGCTCGCCGACTCGCCGTCCACCCTGCGGGGCGTGGCCCATCTGCGGCTGCACGAGACGGACCGGCTGGCCGCGCTCACCAAGGAGATCAACGAACTAGGCGGTGACGTCACGGAGACGGCCGACGGCCTGCACATCCGCCCGCGCCCCCTGCACGGCGGGGTGTTCCACACCTACGAGGACCACCGGATGGCGACGGCCGGCGCGGTCATCGGCCTGGCCGTACCGGGGGTGCGGATCGAGAACGTGGCGACGACCGCGAAGACCCTGCCGGACTTCCCCGGGCTGTGGACCGGGATGCTCGGGCAGTAGGGACACGAACAGCATGCGCCGCTACGGCAAGCACACCGACGAGGACGACATCCGCAGCCGCCCCAACCGCAAGGGCAACCGGCCGCGGACCAGTATCCGGCCCAAGCACGAGGACGCGGCCGAGGGCATGGTCCTCACCGTCGACCGGGGACGGCTGACCTGCCTGGTGGACGACCGGGTCGTCCTGGCGATGAAGGCCCGCGAGCTGGGCCGCAAGGCCGCCGTCGTCGGCGACCAGGTGGCCCTGGTGGGTGACCTGTCGGGGAAGAAGGACACCCTCGCGCGGATCGTGCGGATCGCGGGGCGCACGTCGGTGCTGCGCCGCACGGCCGACGACGACGACCCCTACGAGCGGGTGGTCGTGGCCAACGCCGACCAGCTGGCGATCGTGACGGCGCTGGCCGACCCCGAACCCCGCCCCCGGCTGATCGACCGCTGCCTGGTCGCGGCCTTCGACGGCGGTCTGACACCGCTGCTGGTGATGACCAAGTCGGACCTGGCCCCACCGGACTCGCTGCTGGAGCTGTACGGCGCCCTGGACATCCCCCACGTCGTCACCAGCCGTGCGGAGCTGGAGAGCGGGGACGCGGCGGACCGGGTGCGCGCCCACCTGGACGGCAAGATCACCGCGTTCGTGGGTCACTCGGGCGTCGGCAAGACGACGCTGGTCAACGCGCTGGTACCCGAGGACCGCCGGCGCACGACGGGACACGTCAACGCGGTGACGGGACGCGGCCGGCACACCACGACGTCCGCCCTCGCGCTGCCGCTGAGCGGGGTGGACGGCTGGGTCGTCGACACCCCGGGCATCCGGTCCTTCGGACTCGCGCACGTCGACCCCTCGCGGGTGATCCTGGCCTTCCCGGACCTCGTGCCCGGCACGGAGGGCTGCCCGCGGGCGTGCAGCCACGACGAGCCGGACTGCGCGCTGGACCAGTGGGTCGAGGACGGCCACGCGGACCCGGCACGGCTGTACTCGCTGCGCCGGCTGCTGGCCACGCGGGAGGCCACGGAAGGCGACTGAGCACCGCGTTGTGCGCCCGGGCCTGCGGCCGGTAAGTGCATAATCACACCGAGCCGGAGATCCGGACCAACGGGAGGACCGCACATGGCGTGGCTGCTGGTCATCGTGGCCGGTTTTCTGGAGACCGGCTTCGCCGTGTGCCTGAAACTCTCCCACGGGTTCACCCGGCTGTGGCCGACGATCGCCTTCGCCTCGTTCGCCCTCGGCAGCTTCGGCCTGCTGACCCTGTCCCTGCGGAAGCTGGACGTCGGTCCCGCGTACGCGGTGTGGACCGGCATCGGCGCGGCGGGCACCGCCATCTACGGCATGGTCTTCCTCGGCGACCTGGTGTCCACCCTGAAGATCGTCTCGATCAGCCTGGTCATCCTCGGGGTGATCGGACTCCAGCTGTCGGGGTCGGCGCACTAGGCGACGGCGAGGAGCCCTTCCTCGGGCGGCGCCGGGCACGTCCCGTGGGCGTACGACGAACGGCACGCCGAGGCGGGCGGTGTTCGCGCGGCTGCCGCGCCGGACGAGGCGTCCGGTCGTCGCGCCGAGGTGCCGGCGGGCCCGGACCGGCTGCGCGAGCGATCGGGGCGCTCGGCTCCCGCCGGCCGGTCCGACGCCGTCCACGAACGCGGTGACCGCCCCCGGCCGTACCGCGCGCCGTGCTTCCGGGGCGGTCCGTACGAGGGCGGCTCCTGACGCGCCGGACGGCGCGACCACGGCTTCCCCGGTCAGGGACGGGCGCGGGCGACGGCCAGGCCGGCCACGCCGGCCGCCGCGGCCACCGCCAGGCCCAGCACGGTCGCGCCGAAGCCGACACTGGTGGCGTCGGCGAGGTATCCCGTGGCCACCGGCAGCACTCCGGCGAACAGGTAACCCCAGGCGCTGAGCGCCGCGTTCGACTCGGCCAGGCGGGCCGTCGGCACCCGGGCGTTGAGCAGCGAGAACCCGCCGAGCTGGGCCATGCCCTGTCCGGTGCCGGCGCACACGGCGGCGGCGAGCAGGGTGGTGACCGACTCGGCGCGCACGGCCAGGACCACCAGCACCATGCCGGTGGCGGTGGCCGCGGTCGCGGTGGTCAGCAGCCTGCGGGTGGGCCAGCGGCTGACGGCGAACTGCACGGCGGTGGAGGCGCCGAACATCACGAAGGCCGAACCGCCCGCCACGATCCGGTTGCCGGTGCCCAGCAGGGTCGCCAGCAGGGTGGGACCCAGGGCGAGCAGGAACGAGGTACCGGTCATGCCCGGCATGTAGGCGGCCAGGCCGAGCAGCAGGTCACGCCGGTTGCCGCGGGGTACGGAGGGCGGGCGCAGCCAGGTGCCGGCGCCGGCTCTGCGCACGTTGGGCAGGGAGCGGACGACGGGCAGCACGGACAGCAGCAGTACCGCTTCGACGACGAAGACCGTGTGGGTGGGCGCGGGCAGGAGCTGGGCGAAGCAGCCGGACAGCAGCGGGCCGATGGCCAGGCCGGCGCCCATGGCGACCGAGCCGGCGAGCGAGGCCTGCCGACGGCGGTCGGGTCCGCCGACGTCCGCGACGGCCGCCATGCCGGCGGCGACGGTGCCGCCCACCGCCAGGCCGGTGAGCAGCCGGGCGACGAGAAGGGCGGCGACGCTCTCGGCGGTCGCGTAGAGCAGGCAGGCGAGCAGGGCCGACAGCACGGCCGGGAACAGGACGGTGCGCCGCCCGTAGCGGTCGGAGACGGCGCCCGCCACGGGCAACGCGAGGAGCAGGCCGCCGATGTACAGGGCGAAGACGACGGTCAGGGTGCCGGTGCCGAAGCCGATGCGGTGCTGCCAGACCACGAACAGCGGGGTGGGCACGTTGGAGAGCATGAAGACGGCGGTCAGCGGCCAGGCGGCGCGCCAGAGGTCGCTCTGGCGCGCCGGCCGCCGGGTGGCTGCCGCCATCGGGTCGGCCGTTCCCATCACGCGAGGCCGCGCAGCAGCGGCAGCAGTTCCTGCGCCGTGCGTTCCAGGGCCGCGCGGTAGCGGGGTTCGTGCAGGTCGGCGGTGGGCAGGCGGAGCACCAGGTGGCGGGCGCCGGCGTCTATGTAGCCGCTGAGCCATTCGGCGACCTGCTCGGCGGTGCCGCCGAAGATGCCCTGGGTGGTGCGCATGGTGGGCAGGTCCAGGCGGTAGTAGGCGCGGAAGTAGGCCTGGAGGGTGTCCTCGGCCTTCTCGAAGCTGTCGTCGACGGCGACGGACAGGTAGACGGCGGCGGTGACGTCGTCCTCCGGCCGGCCGGCGGCCTCACGGGCCTCCTGCACGCGCAGCCAGCCCTTGGCATAGCCGCCGGCGGTGGTGCTGGTGGGCATCCAGCCGTCGTACTGACGGCCGGTGCGTTCCAGCATCTTCTCGCCGCCGTGGGCGATCCACACCGGCGGGCCGGCGGGCTGTTCGGTCACGGGCAGCAGCGCCACGTCCTGGAGGCTGTGGTACCGGCCTTCGTAGGAGACGGGGTCTCCCTGGGCGTGCCACAGGGCCTGGCAGATCTCCAGGGTCTCGCGCATCCGGCCCACGCGTTCGGTGAACGGGATGCCGTACGCCTGGAACTCGGCCTCGGCGGCGGGCGAGTTGAAGCCGGAGCCGATGCCGGTGATCAGGCGTCCGCCGGAGATGCGGTCCAGGCACGCGAGTTCGTGGGCGAGGTGCACCGGCGGGCGCAGGGGCAGCAGGACGGCGGTGCCGAGTTCGACGCGTTCGGTGGTGGTCGCCGCGGCGGTCAGCGCGAGCAGCGGGTTCATGCGGGAGCGGGCCAGCGGGGACTCGCCGGCCCAGATCGAGTCGTAGCCCGACTGCTCGACCTGCTGGGCGAGCTGGCCGAGGTGGCGGGGGTAGTCGCCACGTTCGACGACGGATTCGCGGCCGGGCATGACGACGCCGACGCGCAGGGCGGCGGGTGACTGGGACATGGGGTTCCTCGGGATGGGGGGTGTCTGCGGGGGCGGGTGCGGTTCAGCCGAAGACGGCGTCGACCAGTTCGCGGGCCTGGCGCGGGTTGAGCCGCGGGTCGCAGAGGGTCTCGTAGCGTTCGGGGACCAGGTGTTCGCCGGTGACGGGGCCGCCGACGCACTCGGTGATGTCGGTGGCGGCGGTCTCCAGGTGCAGGCCGCCGACGTGCAGTCCTTCGTCCTCCAGGGCGTGGCGGACGGTGGCCGCCTCGCAGATGGCGTCGGCGAGGTGGCGGGTCTTGAGGCCGGAGGCGGTGCGGACGGTGTTGCCGTGCAGCGGGTCGCTGAGCCAGACCACGGGGTGGCCGGCGCGGCGGACGGCGCGGACGACGGCGGGGGTGGCCGTCTCGGCGGCGCGCACCCCCATGCGCAGGATCAGGGTGAGGCGGCCGGGCAGCCGGAGCGGGTCGAGGATCTCGCACAGCCGTACCACGTCCTCGGGCGCGGCGGAGGGACCGATCTTGCAGCCGACGGGGTTGGCCATCGCGGCGAGCAGTTCGACGTGGCCGAGGCCCGGTTGGCGGGTGCGTTCGCCGATCCAGGGGAAGTGGGTGGAGGCCAGGTAGGGGGCGCCGGTCTGCACGTCGCGGCGCACCAGGGAGCTCTCGTAGTCCATGACGAGTGCCTCGTGGCTGGCCCAGGGGCCCAGGGGGCCGGTGCGGCGCAGGTCGAGTTCGCGCAGGACACGGGCGCTGGCCCGGTAGGCGGTGAGCATGCGGTGCGGGTCGTGGCGGCGGGCGGCCGGGGTCGGCTCGGGTGCGTTGACGAGGTGGCCGCGGAAGACGGGCAGGTCCTGCCCTTCGTGCCGCTCCGTGGGACTGCTGCGCGGTTTGGCGAACTGTCCGCCCATGCGGCCCACCCGCACCACCGGCCGGCCGGTGTGCAGGGCGAGCCGGTCGGCGAGTTCGTCCAGTACCTCGGCCTTGGGCGCGGTGTGCTCGGGGGTGCATTCGCGCAGGTCCTCGGCGCAGTCGCCGGTCTGGAGCAGCCGGGCGTGGCCGAGGGCGACCTGCGCGAGCTGGTGGCGCAGGACCCTGACGTCGGACGCGGTGGTGAGCGCGGGGGTGCTGCGCAGTTCGCCGAGGATGTCGCTCAGGTCGGGGTGGGCGCCCCAGTCGGGCTGCTGCTCGGCGGGCAGCAGTTCCCACACCGCGGGCGTGCGGTCCTCGTGCAGGGTGAGCGGCGAGGGCTCGCTCATCGGGTCCACTCCGGACCGGGGACGAGTCCTTCTATCTCGACGAGGAGGTCGTCGCGGCACACGGCGACGTTGAGGTAGATGGGTTCGGCGTCCGGGCCGAGGGCTTCGCGGCAGTGGGCGCGGACGACGGGCAGGTCGCGTTCGTGGCGGACGTAGACCTTGACCAGGCGCAGGTCCTTGAGTTCGTGGCCGCCGTCGAGTCCCGCCGCGCTCAGGTTGGGGCCGCTGATGAGTTCGGCGATGTTCTCCAGGACGACGTCGGTCTGGGCGCCGACGTCCCCCCGGTGGACGGTCTCGTGGCCGAGGATGCTGGCCGTGCCGGAGACGTAGAGGGTGCCGCCGGGGTCGAGCAGGGTGGCGCGGGCGAAGCTCGGCGGCTTCGGGCCGTACTGCTCGGGGTAGTGGTAGGCGGGCGTCTGGCGCTGGTTCTCCACGTGCCGGGGGGTGGAGGTGCGGGCGGCGAGCAGGACGAAGGAGATGCCTTCACCGCGGGTGCCGATGCCGGTGGCGGCGGGCATGTGCGCGGTGCCGTCGCCGTGGTGGGCGGCGAAGGCCTCGGCGCGGCCGGCCACGAAGTCCTGGTATATCTCCATTCCTTCGGCGTTGGGGCCGATGATGTCGCCGACGAAGTTCCACATCCGGAAGATGTGCGGGTACCCGAGTTCGGTAACGAGGGAGAACGCCGCCTCGTAGGTGGTGCGGACGGTGGGCGCGTACACGGGGCGCGGGGTGATGGTGCCGCTGACGAAGAGGTGTTCGCCGTCGTGGGCGAAGTGCAGGCCGTCGCGGGTGCCGGAGACGGGCCGGGTGGTGGTGGTCCACACCTCGCGGAAGGCGTCGAAGCCGGGCGAGGTCATGGGGACGGAGAGCTCGGGGTGTCCCTCGGCGTCGAGGGCGAGGCCGAAGCGGTCACCGAAGGCGACGGTGCCCAGGACGTGCCGTCCCAGGGCGGGCTGCGGGGTGCCGGCCAGGGGGGCGAAGTAGGCCTGTAAGGAGGGGCGCTGCTGAGTCACAGGTGTGCCTTTCGGGAGTGGGAGGACGTGTCCGTGCCGCGCACGGGGGTGTCGTCCTCCAGGGAGTGGGCGTAGCGGCGGAAGCCGGGGACGTGCTCGGCCCGGCGCAGCGCTCCCCGGTACAGGACCATGCCGTGGACGGTGGTGCCGTCGTCGCGCCAGCACACGAGGGGAAGGCTGTGGGCGTCTCCGTCGTCGGTGACGAAGAGGGAGACGTGGCCGTCGGCCGGCAGCAGGCTCATACCCGGCCGCCGGCGGGCTCGGCGGTGAACAGGCGGCCGTACCCGGTGAGGGAGCGGGCGGCTTCGGCTGCCCCGGCCAGGTGCAGGGCGTGCCAGAACAGGACCTGGTTGGCGGTCAGGACCGCGAAGCCGAGTTCCTGTTCGAGGGCGTCGATGACGCCGACGGCGCGGATGCCGTTGCCGGCGACCAGCACGGCGTCGGGGCGGTGTTCGGCGACGGTGGAGCGGATCCACTGCGACAGCGCGTCGGGGGTGATCAGCTTCTGGTTGCTGGGCAGCCCGCAGGGGCCGTGGTGGACGACCTCCAGGCCCTGCTCGGTGAAGTAGTCGGCGCCGAGTGTGGAGAGGCGGTCGTCGAACCACGGGGGGTTGACGAGGGCGATGCGCCGGGTGCCGAGGGCGGTGAAGCCGGCGACGGCCGCGGTGGTGGTGCCGGTGAGCGGCAGGCCGCGGGTGTACCGGGCGAGCCGGTCGAACAGCTTCTTCTCGCCGTCGGCTCCCAGCACGTAGGCGGAGCTGGTGAAGCCGAGCGCGATCACGTCGAGCGGGGAGGCGGCGAGCAGCTCGACGGCGTGGTCGATGTGCGGGGGTTCCACGAAGGCGCGGACCGGGTCGTGCGGGATCTTGGGGTCCATCTCGCCGCCGGCGCGCATGGCGCCGAAGTGGACGCGCGAGCCGTGGACGAACACGTCGTCGGGGGCCATCGCCTGGAACTCCGATTCGGGGCCGACGTCCGCGTGCGGGACCACCACGCCGATGCGTGCCCGGGCCTCCCAGCCGTCCTTCTGGGCTCGGATGCTGCTCATCTGGCTGTCTCCTTCGTCTGGGTCGGGTGGGGGCGGTCGCCGCCGGGGTCAGGTGGTGGCTTCGGCGGCCAGGGAGCCGCCGCGGACGGTGCCGGTGCCCCGGTCGTCGAGGAAGGCGGGGTGCTTGCGGCGCATGTTCGTCATGACGAACTCGTAGGGGACGTCGTCGAAGCCGCCGTGGTCGGTGAGGAACTCCATGTTCTGGCGGCCCTCGTCGTCGAAGGGGTGGTGCAGGCTGTCGGCGGTGCCGTCGAACTCCAGCGGCTTCATCCCGTACAGCCGGCACAGGATCTTGTTGAAGACGGGGGTGGCCTTGACCCAGGTGCCGTCGATGTAGACGGAGTTGAGGCCGTGGAAGAAGATGTCGCCGCCGATGTGGGCGCGCAGCCGGTCGGAGGCGAGGTGGTTGCGCACGTCGCCGTAGTGGACGCGGGCGGGAATGCCCACGGCGCGGCAGACCGCCGCGTACAGGGCGGACTTGTGCAGGCAGAAACCCTTGCGGGTGCCTGCGGTGTGGCTGGCCCTGAGCCCCTGGGGGGACAGGTCGGCGCCGTACACCTCGTAGAACACCTCGTCGCGGACGGCGTAGTACAGCTCGACGGCCAGCCGGCGCTTGTCCGCGGCACGGTCGGCGACGGCCTCGTCGATGAAGCTCTGGACGGCGTCGCTGTCGTAGTCGAGGAAGTCGGTGGGCGCGGTGAGCCGCCGCAGGTCCTCGGGGCTGAGTGCGTTCATGGTGACTCTTTCGTCGGAGTTCGGCTCACAGGCCCAGGAGGGAGGCGATGCGGTTGCGCTGTATCTCGCTGGTGCCGGAGTAGATGGTTCCGGCGACGGCGTTGCGGACGTCCCGCTCCAGGCCGGTGGCGGTGAGGTAGCCCTGGCCGCCGAAGATCTGGACGGCGTCGAGAGCGGTCTGCTTGTTGGCCTCGCTGACCACCGTCTTGGTCGCGGCGATGTCGATCGCGGCGTCCTGGCCGGCCTCCACCTTCACGCCGGTGTCGGTCAGCCACTTGCGGGCGCTCTCCACGGCGATCTTCATGTCCGCGATCTTGTGGGAGACGCCCTGGAAGGCGCCGATGGGTGCGCCGAACTGGCGGCGGGACTTGGCGTAGGCGAGGACGCGCTCGAAGCGGTGCTCCATCTCGCCGAGCGTGAGGGAGAAGGAGAAGAGGATCTCCCGTTTCATCACGTGGTCGAGGATCAGGAAGCCGGCGCCCTCCTGGCCGATACGGCGGGAGGCGGGCACGCGCAGCCCGTCGAAGGTGACCGCGCTGAGCGGGGACGTGCGCAGTCCCATCTTGGACAGCGGTTCACCGACGGTCAGACCGGGGGTGTCGCGTTCGACCAGGAAGACGCTCAGGGCGAACGGACCGGGCTTGCCGGTGCGGACGTAGAGCAGGAACAGGTCGGCGATGGGCGCGTTGGTGATGAACATCTTGCCGCCGTCGATGACGTAGTCGCCGCCGTCGCGGGTGGCGGTGGTGGAGATGTTCAGGGCGTCGGAGCCGTTGTCGGGTTCGGTGATGGCGTGCGCGGTGATCAGCTCGCCGTTGATGATGGGGGGAAGGAAGCGGGACTTCAGTTCCTCGGAGCCGAACGCCTGGAGCGGGACGCCGACGCTGACGATCTGGGTGGAGGCGGAGAAGCCGAGGCCGGCGTCACGGCAGGTGTGCCCGAGGCCCTGGAGGGCGCGCATCGTGTCGGTCAGGGTGCCGCCGTGGCCGCCGTACCGCGTCTCGAAGGGCACGGCGAGCAGGCCCGAGCGCTGGATCGTCTTCCACTTCTCCCAGGGGAACTCCGCGCGGGCGTCCCACTCTTCGACGTCCAGGTTGAGTTCCTCGGCCCAGGCGGCGGTGAGGGTGTAGGGGTCCGGTGCGGTGCCGGCGGTCCGCGGTGCGGGGGTCATGTGTGTGCTGCCTTCCGGTACGTCGCTGGTCGGGGCCGGGGCCCGTGCCGCGGAGGGCGGGACGGGCCCCGGTGCGCGTAACTCAGTACTGGGAGAAGCCGTCGGGGGACAGCGTGTGCTTCTCGTCGCCGCGCAGGGCCGGGCTGAAGACGGAGATCAGTCTCAGGTCCTCGTAGTCGGAGGCTATGAGGTAGTGCGCGTCGTTCTTGTCGAGGGCGTAGATGGTGCCCTCGGTGATCTTGTGGCGCTCGCCGGAAGCGGTGACGACCTCACCGGAGCCACCGGTGCAGAAGCAGGCCTCGAGGTGCCGGCGGTACTGGAGGGCGCTGGAGGTGCCCTTGCGGACCAGGGTCTCGCAGACGGTGAAGCCCATGCCGTCGGCCTCGGTGAGCAAGCGGTAGCTGGTGCCGTTGCCCCACTGGACGGGGGCGACGTCGCCGGTGCTGCGTACGATCACGACTATCTCCTTGTGTGATAGGGTCCTTCGGGAGAACTGTGCGCAACGTCCGTATTTCGGCGTCCGGTTCGCTGCGGGGCTATGAGTTCGTGCTGTTTTCGGGCCGCGGTCTCCCGCCGGTTCTCCGGGCTCCGCGGTTCTTCGCGCGGCCTCTCAGACGGCCGTCTTCGTCGCGTCCTCGACGAACGCCGAGATGGCGCCGATGCTGCGGAAGTTGTCCGGGTTCAGCGGGATGTCGTCGATCGGGATGGCATAGGCCCGCGACAGGTGCGAGACGACGCGGACCACGCCCAGGCTGTCGACGACGCCGTTGTCGATGAGGTCGTAGTCGGGAGTCAGATCGGCACTGTCCTCGCCGTCGAGGAACTCGGTGACGACATAGCCGCGGATCTCTTCCACCAGGGAGGTCATGCGGGAATTCCCTTCTGTCGTGCTGCCTTGATGAGGTTGCGGTCGGGCTTTCCGGTGGACGTGCGCGGCAGCGGGGTGTCGCCCACGTGCACGGAGGAGGGGATGGCGTGGCGGGGCAGGCGCGCGGCGCTGTGCGAGCGCAGCCGCAGGGAGGTCAGCGAGGTGCCGGGCCGGCGGGTCACCTGGGCGTGCAGCCGGTAGCCGGCCTCGGTGTCGGGGATCGCCACGACGGCGGCCTCGGCGACCTCCGGGTGGGAGGCGAGGACGTTCTCGACCTCCTGGACGTTGGTGCGCACGCCCCGGACCTTGACCTGGAAGTCGGTGCGGCCCTGGAGCCAGTACAGGCCGTCGGGGTCGCGGGTGACGAGGTCGCCGGTGCGGTAGAAGACTTCGCCGCCGCCGTCGGGGGCGGGCACGAACACGCCCTCGTTGCGGGAGCGTTGCAGGTACCCGTGCGTCTGGAACGGTGTCGTCACGAGAAGTTCACCGCTGCCGGGGCCGGTGAGGATCTCGCCGTCGGCGTCCAGCAGCAGGGCCCGCACCCCGGGCAGCGGCCTGCCGATGGGGGTCTGCTCGCCGGCGCGGGCCGGGTCGGCGTCGTGGATGAAGCTGTCGTTGGTCTCGGTGCAGCCGAAGACGTTGTGGAAACCGGCGGCGGGGAAGGCCGTGCCGAGCTGGTCCAGCAGCGTCCGGGGCATCGCGTCCCCGGTGAAGATCACCGTGCGGACGTGCGGGTGGACGGCACCGTCCTGGGTGAGCAGCCGGTGCAGCATGGGCACGCCCTGGACGAAGGTCACCTCGTGGCGGGCGAGCAGGTCCTGTAGGTGACGGGCGTCGGTGCTCAGTTCCGTCTCGACGAGCACGACGCGGGCGCCCAGGTGCAGCGCGGTCCACACGTCGAGCAGGGAGAGGTCGAAGTTCAGCGGGGCGTAGCTGAGCAGGGTGTCCCGCTCGGTGAGGCGGAACCGGTCGGCCGCCCAGCGGGCGAAGCGGGTGAAACCCTCGGCCGGGATGGGCACGATCTTCGGGGTGCCGGTGGAGCCGGAGGTGGTGAGCATCAGGGGCGCGGTCGCGGGGTCCGCGGCGTCGAAGCCCTCGGCGGCCCGCGGGTCGGCGGTGACGGGGGCGATGTCGAGCACCGCCCGGTCGTCGACGGTGAGCACGGCCGAGCAGCGGGCTTGCGCGGCGATGGTCGCCCGGGCGTCGGCGCCCAGGGCGGGCGAGGGTGCCAGAACCGCGTAGCCGGCGCTGAAGGCGCCGATGAGCAGGGCGATCGTGGCGGGTGTCTTGTGGGCCGGTATGCACAGCGGCTGCCGACGGTCGAGCCCGCCCGCCTCCAGGGCGCCGGAGAGTTCCTCGGCGAGGGCGGCCAGCCGGCGGTAGGTCACCCGCTGCTCGCCGTGGATCAGGGCCACCTGATCGGGTCGGAGCCGGACGTGCGCGGTCAGCACGTCGAGAAAGCTTGAAAGCGGCACAATTCCCCCTGTTCATGCACATGACAATGTGATCATGCTGGGGGAGGGTGATGGCGCACGAGTCGCGCCGATGGAACCGCGGAGCCCGGCATGCGTGGCTGCCCGGCCGGCCCCGCATCACTCCCCCGTGATCGAGCCGTGACCAACCGTACCGGCGGTGCATGCAGAGTCAAGCATATATCTGGCTCCGTACCCGTGATGCACATCACTCACCGGAAGCGGTCCGGCGGGGCGCCGCATGCTTGATGAACTCTGGGTTTCGCGTTCCTGTCACGCCTTCCGCGCATGCGTCGCGGAGCTTACGGAAGGACGCGCCGCACGGCTGCGGCCGTTCCTCCCCGGCGGCCCGGCCGGTACCCGCGAACACGGAAGGAGCCGCCCCTGCCCGGGGGCGGCTCCTGCTGCCCGCCCCCGCGAAGGGGCGGGCCGGACATGCGGGCCGGCAGCGCTCAGAGACCGCTGCGCAGCGACCGGACCGTACCGGCCAGTTCGGGGTCGGCGCCGGCGGTGTTCAGCGCCGCGCTGAGGATCTCGGCATAGGTGCCGCGCGCATCGGCGTAACGCTGCCTGCCGTCGTCGGTGATGACGGCGTAGACACCGCGTTTGTCGTCCGGACACAGGTCACGGAAGGCGAACCCGGCCGAGAAGAGCCGGCCCACCAGCCGGGTCACCGAGCTCTGCCCGAGCCCCACCTTCTCGGCGAGCTCCTGCATGCGCAGCTCGCTGTCCTTCGCCTGGACGAGACACTCCAGGGCACGGTATTCGGAGAGTCCTATTCCGTGCTTGCGCTGCAGTGCCTGGGTGAGCTGGCGTTCCACCTGCGCGTGCAGGGTGAGGACCCTGCCCCACATGGCCTGGTCGGACGAGGCGGCCGGCGTATAGGAGATCGTGGTCATGAGGCAGCTCCCTTTCAGGCGGCGCGTTGACAACAAGATACATGTTCATGCAAGCTTTCACCGCCCACCCGACTCTTGCATCGGATCTCCTGAAGTCCAAAAAGATGCACGTACAAACAAGTATTGGGGGCTTCATGCCCGATACCACCGCGCTTGTCGCCGACGGCTCCCCTCCCGGGGGCCGCGTCCGGCCGCCGGGACCGCCGCCGCCGGGGACCGCCCCGGTGCCCGCCGCCGGCGGGGACGCCGGTCCGCCGGCCCGCATGGCGGCCCCGCTCGCCGCGGCGGGCACGCCCGTGGCCGCCGCGACGAGCGGGGCCGCCGAGCGGAACATGCGGAAGGGGATCAGCGTTTTCCGGCCGATCTCCGCCACCTCGGTCATCGGCGGCGCCGCGGGGCCCCGCCCGGCCACGGTCTGAGTCGGGAGCGACGATGTCCCATTACGAGATCTCACAGAGCGAGCTGACCGAGTACGCCCGCGAGGCGGTCCGCATCAGCCGCGAGCACGTCGCCAAGGGCGGCATCCCGTTCTCCGGCGTGGTGGTCAACGACGGCCGCATCCTGGGCACCGGCTTCAACCGGGTGCGCGAGGACAACGACCCCACCGCGCACGCCGAGGTGGTGGCGCTGCGGGAGGCCGCCGCCAGGTACGGGCTGCACGCCACCGCCGGGGCCACACTGTTCGCCTCCGGCGAGCCCTGTGCCCTGTGCTACATGGCCTCGCTGTACTTCAACGTCAGCCACATCGTCCACGTGGTGGACCGCAAGACGGCCGCGCGCTACGGCTTCGACTACTCGGGGTCGTACTCGATCTTCGCGCAGGACCCGGCCCAGTGGCCGGTCAAGGTCACCTCGCTGCCGGTCCCGGAGGGGACGGAGCCGTTCGAAGAATTCCTCGCCCTGAACCGGAGGCGGATGTGAACGACAACGAGACGCGAACCAGCACGGTCGCCATCAAGGTCTGGTCGGACTACGTCTGTCCGTTCTGCATGCTCGCCGAGGGCCCGCTGCACGAGGCCACCCGCGACCTGGACGTCGAGATCGAGTGGATGCCCTTCGAACTGCGGCCCCACCCCACCCCGACCCTGCGGCCGGAGGACGAGTACCTGCCGGCGATCTGGGCCCGCTCGGTCTACCCGATGGCCCGCCGGATGGGCGTGGACATCACCCTGCCCACCGTCTCGCCGCAGCCCTACACCCGGCTGGCGTTCGAGGGCTACCAGTACGCCGCCGAGCACGGCCGTGCCGCCGAGTACACCCCGCGCATGCTGCGCGCGTTCTTCCAGGAGAACCGGGACATCGGCCGGCTGGACGTCCTCACCGACATCGCCCGCGAACTGGGCCTGGACGGGGACGGATTCGCCCAGGCACTGACCGACGGCACCTACACCGCCGCCCACCAGGAGGCGCTGCGCACCGCCGCCGCCTACCGCGTCTCCGTCGCCCCCACCCTCGTCATCGGCGAACGCCACCGCATCGAGGGCGTCCCCTCCACGGCCCAGATCCGCAAGGCCGTGCTCGACATCCAGGCCGAGCAGGCCGTCGCCAGCGGTGCCGCCTGCGGCATCGACGGATGCTGAGCACACCACCCGCCTCCTCGCCCACCGGCCGGCGCGTGCCCTGACACCCCGGCCCACCCCCGCTTCCCCGTGCCCGCGACCGCTCACCCGGTACGGCGCACCCCACGGCGCGCCGCCCCCGCCGCGCCGGTCCGCACACGAACGAAGGGACCCGCCATGCAGTGGCTCTACCTGGCCATCGCCGACATCTTCGAGATCGCCGTCGCCATCGCGGCCGGCAAGGCCGAGGGCTTCAAGAACCGCAAGTGGACCATCGCGACCCTGGTCAGCGGTGCCATCGGAACCTACTTCCTCAGCAAGGCGCTGCTGACCTTCAACGTCGGTGTCGGCTACGCCATCTGGACCTCCGTCGCCGGTATCGGCATCACCCTGCTGGGCGCGCTGCTCTTCGGCCAGCGTCTGACCTGGCGCAAGGCGCTGGGCATCCTCGCCATCATCGTCGGCGTCGTCGGCCTCCAGCTCAGTGGTGCCGCCTGAGCCGCACGCCGCCGCCCGCCCCCTCCACTTCCCGAAAGGACCCACGCACATGTCCGACACCAGCCCCTCCTCCGCCAACTCCTGGCTGATGCTCCTCCTCGCCGGCGGGTTCGAGGTCGGCTACGCCCTCTCCGTCGGAGGCAGCCACGGCTTCACCCGCCTGACGTGGTCGCTGGTCGCCGTCGTGTTCTTCCTCCTGACGCTGTGGGCGCTGAGCGCCGCGCTGCGCACCATCGACGTCGCTCTCGGCTACGCCGTCTGGGCCGGCATCGGCTCGGCGGGCGCGGCGCTGCTCGGCCCGGTCTTCTTCGACGAGACCCTCACCGCCACCCAGGCGATGTGGCTGGGCCTGATCATCGTCGGCGTGGTCTGGCTCAAGCTCGCCGACCGGCCGGAGGGCGGTGCCGAGCCCACCGCCGTGCCGCAGGGCACCCAGGAGGTCCCCGCCGGCCCCCGCGAGACCCAGGGCGCCTGAACCCCCGCCCCGCACACCCCGCACCACCCGCGCCGGCGCCGCCGGCCCGCGGCCCCGTGAACCCGGGCCGGGGGCCGGCGGCGTCGGCGACCGTCCCTCACGGCGGGGGCGGGGATCAGGTGGTCACGGGCGCGGGGGGCGGCGCGGGGTCACGCGCGGGGACCGGCGCAGGTCACGCGCGGGGCCGGCGCAGGGGGCGGGTGGGGCAGCGGGAGTGCGGTCCGGCGTCGGCGGACCAGGGAGGCCGCGCCGGGGAAGGCCGTAGGGGCGAGCCGGGTGAGCATCGCGACCCTTCCGCCGACAGGCGACCGGAGGCGCGGCGTCCCGCCGGGGAGCCCGCTCCCACCCGGGGTGCGGCATCGAGCCGGGAGCCGCTCCGGCACGGAGCGCGGCATCACGCTCAGGAGCCCACTCCGGCACAGGCCCCGGCATCACGCCTCCGATGCCCGCTCCGGCACAGGCCGCGGCAACGGGCCCGGGAAGCCGCTCCCGGCACCGGGACCAACCGGGCTCACACCAGGTGCCGGGGCAGGACCGCCCGTACCAGCCCGGCGATGCCACCCTCCCCGGGCGGGGCCGCGACGCAGGACAGAGCGAGGCGTACCACCAGTTCGCAGCAGCCGAGCAGTTCGGCGGTGTCGGCCGGGGAGGCGCCGGGACCGGCCAGCACGGTCACCGCGCGGTCCCGGACCATCCGTACGAAATCGGAGGGCGCCGGCAGCGGCCCGTCCGCCCGGCGCTGCGCCGGCACCGCGCTGGAGGAGGGGACGGGGGCGAGCGGCGGGTCGGGCAGCCGCTCCGTCCAGCTGCCGGTGAGCATGGCCCGGACCAGGGCGTTCTCCCGGGCCGCGACGGCAGTCCACTCGGCGGTGGCGGTGAGCCGGTCCCGTGGTTCGGCCGCACTGCCGAGCGCCCGCTCCACCCCGGCCAGATATCCGTCGGCCTCCCGCCGCACCAGCGCCCTGGCCAGTCCTTCCTTGCTGCCGAACTCGTTGTACAGGGTCTGCCGGGACACTCCGGCCGACACGGCGACGTCGACCATCCGCACCGCGGACCACGGCCGGCGCGTGAGCGCCGTGTAGGCGGCGTCCAGCAGGGACTCCCGGGCAGCAGGCATCCTCGCCTCCCTGGGGCACAGCGACTCTGCGCCCAGATTTGACGCGCCCGTACGCACTGTCAAGGGTCCCCGACGGCAGGGGGGCGGGCTTCGGCCGTCGGAGCCCACGCTCCCGCGACCGGTCCGCCGCGGGAGCGCGGGCGGGCGCGCAGCCGACTGTCACCCGTGCGCCGCACCCGGTCACCCGAGTCCTGGTAGCCCCTGTGCCCACCTGGCGGATACCGTTCCTCACATGCCGGACTACCTCGACGACCTCGGACTCGCCCACGTCCTCGCGGACGCGGCCGACGCCGCCACCACGTCCCGTTTCAAGGCTCTCGACCTCAAGGTGGAGACGAAGCCGGACATGACCCCGGTGAGCGAAGCCGACAAGGAGGCGGAGGAAGTGATCCGCAGCCGGCTCCAGCGCGCCCGCCCCAGGGACTCCGTTCTCGGCGAGGAGTACGGCGTCGAGGGCACCGGCCCCCGCCGCTGGGTGGTCGACCCGATCGACGGGACCAAGAACTACATCCGGGGAGTCCCGGTGTGGGCGACGCTCATCGCCCTGATGGAAGCGGGGGAGGGCGGCTACGAGCCGGTCGTCGGCCTCGTCTCCGCCCCCGCCCTCGGCCGCCGCTGGTGGGCCGCCAAGGGCCACGGCGCCTTCACCGGCCGCAACCTCACCGCCGCGTCCCGTATCCACGTCTCCCGGGTCGGCGGGCTCGCGGACGCCTCGTTCGCCTACTCCTCGCTCACCGGCTGGGAGGAGCAGGGCCGCCTGGACGGCTTCCTGGACCTCAGCCGCCAGGTGTGGCGCACCCGGGCGTACGGCGACTTCTGGCCGTACATGATGGTCGCTGAGGGCTCCGTCGACATCTGTGCCGAGCCGGAGCTGTCCCTTTGGGACATGGCCGCGACCGCGATCATCGTGACGGAGGCGGGCGGCACCTTCACCGGCCTCGACGGCCGTCCGGGCCCGCACAGCGGCAACGCGGCGGCGTCCAACGGACTGCTCCACGACGAGCTGCTGGGGTATCTCGCCAAGCGCGGCTGACACACGGGAAAAGCGCGCGTACGCCGTCGACGGGCGTCGCGCGCCCCCTTGTTGACCCTCCCTTTGCCTGGCACTCTGGGTCCACCCCCGCTTGTGAACTTGTGCAGCGACGCACGGGCGCCTCCGGCGCCGGGCGTGCACACAGGCAGGACATCCTCAGGAGGTGGCCCCTTCATGCTCGTCCGTGACGCCATGAGCACGGTGGTACTCACCCTCGGCCCCGCCCACACCCTCCGCCAGGCAGCAGCCCTGATGTCGGCGCGCCGCATAGGCGCCGCCGTGGTCCTGGACCCGGACGCCGGCGGCGTCGGCATCCTCACGGAACGCGACATCCTCAACTCCGTCGGCCTCGGCCAGGACCCGGACGCCGAACGCATCCACGCCCACACCACCACCGACGTCGTCTTCGCCACTCCGACCTGGACCCTGGAGGAGGCGGCCCGCGCCATGGCCCACGGCGGCTTCCGGCACCTGGTCGTCCTGGACCGCGGCGAGGTGGCCGGGATCGTCTCGGTCCGCGACATCATCCGCCGCTGGGCGCCGGCCCGCGAGCCCGCACCCGCCCTCTGAGCACACGAAGCGGGCCGGACCCCGAGCACCGTGGGGTCCGGCCCGCCCGGCCGCGAAGGCGGCCGGCTCAGCCGCGCAGCGCCTGCACCGCGGCCTCCAGCCGCTTGCCGAAGTCGGCGTCGGCGTTGCGGAAGTTGCCGATCGCGCGGTCGGCTATGTCCTGGCGCGAGACCTGGGAGATCGCGCCGGCTAGGTTGGCGATCAGACGCTCCTTCTCCTCCTCCGTCATCAGCCGGTAGAGGTTGCCGGCCTGCACGAAGTCGTTGTCCTCGGCGTGCACCGGCGTCGGGTGGTCGCCGGTGCCGCCGGTGAAGCCGCCGTACGGCTGCCACAGCGCCCGGCCGGTCTGCTGCGGCCCGCCGAAGCTGTTCGGCTCGTAGTTCTTCGCACCGCCGTGCCGGCCGTCGTACAGGTGGCCGTCGCGGGAGTTGGTGCGTGCCTCGGTGGCGTGCGGACGGTTCACCGGCAGGTGGTCGGCGTTGATGCCGACGCGGTAGCGGTGGGCGTCGCCGTACGCGAACAGCCGGCCCTGGAGCATCTTGTCGGGCGAGGGGCCGATGCCCGGCACGAAGTGCGCCGGGGAGAAGACGGACTGCTCGACCTCGGCGAAGACGTTGCGCGGGTTGCGGTTCAGCTCCAGCTTGCCGATCTCGACGACCGGGTAGTCCGCGTGCGGCCACACCTTGGTCAGGTCGAACGGGTTGAAGCGGTAGGCCGCCGCGTCCGCCGCCGGCATGATCTGCACACCCACGGTCCAGCTCGGGTACTCCCCGCGCTCGATCGCCTCGCGCAGGTCGCGCTGGTGGGAGTCGGGGTCCCTGCCGGCCAGGACGTCCGCCTCGTCGGCGGTCAGGCACTTGATGCCCTGGTCGGTCTTGAAGTGGTACTTGACCCAGAAGACCTCGCCGGCCTCGTTGTTCCACTGGAAGGTGTGCGAGCCGAAGCCGTCCATGTGGCGGTACGACGCCGGGATGCCGCGATCGCCGAACAGCCAGGTCACCTGGTGTGTGGACTCTGGCGAGAGGCTCCAGAAGTCCCAGACGTTGTCCGGTTCCGTGGAGCCGGTGTACGGGTCGCGCTTCTGGGTGTGGATGAAGTCGGGGAACTTGATCGCGTCCCGGATGAAGAACACCGGGGTGTTGTTGCCGACGAGGTCGTAGTTGCCCTCCTCGGTGTAGAACTTCAGCGAGAAGCCGCGCGGGTCGCGGACGGCGTCCGCCGCACCGAGGTTGCCGGCCACGGTCGAGAAGCGCAGGAAGACCTCGGTCTGCTTGCCGGCCTCGGAGAGGAACGCGGCGCGGGTGTACGGCGTGACGTCGGCGGTCACCGTGAAGGTGCCGTAGGCGCCGGCGCCGCGGGCGTGCACCACGCGCTCCGGGATGCGCTCCCGGTTGAAGTGCGCCAGCTTCTCCAGCAGCAGCTGGTCCTGGACGAGGACCGGCCCGCCGACGCCCGCCGTCTCGCTGTTCTGGTTGTCGGCGACCGGGGCACCGGCCTCCGTGGTGAGCGGTCCCTGCGTCACGTGCGCCTCCTGCGTCATCACTGACTCGTCCTGTCCTGTAGCCCGAAGCCGGGTTCGATCCTACAATGGACTTTGTCTAAGTCAAACGTCATTCCAAAGTCACACCTATTCCCGACCTGGTCCTGCTTCCTGTTAGGCTGGTAGCTATGAGCGACCTACTGGAACGGCTGCGTGGACGCGGATGGCGGATGACCGCGCAGCGGCGCGTGGTGGCCGAGGTCCTGAACGGCGAGCACGTCCATCTGACCGCCGACGAGGTCCATGCGCGGGCCGTCGCGAAGCTGCCCGAGATCTCCCGGGCGACCGTGTACAACACGCTGGGCGAGCTGGTCACCCTCGGTGAGGTGCTGGAAGTCACGACGGACAAGCGCGCCAAGCGGTACGACCCGAACGCGCACCAGCCGCACCACCACCTGGTCTGCGCCCGGTGCGGCTCGATCCGTGACGTCCACCCGACGGGCAACCCCCTCGCCGATCTCCCCGACTCCGAGCGGTTCGGCTTCACGGTGTCGGACGTAGAGGTGACGTACCGGGGCCTGTGCCCCAACTGCGTGAGCATCTGACGAGACGCCGGCCGAGAGCCCCGATGCCCTGACCCGGCACCGGGGCTTTTTCTGTCGACCAGGAAAACACCGAGGGCCGGAACCCATCTCTGGGTTCCGGCCCTCGGCCTTGAGTAGCGGGGACAGGATTTGAACCTGCGACCTCTGGGTTATGAGCCCAGCGAGCTACCGAGCTGCTCCACCCCGCGTCGGTAAACACGACAGTACGCGACCCCACCCGTACGATGCAAATCCCTTCCCACGCCACCCACACCCCCGCCCACCAGCCACTCCCCCGGCGACGGTCCCCGCATCCCCGCGGCGCGGATCGCCTGCGCCGCCCCGGGGTACACCGATGCCGGTGTTCCGCCCTGAGCCGTGGCGCGCCTGCCGGGCTCCGACTCCCCCGGCCCCGCCCGCTTCGGCGTGGGGCCGGGGCCGGCACCGCAGGCGATCCACGCCACAGCGCGGGCACCAGGCGTCGCGGCAGGCGTTCGCGCCGCCGCGCCGGCACCCGCGAGACGGCGATCCGGTCGGCACCCCGTGTGGCCGGCCGGGCGGCCCGCGCCACCACCCCGGCACTCCCGCACCCGCCCAGGCGGGAATGCGCGGCCGGCACTCCCTGGGGGGACGGGCCGGACGACCCGCGCCACCACCCCGGCCCCCCACCCCCCGGCACCCGGCACCCGGCACCCACCCATCCGGCAGCCCCGTTCGGTGCCAGCGGACACGGCCCGCGGTGTCGGTCAGGCCGAGAGTTCTTCCCGGAGTGCGTCCCGCAGTCGGCCCGCTCGTTCCGCGACCTCCGCCGGGCCCAGGGCGACGGCCCTGTCGGCCCACTTCTGGCCCTCCGCCAGCTCACCGCGACGCGCGTAGACAAGGGCCAGCCGAAGGGCCGCCCGTCCGTGCCCGGCGTTCGCGGCGCGGGCCCACCAGACGGCGGCCTCCGGCTCGCTGCCCTCCCGTGCCAGCAGCAGCCCCAGGTTGAACGCGCCGTTGCGCGACCCGGCCTCGGCCGCCGCCCGGTACCACCGCGCCGCCTCCACCACGTCGCCCCGTGCCGCGGCGAGCATGCCGACCCGCACCTGCGCCCGTCGGTGCCCCTGGGACGCTGCGCGCTCGTACCACTCCTCGCACTCGGTCTTCTCGTGCACGATCTCGCCCAGCTCGTGCGCGGGCTCCAGCGGTCGGCGCGCGTCGAGCAGGGCGGCCAGCCGGTACGCGCCCTCCGCGCTGCCGCCGCCCGCCGCGCAGCGCAGGTGCCGCTCGGCCTCCTGCTCGTCCCCCTCGCGCAGCCGGGCGATCCCGACCTGGAGCGCGGCCTCGGCGTGCCCGGCGGCGGCCGCCCGCTCGTACCAGCGCAGCGCCATGACGTCCTCGTCGCGCCCGGCGTAGAGGATGCCGAGGTTGAACGCGGCGTCGACGCTGCCGGCCTCGGCGGCCTTGGAGAACCACGGCTCGGCCCCGGTGGTGTCACCGCCCCGCAGCAGCAGGATGGCGAGGGCGTTCGCGGCCTCCCGGTGCCCGGCGTAGGCGGCCCGCCGGTACCACTGCTCGGCCTGCGCGGTGCGCCCCTGCGCGGCGCAGAGCAGCCCCAGGTTGTACGCGCCGTTGTCGTCGCCGGCGTCCAGCGCGGCCCGGTACCAGCGCTCCGCGGTCTGGGTCTCGCCGCGCTCGGCGTGCAGCGCGCCGAGCGCGTTGGCGGCGTTGCCGTCGCCGTCCTGGGCGGCGCGCAGCCACCACACGGCCGCGCTCTCGGTGTCCCCGGCGTCGCGCAGCAGGAATCCGAGCGCGCAGGCGGCCTGCGGCTCGCCGTCCTTGGCGGAGGTCAGGTACCAGCGCCCGGCCTCCTTGAGTTCCCCGCGCTTCTCCAGGATGGCCCCGAGGTGCAGCGCGGCCCGGCGGTGGCCGCGCGCGGCGGCCTGCCGGTACCACTGCTCGGCCTCCGCGACAGCGTTGTCGGCGGCGGTCTCCTCACCGTGCCCGGCCGTACGGTCCAGCGCGCGCGCCAGCCGGTAGGCGGCCTCCCGGTGCCCGCGTTCCGCGGCGGCCCGCATCCAGTGCTCGGCGCCGACGTCCCCGCGGTGTTCCAGCAGGTCGGCGAGCGCGTAGGCGCCGAGGACGTGGCCCTGCTCGGCGGACTGGCGCAGCCAGTACTCGGCGGCCGGTTCGTCGCCGCGCTCGCGGTGGTGGCGGCCGAGGGCGTGCGCGGCGGCCGCGGAGCCGGCGACGGCGGCGATCCGCCACCAGCCGGCCGCCTCGTCGGCGTAACCGCGCTGGTGCAGCAGGACGCCCAGGTTGTTGGCGGCGGCACGGTCACCGGCCGCGGTGGCCGCACGCAGGTGGGATTCGGCCGCGTCGAGGTCGCCGCGGCGCAGCAGCATGGCTCCGAGGACGCTCGACGCCTCGGCGTCGCCGCTCTGCGCGGCGAGCGCGAGGCGGGTCTCCTCGGCGGCTTCCCCCATGTCGCCCAGCTCGTCGCGGACCGGCTCCGCGCCGGAAGGCTGCACAAATCGCCCTGTCTCGAACAGAGTTCCCTTGTCCCCCATAACGTCCATCGTCGCACCACCCGCAACCTGGGTACACCCGGTATACCGCAACCCGTAAGGTCACTTCAGCGTTTTGTCGACATGCCCACAGGGAGACAAGTCAAACACATATCGCCCAACTCCCCACGGCGGCGCGGCGGTTTCTCTGCCCCCGTATCTGCGTTCGCACACCACGAAGGCCCGGATCCCTGATGGGATCCGGGCCTTCGATGCAGTAGCGGGGACAGGATTTGAACCTGCGACCTCTGGGTTATGAGCCCAGCGAGCTACCGAGCTGCTCCACCCCGCGCCGTTGCAGGTCAACCGTACCACGGCGCGGGGGGTGCCTGATCAGCCGCCGTTCTACCCCCTGGTCCCGCCGGCCTTGGACTGGGCGTCCTCGGCCCGCTTCAGCGCGTCCTTCAGGTCCTTCTGCGCCGTGGCGTACGCGCCCCAGTCGGGGCCCTCCTTCAGCGCCCGCTGTCCGGCGTCGAAGGCCTTCTGGGCGTCCTGGAGCGCCTGCTTCACCGTCGGGTTGCCGGTGTCGGGCGGGTTGGTGGTGCCGGTGTCCGGTGGCCTGGTCGCCGAACTCTTCGTACCGAAGACCTTGTCGAGCGCCCCTTCGAGCGTGTTCTCGAACGCGGTTCTGCCCTCGTAGGTGACCAACACCTTGCGCAGCAGCGGGTACTTCAGCCCGCCACCGCGTACGTAGACGGGCTCCACATAGAGCAGGCCGCCGTCCAGCGGCACGGTCAGCAGGTTGCCGTACTCGATGTCGGAGTCGCCGCCCTTGAGGAGTTTGATCGCGGCGGCGATGTCCTGCTCGGAGTTGAACTGGCTCTGTACCTGTTTGGGGCCGTCGACGGTCGTACTGGTCGGCAGTTTCAGCAGTCTGATCTTGCCGTACTCGCTGCTGCCCGCCTCCGCGTCGACCGACATGAACGCACTGAGGTTGTACCGGCCGTTGGGCGTGAACGTCGTGGACAGCGAGAACGCCTGCTTGGTCTGGTCGGGCATCTTCATGCTCAGGTAGTACGGCGGTACCGCGTTGCCCGACTTGTTGGTCGGGTCGTCCGGCACCTGCCACACCTCGCTGCCGGTGAGGAACGTCTGCGCGTCCGTCACGTGGTAGCGGGTGAGCAGCTCGCGCTGGACCTTGAACAGGTCCTGCGGGTAGCGCAGATGGTCCAGCAGGTCCGGGGAGATGGTGTTCTTCGGCTTCACCGTGCCGGGGAAGGCCTTCATCCAGGTCTTCAGCACGGGGTCCTTGGTGTCCCACTGGTAGAGCTTGACGTCACCGGTGTACGCGTCGACGGTCGCCTTCACCGAGTTGCGGATGTAGTTGACCTGGTTCTGCTGGGCCACCACCGCGCGCGAGTTGTTCGTCGCCGTCAGCGAGTCGGCCGTGGTGTCCCCGAGGGTCGTACGGGAGGCGTACGGGTAGCCGTTCGTGGTGGTGTACGCGTCGACGATCCACTGGATGCGGTGGTTGACGACCGCCGGGTAGGCGTCACCGTCGATGGTCAGCCAGGGGGCGACCGCCTCCACGCGCTCCTTGGGGGTGCGGTTGTACAGGATCCGCGAGCCCTTGCCGATCGCGCCCGAGTAGAGGATCTGCGGCTCGTTGAACGCCACCGCGTACGCGGCCCGGTTGACCGGGTTGTCGAGGTTGACGCCGCTGCCGCCCCGGTAACTGGTGGTCTTCTCGCCGTCGTTGTCGGAGTAGTCGATCTCCTTCTGGGGACCGCCGACGATGGAGTAGGTGGTGGTCTTCTCGCCGTAATAGACCCGCTGCTGGTACGCGCCGAGGTCGCCCCGGGACGGCAGGTCGTACTCGGTGAAGACCGGTTCGCCGTTCGGGTTCGCCTCGGTGCCCTTGGCGGCGACCACGCCGAAGCCGTGCGTGTAGCGGAAGTGGTCGTTGATCCAGTTGTTCTTCGGGATGCCGCTGAGGTTCAGCTCGCGCAGACCGAGGACGGTGTCCTGATCCTTACCGTTCTTGCCGTCCTCGCCGTCCTTGGCGGGATACCGGTCGACGTCCAGGTTGGTCGGGAACCCGTAATAGTTCTTCATCTGCTGGAGGACCTGGAACGTCGGCGAGACGATGTTCGGGTCCACGATGCGGATGCTGGCCGCGTCGTTGGCGTCGTCGCGCAGTGTGGTCCGGTCCTGCGTGGTGGACTTGCCCGGGTACTCGGTGACCTGGGTGTCGTCGATGTCGTACGCCTCGCGGGTCGCCTTCAGGTTCTTCTGGACGTACGGCGCTTCCTTGGCCTGCTCGTTCGGCTGGACCTGGAACTTCTGCACGATCGCCGGGTACAGCCCGCCGATCAGGATCGCCGACAGGACCATCAGGCCGAAGCCGATGACCGGCAGCTGCCAGGTGCGCCGCCAGAGGGTGGCGAAGAACAGCAGCGCGCAGATGACGGCGATGCAGAACAGGATCGTCTTGGCCGGCAGATAGGCGTTGGCGTCGACGTAGCGCAGGCCCGTCCAGTTGTCCGTCGCCTTGAAGTCGCTGGACTTCACGGCGAGGCCGTACCGGTCGAGCCAGTAGGCGACCGCCTTCAGCGCCACGAAGATGCCGAGCAGTACCGACAGGTGCCCGGTCGCGGCGGCGGTGGCCCGCGCGCCGGGGCTGGTGACCCGCAGCCCGCCGTACAGGTAGTGGGTCAGCGCGGCGGCGATCAGGCACAGGACGGCCGCGGCGAAGCCGAAGCCCAGCAGGAAGCGGAACCAGGGCAGGTCGAAGGCGTAGAAGGAGACGTCGAGATGGAACTGCGGGTCCTTCTGGTGGAAGGGCACGCCGTTGACCCACATCAGCCAGGTCCGCCACTGGCCCGCCGCCGACGCGCCGGCGATCAGCCCGACGAGTGCGGTGACCCCGAGGAGCAGCCACTTCTTGTACGGCGCGATGCCCATCCGGTAGCGGTCCAGGCTCTGCTGCTCCATGGACATGGCGCTCAGCGGGGGCCGCAGCCGGTGCGCGAGCCAGATGTTGACCCCGACCGCGACCGCCATCAGCAGGCCGAAGACGAAGAACAGCCCGATCTTGGTCCACAGGGTGGTGGTGAACACGGACGAGTAGTGCACCGACCGGTACCACAGCCAGTCCGTCCAGAAGCCCGCGAACATGGTGAACGCCATGCCGAGGACGGCAAGGACGCCCAGGGTCATGAGCAGGGTCCGGACACGCCGGGACGGGCGGCCCGCTCTCATCCGCGGCCCTGTCGGGCCTCCGCCGCGGTCCGGCATCTGGAAAGCCAAGGTGCGCACCTCGAAGTCGCTGTCGATCCGTCAGACCCCCGTGTTCGCGGGCCCGCCGTGGCCCCCCGTGATCGTGGGCCCACACCTATGCAACTTACTCACGGTTTACTCGGTTCCCGATTCCGGCCGTGAACGAGGCAGGATTGTGACCATGTCCAACACTCCCATGGCAGCGAGCCCGCTCACCCGGGCCGTACTCGAGATCGACGAGTACGCCTCCGGCCTCGGCTGGGACCAGCCCGCCCGCCTCTTCGCCCTCGTCGACACCGCACGGCTGCGGGTTCAGGAACCCTCGCTCGCGGCCCAGCTGGGCCTCCAGGACGAGCCCGAGACCACCGGTCTCACCCCGATCGAGCAGGACGAGATCCCGTCCGGCAAGCCGCTGGACGAGTTCCTCGGCACCATCGCCTGGCCCGACGCCGTCGTCGGCTGCGCGCTCACGGTGGAGCGCCTGATGCTGCCGCCGTCCGCCGAGGCCCAGGTCCCGTCCGGCCTGGACGAGGCCGGACTGACCAGGTGGGTGGCCCAGCACCCGGAGCGCCAGGAGGTGCGGATGACGGTGGCGGTGCTGCGCGACGGCAGCCGCGAGTCGGCGCTCCGGCTGCGCGAGAAGGACACCCCGACGGAGGTCCTCACCGGCCCCGCCCTGGTGCCCGGCCTGGCGGAGGCCCTGGCGGCGACCTTCGCGGACTGACGTCCCGTACGCGGAAGGGGGCGCCCCGTGAGCACATGGGGCGCCCCCTTCCGCGTACCGGCCCGCTCAGCCCTTGGCGGTGCACGTGGGCAGCGCGGCGGTGTCCTTGCCGCGGATGTCCTTCAGCGCCTCCAGCGCGTCCCCGATCGTTCTGACCTTGACCAGGGTGAGCCCGCTCGGGGTGTCCTTGGCGGCTGCCGCGCAGTTGTCGGCGGGCGTCAGGAAGTACCGCGCGCCCCTGCTGCGCGCGCCGACGGTCTTCATCTCGACGCCGCCGATCGGGCCGACCGTGCCGTTGTCGTCGATGGTGCCGGTGCCGGCGACGAACGTGCCGCCGGTGAGGCTGCCCGGGGTGAGCTTGTCGTAGATCCCGAGCGCGAACATCAGACCGGCGCTCGGGCCGCCCACGTCGGCGAGCTTGATGTCGATGGTGAACGGGAAGGTGTGGTCGGTCCCGGCGGAGATCCCGACGATGGCCCGCTTGGCGCCGCCGTCGGCGGACGTCGCGGTCGTGAGGGTGACGTCCCGCGTCCCGCTCGCCGTCCGGTGCGCCTTCTCCGCGGCGGCCTGCTCCTTGGCCGGGACGACGGTGAAGACGACGTCCTGACCGGGCTTGTGCTTGGTCACGAGCTTGGCGACGTCGGCCGGCTGCTTCACCTTCGTACCGTCGACGGCCTTGATCACGTCACCGGCGTGCAGCCTGCCCTGCGCCGGGGAGTCCTTGACGACGGTGGAGACGATCACCCAGGACCGCACCGGGATGCCCAGCTTCTTCAGGGCGGCCACCTTGGCGCTCTCCTGGGACTGGCTGAACTCCTCGGCGTTCTCCTGGGTCGACTGCTCCTCCGTCTTGCCGTCCGGGTAGAGCGTGTCGTGCGGGACGATCTTGCTGTCGCGCGACAGCCAGCCGTGGACGGCCTCCACCAGGTTCATCCGGAAGTCGGCGCTGGTGACCCGGACGGTGGTCATGTTCAGGTGACCGTCCGTCGGATAGGTCGTGTGCCCGGAGATCTGTAGCACCGGCTCGCCGTCGTGGTCTCCGAGCGTGTTCACGGTCGGGCCGGGGGACATCTCCGCGTACGGCACGGGGATGAGCACTCCCGCGCACAGAAGCGCGATCAGCATCAGGGTGGAGGCGAGCATCGTCGCGGTGCGGCGTGGCATGTCACGACAGTACGGGACAGCTGTGTCAGCGCACCGTCAGGGCACCCTCGTCACGCCTTGCCCGCGCCCGTGCGGGACCGCTCCATCGCCTCGCGGAAACGGGCGTATCCGTCCAGCTCAGGCCCGTCACTGCGCGCCTTGCGCGTCCGATTGGCCCAACTGCCCCACAGGCCGCCGCCGACCGCGGCCACCAGCGGGATCAGCAGCCAGACAAGGACTGCCATGCCGACCTCCCGTACCCATGAGCGTCCGCAACTAACTGATCAGCAGATTAACCGTCCGCAGGGACAACGCTCACGCGCGGGTGCCGGTTACGCAACCGGATGCGCCGGACGTGACGGCGATCGGGGGAACGGCCGCCGCCGAACGGGTCAGCAGGCGCCGACCCACTCCTCGGTGCCGTCCGAGAAACTCTGGTGCTTCCAGATCGGCACCTCGTGCTTGAGGTCGTCGATCAGCTGCCGGCAGGCGTCGAAGGCCTCCGCGCGGTGTGGGCAGGCCACGGCGACGACGACGGCGAGGTCCCCGACCCTGAGGTCGCCCACCCGGTGGACGGCGGCCAGCGCCCGCACGGGGTGACCGGCGACGACCTTCTCGGCGATCCGTCGCATCTCGGCCTCGGCGCTGGGATGGCACGAGTAGCCGAGGGCGTCCACGTCGGCGCCCCCGTCGTGGTTGCGCACGGTACCCACGAACAACGCGATGCCCCCGGCCGCGTCGTCCCCGACGGCCCGGAACACCTCGTCCACGGAGAGCGCGGTCTCCCGGATGCCGATCAGCCTGATGGGATCCGGGGCGGCCTGCTCACCGGGATGGTCGTTCGTGTGCGCCATGGCCCCATCGTGCCGCACCCACCCGGCATCGGGGAATACGAGGTTCACCCGTCACACGCGCGTGCCACCTTGGATGCTCCTACAGCCACGCCCCGGCGGGGTCGCGAGGCGGGTCCGGGGCCGGGGGAGGCAGCAGCCGGGCACAGGCCGGCGGCCAGGACGCGGAACCGGGTGCGCACGGACGAGCCCCAGCAGGCGGCAGCCTGACCGGCACCGGCCTGGTCCAGGAGGCGAGTGCGGGCGGGCAGGAGCCGGGCCCAGGCAGCGGGAGCGGGAGCCGGGCGGGCATGAACCGGGCCCAGGAGGCGAGAGCCGGGCTGGCAATGGGCCAGGAGGCGAGAGCGGGCGGGCACGCGGGCTGACGGAGCGGAGCCCGCCGGGGGGGCTCCCAGAGCCGGTGCCCCGGGGCTCACACCCGGCGCCGCGCCTTCCGGGCACGCCGTACGACAGCCGCCGCGCCGAGCAGGGCCACCGTCGCCCCCGCGGCGCCCGCGGCCGTCGCGTCCTTGCGTCCCAGCCGCCGTCCGGCCACCGTGTGCCGCCCGGACACCTCCTCCAGGAGCTGCGCGAGCACCTCCTCGTTGGCCCACTTCGGCCGCCACCCGGCGTCGTGCAGCCGGCTCCCGCTGACCACCCAGGGGTACATCGTGTAGGCCAGGTCCCCCGCCGGGGACGGGGTGAGCCCGATCCGGTGCAGCCGGGCCGCCGCGCCGAGCGCGACCGCCGACGGCAGCTCCATCCGCCGGATCCCGCTCAGCTCCTCGACCTCCTCCTGCTCCAGCCACCCGTCGCAGCCGACGGCCAGCTCCCCGTCGACCTTCTCCAGGACGGCGTACTCCAGAGCGCTGCACAGGTCCTCGACATGGCAGAACTGCCACGCGGGCCGCGACCCGGCGACGACGAGCAGCCGCGGCGACTCGAAGTACCTGGTCAGCGCGGTGTCGGTCCCGCCGACGAGGACGGCCGGCCGTACCACGGTGACGTTCAGTCCCGGGTGCGCGCGCGGAGCCCGCCGAGCCAGCCGTTCGATCTCCAGCAGGTCCCCGACCCCGGTCGCCTCGGCGGTGGCACGCAGCTCGGCGTCCTCCGACAGCGGCAGCTCGTTGTCCGGCAGGGCGCCGTAGACCATCGCCGAGGTGCACAGCACCACCCGGTGGACGCCGGCCGCCGCGGCGGCGGTCAGGACGGTCTGCGTCCCCCGGACGTTGTAAGCCGTGCGCGCCGCCGGATCGGTCTCCAGATCGATGTCGAGCGCGAGGTGGACGACCACGTCGGCGCCCCGCAGCTTGTCCGCGATCGCGGGGTCGCGCACGTCGAGGATGTGCCACTGCGCGTCGGCGCACTCGCCGCGCCGCTCGTCGATGGCGAGGACCTGTCTGACCTCCTCGGACGCGGCGAGCCGCTCGGTGAGCAGGGCGCCGACCCCGCCGGCGGCGCCGGTCACCGCGACGACGGGGCCGCGCGCGGCGGGAGTGGTTGAGGGGTTTCGCGCTGCGCGAACCTGTGGATCTGGGGAACTCACCGGGCGTCTCCAGCGGTTGTCTTCAGTACGGGCGCGACTGACGCGTACGTACCAGGTGCATCCATCCTGCCGCAGGCCTTCCGTGGGCCAAGCACCGAGGCCCGATCGGGTCCGGGTGTCTACGCTGGGTGGTGTTGTCGGGCAGCCGCGCCGCCGGAGCGAAACCGGTGGCCTTACCAGCCGAGGAATCCTGTGAGTGACACCCCATTCGGTTTCGGCCTTCCGCCGGAGGAGCCGGAGGACGGCGACGAGGGCAAGAAGAAGGACCAGCAGAGCGGTGGTGGGCAGGGACCGGGCGGTCCGTTCGGTTTCGGCGACCTGCCCGGAGCCGGGGGCTTCGGCGGCCCCGGCGCCGACAATCCGCTCGCGGCCATGTTCGGTTCCCTGAACCCCACCGACCTGGGCGCGGCCTTCCAGCAGCTGGGCCAGATGCTCTCGTACGAGGGCGGCCCGGTGAACTGGGACATGGCCAAGCAGATCGCCCGCCAGACGGTCTCCCAGGGCACGCCGGACGGCACGAAGGACGCCAGCGTCGGTCCGGCCGAGCGCAGGGCGGTCGAGGAGGCCGTCCGCCTGGCCGATCTGTGGCTGGACGACGCCACGTCCCTGCCGTCGGGTTCCGCCTCGGCGGTGGCCTGGTCCCGCGCGGAGTGGGTCGAGGCGACCCTGCCCGCCTGGAAGGAGCTGGTGGACCCGGTCGCCGAGCGCGTCGGCGCGGCCATGGGCGACGTCCTGCCGGAGGAGATGCAGGCCATGGCGGGCCCGCTGATCGGCATGATGCGTTCGATGGGCGGCGCCATGTTCGGCACGCAGATCGGGCAGGCCGTCGGCGTACTCGCGGGCGAGGTCGTCGGTTCGACCGACATCGGCCTGCCGCTGGGCCCGTCCGGGCGGGCCGCCCTGCTCCCGGCGAACGTGGAGGCGTTCGGCAAGGACCTGGGCGTGCCGCAGGAGGAGGTGCGGCTGTATCTGGCCCTGCGGGAAGCCGCTCACCAGCGTCTCTTCGCGCACGTGCCGTGGCTGCGCTCGCACCTGTTCGGCGCGGTCGACGGCTATGCGCGCGGCATCAAGGTCGACACGGCGAAGCTGGAGGACGTGGTCGGCCAGTTCGACCCGCAGAACCCCGAGCAGTTGCAGGACGCGCTCCAGCAGGGCATGTTCCAGCCCGAGGACACGCCCGAGCAGAAGGCCGCGCTGGCCCGTCTGGAGACCGCTCTGGCGCTCGTGGAGGGCTGGGTGGACGCGGTGGTCCACGCGGCCGCGAAACCGCGTCTGTCGTCCGCCGACGCCCTGCGCGAGACGCTGCGCCGCCGCCGGGCCACCGGAGGGCCGGCGGAGCAGACGTTCGCGACGCTGATCGGTCTGGAGCTGCGCCCGCGCCGGCTGCGTGACGCCTCGCGCCTGTGGGCCTCGCTCACGGACGCGCGCGGGGTCGACGGCCGGGACGGCCTGTGGGCCCACCCGGACATGCTGCCGACCGCGACCGACCTGGACGACCCGGACGGCTTCGTGCACCGCGAGCAGCTGGACTTCTCCGAGCTGGACAAGATGCTCGGCGAGGCCGCGCACGGCTCGGCGGGCGGCCCCGACCTGCGCAAGAAGGACGACGACGCGAAGGACGACGGCAAGGGCGACGAGGGCAAGGGCGACGACGCGGAGTGAGCCTGTACGACGACGCGGTCCTCGTCCTGAAGGGGTACGAGGACCAGCCCGAGCTGCGCCGGGCCTACCTGGACCACCTGGCTGCGCATCCGGACGGCATGTGGAAGGCCTGCCACGCGGGCCACATCACGGCCAGCGCCCTGGTGATCGACCCCGAGCACGGCCGGGTGCTGCTCACCCTGCACCGGAAGCTGCGGATGTGGCTCCAGATGGGCGGCCACTGCGAACCGGGCGACGCCACACTGCGGGAGGCAGCCCTGCGGGAGGCGGCCGAGGAGTCCGGCATCGCCGGGCTGACGCCGCTGCCCGGCGGCCCGGTGCGCCTGGACCGGCATCCGATTCCCGCGCCGTGCCACTGGCACTTCGACGTCCAGTACGCGGTGCTGGCCCCGCCCGGCGCGGTGCACGAGATCAGCGACGAGTCGCTCGACCTGCGCTGGTACGCCTACGGCGAGGTGGCGGGCGTGGCGGACGAGTCGGTCGTGCGCCTGCTGGACGCCACCCGCGCGAGGCTCTGACGGCGGTGCGGGGGTGACCGCCGTGGCGGTCACCCCCCGCGCCCGCCGTGGCTCAGCTCCAGACGTTCCCCTGGTTCTGGCCGCGCGCGCCCTGCTGCCCCATACCGAACTGGGCGGCGAGGCCCTGTCCGATCTGGGCGTTCTGCGGCGGCAGCAGCTCGCTGGGCTGGACGAGCGCGAACCCGGACCCCATGAAGCTCAGCTCCCAGCCCTCGCCCGTACTGCCGCGCCGGCGCCACACCCCGGATGAGTGCGTCTGGGCCTGCATCTGCACGCGCAGCCCGGTCGACCAGGCCACGATCGCGTCGGCGTCACAGTTGACGTACGTGTCGGGTGTGACCCGCATCAGCAGCGGCGCCCCCGACGTCATCAGGGCCACCTTGCCGCGCCCGGTGATGTTGAGCTGGTACTTCCCGGAGCCGGAGATGCCGTAGAGGCTGTCGACGGCGATGACCTCGTGGTGCAGCGAGGAGTCCATGGCGAGGACGTAGGAGCTGTCGACGGTCAGGCCGTCCTGCTCCACGTCCATGATGTGCACGTGCTGGGCGAGGTTGGCCAGGTAGACGGTGCCCTGCCCGTGGCAGCGCATCAGGTCCAGGCCCTCGCCGGTGTACGCACGCGCGCGTGCCTGGCCGTTGGCGCGGTACTCGGCGTCGAACTCGACCAGGCCCTGGTAGGCGACCATGGTGCCCTTGCGGGCGAGGAGGTCGTCGTGGCCCTCCAGGGTGATCCGGAGCATCTGTGTGTTCTGGAGGCTCCAGCGGTCCCGGGTCTGGGAATCGTTGTGCGCGAAAAGCGGACTCTGCATGGCGTTCTCTGACTCCCCCTCAGCCCCGGAACCGAAGCCGGTCGGTGCTGTCCTCGCTGGGCTGGACGACGACGATGCCCTGGCCGGAGAAGGCCATCTGATAGGCCTCACCGCTGCCCCGGCCGATCAGCGACTGGGCCTTGAAGCTGCGCTTGCCCTTCACCTTCAGGTTCGGTGACCAGGCGACGAGCGCGTCCGGGTCGACGTACGTCTCGTCCTCGCCGCCACCGCAGTCGACGACGATCGGCTTGCCCCGGGAGGTCAGCGCGACCCAGCCCTGACCGGAGATCCTGGTGTTCCACAGGCCCTGTCCGGCGAACTTGGCGAGCCCCTTCACGCGCTCGACGCCCCAGGTGAGGTGCGCGTCGAAGGCGAGGAGGTTGGTGGCGTTGACGGAGATGCCGTCGCCGTCGAGGTTGATCACGACGACGTCGGCGCCGTAGTCGGCGAGATAGAGCAGGCCGTCACCGGAGCACTTCATCAGCGGCGCGCCCTCGCCGGTGACCCAGTCGCGGGCGATCTGGCGGACGGCCGGCGGGTTGGGCTCGTACTGGACGAAACCCTCGTAGGCGACCATCGACCCCACGCGCGCGAGGAGGTCGTTCCCGGTCTGTAGGGCGACCTTCAGCATGTGACTGCCGTGGTTCTCCATGCGGGCGGTGACGGGTGCGGGGGCGAAGCCCGCGAGCGGCTGGTTCATGACGGGCTCCCTCAGACCTCGTACGGCTGGACGACGATGAAGTTGCCGGGCGCGCCCCGGAACTGGAGGTTGACGCTCTCGCCGGTGTCGCCCGGGTAGGCGTTGCGGCGCATCCGGACCTGGCTGGAGACGATCACCTGGGAGGCGGCCGACCAGGCGACGACGGCGTTGCAGTCGGCGAAGGTGGTCGGCGTGACCGGCAGCACCACGGGCGTGCCGTGCGTCTTGACGACGATCGTGCCGGTGCCCTGGAACTGCATCGTGAAGAGCGCACCGCCCGGGATGCCGTGCCCCTCGACGCGGCGGACCTCGTACTGGAGGCTCTCGTCGAAGGCGAGGACGTTCTCGGCCGACACGCAGATGGCGTCGCCCTGGAGTTCGACGGGGTGCAGATGGGTGGCGTTGTCGGCGAGGAACACCTGGCCCTGGCCGGTACAGCGCATCAGCTGCATCTCCTGGCCGGTGGCGTTGCCGACGATCCGCCCGGCGAAACCGGCGCCCTTGTAGCTGAAGTCGACCTTGCCCTGGTAGAGCACCATGCTGCCCTGCCGGGCCAGCACGGGCTGGCCGCCGATGCCGAGGTCGACGCGGATCAGCTTCTTGTTCTGCTGCGTCCAGCGCTGCCCGGTCGGCGTCTCCTTGAACGCCTGGAGCGCGGCCGTCACCCCGGCGCCGCCCTGGGGCGCGCCCTGGGGCACTCCGTAGGGGGCCGCCTGCTGGCCGGGTACCTGGCCGTAGCCGGGCGGCATGGGCGGGGCCGGCTGGCCGCCGTACCCCGGGGGCAGCGGCGCGCCGGGCCCGCCGCCGTACGACGACTGCTGGGGCGGCCGGCCGTAGGGCGCGGGGGCGGGCGGCGGGACGATGCCGGCCGCGGGTGGGGTCATCGGGGCGATGACCGTCGGCGCGCCGTGCATGTTCGGGGCGGGTGCCGGGGCCGGGGCGGGGGGCGGGGTGTGGCCGGGCGGCGGGGCGAAGCCCTGCGGGGCGGGTGCCGGGGCGGGCTCGAAGGCCGGTGCGGGCGCCTGGGCGGGGGCGGGTGCGGCGGGGGCCCCGAACGCGGGCGGGGCCGTGGCCCGGGCGGGCGGCGCGAAGCCGGGGGTCGCGCCGGGCTGCGGCTGCTGCGGGGCGGGGGTCTCGGCCTCCTCCTCCGCCACCTCGCCGCCGAAGTTCTTCAGCAGCGCTTCCAGACCGCCGTCGAAGCCCTGCCCGACGGCGGCGAAGCGCCATCCGTCCTTGAAGTAGAAATCACCGAGCATCACGGCCCGCTCGGTGGAGAACTCCGCGCCGCTGAAGGAGTACCGCGCGACCTCCTCGCCGCCCGCCACGATCCGCAGATAACCGGGCGCGACCTGCGACATCTGCCCGGCACCGTCGATGGTCGCCGTGAAGGACAGCCTCCGGATGTGCTCGGGGACACGGTCGAGCGTGACCCGGAACGACTCCGTGTCGCCCGCCTGGGCGCCCAGCAGCTGGACGGACTCCTCCGGGGACTTCGGCTGGTTGAAGAACACGAAGTAACGGTCGTCCGAGAGACGCTCGTCGGCGTCCAGGCCGAAGCAGCTGATGTCGAAGGTCAGTCCGGGGGCGGATATCTGCACGCCTACGTACAGATCCGTGCCCGCCGTGAGGTCACTGATCCTGGCCTTGTGGCCGCGTTGGAATTCCCTGGCCATGCGTTACGACCGTCCCCCATCCCGAATGTGAGTGCGTCGCGCCAGGCTAACGGCAAAGACCGACAACGGCTCCGGGCGGCCGTCGTCGGTACGAACCCGGTACACAACCACGCCCGCCCGCTCGCACGACCGGGCTCAGGCCTCCCGCTCGTCGCGCGCGCCGGGCACGTGCGGCAGTCGTCCCGCGGCGACGACCCCTTCCAGGTAGCCGCGGGCCCGCTCGGTGCGCGGATAGGCCTCGAGCAGCCGCCAGAAGTCGGGCCCGTGACCGGGGACCAGCAGGTGCGCCAGCTCGTGGCAGAGCACGTAGTCGACGACGTAGTCCGGCATCCCCTGCAAGCGGTGCGAGAGCCGGATGCTGCCCTCGGCCGGGGTGCACGAGCCCCAGCGCGTGTTCTGGTTGGTGACCCAGCGCACGGAGGCCGGCCGGGCGCGGCCGGCGAAGTACTGGGCCGACAGCCGCTCCGCGCGCTCGCCCAGCTCGGCGTCGCCCAGCACCCGCCTGCTCTCCTGAGCAGCGAGTTTGTCCAGCATGACGGTCACCCAGCGCTGCTCCTCCGCCTTGGACATCCGGGCGGGGATCAGCACGATGGTGCGATCGCCCTCGCGGTACGCGGAGACGGTCCGGCGGCGCCGGGCGCTTCTACGGACCTCGATCGCGCTCGCCCCCGTGCCACCGGGCGGCGGGCTCGTCGTGCTGCGCGGTGGCGTTCCGGCGCTGTGCAGGGGGTCGGCGGACACGCCCCGACGTTACCCGGTGCGCCGGGGCAAAGTCCCGGCTGCGGG
Source organism: Streptomyces sp. NPDC028722 (assembly GCF_040637655.1). Taxonomy (NCBI): domain Bacteria; kingdom Bacillati; phylum Actinomycetota; class Actinomycetes; order Kitasatosporales; family Streptomycetaceae; genus Streptomyces; species Streptomyces sp. NPDC028722. The sequence continues at coordinate 53,483 of NZ_JBEZWU010000005.1, forward strand.
ACGGTTCGCTGCTGATCCCCCACCATGTGTTTGATTCGTAGGACCGGCCCGCCGGTCCGGCTCCCACCGGTTCGACTTCACCGGTTCGACTCCCACCGGTTCGGCTCCCACCGGTTCGGCCGACTGCCGAAGGTCCGGCATGTCCACGTCCTACCGGCATGCCCCGAATTTGTACGACGAACTCCTTTGTACGACGAACTCCTCAGCCTGTGGACAACCGTCGGCGCCCGGCGCCCGGGGCCGGGCATGCTGGCAGGTGTCGGCGGAGCGCGACCGGTTCCGCCGGCAGGACGGACACCCCGGAGTCCTGGGGGGTCACAACGGGAACGGGGGCCGGCATGCATCCGGTGATGAAGCCCGCGCTGCGGCGCGGCTGGCGTGATCTCAACACGGTGCAGTTCGGGATGACCCCGGCGCACGCGCTGACGCTGGGCCCGGTGGCCACGGCGACGGGCAGCTTCCTGGAGCTGCTCGACGGCACCCGGGGCCTGCCCCTGCTGCGCGAGGAGGGCCGCCGCATGGACGTGCCGGACGGCCATGTCGACGCGCTGGTGGAGCGGCTGACCCGGGCGGGCCTCGTCGACGACGCGCGCGGCGGCGGGCCGGACGCGGACGCCCTGCGGGAGAGGACGGACGTCCTGGAGCGCCTGCGGCCCGACCTCGCCTCGTTGTCGCTGACCACGCCGGAACCGGGCGGCGCGCTGGCCCGTCTCGCAGCCCGGCGGGCCCGGCGGGTGCAGGTGCGGGGCGCCGGCCGGGTCGGCGCGCTGCTGGCGTCGGTCCTGTCGGGGGCCGGCGTCGGGGAGGTCGACGTACGGGACGTGGGACGCGTGGAGCCGTGGGACGTGGCGCCGGGCGGGCTGGCCGCCGAGGCACTCGGCACCCGCCGGGACGCGGCGGCGCGCGCCGCCGTCCGCCGCGCGGCGCCGGACCGCGCACCGCGCCGCACCCCCTCCCCCGGGCCCGGCGCCGAGGAACCCGGTCTCTCCCTGGTGGTCCTCGCGCCCCGGGACGACGTCGCCGTGCACGCACCGGACCCGTTCACCGCCGAACCCCTCATGGCCTCCGGCACCCCTCATCTGTACGCCGGTGTCGTGGAGGGCACGGGTGTCGTCGGCCCGCTCGTGCTGCCCGGCGAGTCGGGCTGCGCCCGTTGTCTGCACGAGGACCGTACGGACCGGGACCCGGTCTGGCCCCGGCTCATCGCCCAGTGGCGCTCCGGCAGGGCCCGCCGGGTCGGGGCCTGCGACATGGCCCTGGCCACGACCGTCGCCGGTCTCGCCGCGGCGCACGCCCTGGCCTTCCTGGACGGAGAGTCGCCGTCCAGCGCGGGAGCCCGCTGGGAGGTCTCCGCACCCGGCCTGAACTGGCACGCCCGGCCGGTCTGGCCGCATCCGGCATGCGGTTGCGGAGCCGCGGAGAGGGCAAAAAGGGAGGACTCCTCAACCATGGAGGCGCCACGCGCGACAATGGCGGTGCAACGGCCGTCGACGGAGCGCCGACGCGCGGCAGGCGCGGCGCGGCCGACTGGGACCTGGAGGGCGCATGTCTGATCTTCCCCGCAAGGCGGTCACCCGGACCGCCAAGCTCGCCGCGCTCCCGCTCGGCTTCGCCGGCCGGGCGACCTGGGGGCTGGGCAAGCGGATCGTGGGCGAGTCCGCGGAGATCGTCGGCCGTGAGCTGCAACAGCGGACGGCGGACCAGCTCTTCAAGGTCCTCGGGGAGCTGAAGGGCGGCGCCATGAAGTTCGGGCAGGCCATGTCCGTCTTCGAGTCGGCACTGCCGGAGGAGATCGCCGGCCCCTACCGCGCGGCCCTCACCAAGCTCCAGGAGGCCGCGCCGCCGATGCCGATCCGCACGGTGCACGCGGTGCTCCAGGAGCGGCTGGGCCCGGACTGGCGCGACCTGTTCGAGGAGTTCGAGGACAAGCCGGCCGCCGCGGCCTCCATCGGACAGGTGCACCGGGCGGTGTGGCACGACGGCCGCGAGGTCGCGGTCAAGGTGCAGTATCCCGGCGCCGGCGAGGCCCTGCTGTCCGACCTGGGACAACTGGGCCGCTTCGCCCGGCTGCTGGGCCCGCTCATCCCGGGCATGGACATCAAACCGCTGATCGCGGAGCTGAAGGACCGCGTATCCGAGGAGCTGGACTACGGGCTGGAGGCCCAGGCCCAGACCGCGCACGCCGAGGAGTTCGCGGACGACCCGGATGTGGTGGTCCCGGCGGTCGTGCACCAGTGCGAGCAGGTCCTGGTGACCGAGTGGATCGACGGCATCCCGCTGTCGGAGATCATCACGGACGGCACCCCGGAGCAACGCGACCGGGCCGGCCAGCTCCTGGCCCGCTTCCTGTTCTCCGGTCCGGCCCGCACCGGCCTGCTGCACGCCGACCCGCACCCCGGCAACTTCCGGCTGCTGCCCGGCGGCCCCGCCGGCGAGGACGACTGGCGCCTGGGGGTCCTGGACTTCGGCACGGTCGACCGGCTCTCCGGCGGTCTGCCGCTGCCGATCGGCGTCTCGTTGCGGTTCACGCTGGACGGCGACGCCGAGTCGGTGTACGAACTGCTGCGCTCGGAAGGGTTCGTGAAGGAAACCGTAGAGCTGGACCCCGACGCCGTCCTCGACTATCTGCTGCCGATCATCGAACCGGCCCGGGTCGATGCGTTCACCTTCACCCGCTCGTGGATGCGCAGCCAGGCCGCGCGCATCGCCGACCCGCGCTCCCCGGCCTACCAGCTCGGCAAGCAGCTCAACCTGCCGCCGGCGTATCTGCTGATACACCGGGTGACGCTGAGCACGATCGGTGTGCTGTGCCAGCTGGGCGCCACGGTACGACTGCGGCAGGAGCTGGAGGAGTGGCTTCCGGGCTTCGTGGCCGACGACCCGGCCGGGGAGGAGAAGCCGGCAGCGGGTGCGTGAGCCCCGGCCTGACCGGCCCGGCACGAACGGCCCCCGCCCCCCGACCCCGCGATGACGCCTCGCGGCACGCGGCGTCGGGGGCCGGGGCTCGGGCCGGGGCGTGGGCCGGCAGGTGTGGTCGGTCCCGTCGGCGCCGAGATGCTCGCTCCCCTACCGGCTCCCGCACGCCGCCCGGTCACCACCAGGCCGAGTCCAGCCGTCCCTCGATGGCCCGCAGGTTCTCGCGGGAGCAGGCGTCGCAGAAGTACTGCCGGTCGCCGTTCTCCACGGAGCAGGTCCAGGTGGCCGGCTGGGGGCCGTCGGACGGGATGCCACAGCGGGCGCACACGAGGGGGCCGCGCTCCGCGATGGAGCCGCCCTGATCACTTGCTCCGGGAAGACTCGTCACCCGGCGACGATAACCCCGCGCCCCGGGGGACGCCGTGCGGAGCGCACCGCGGGGGCCGGTCCGTTCGGCCGGACCGGCCCCCGCGGGAAGGCTTGGCCCCCCGCGCCGGGAGGCCACCGCTTGTGGAAAAGTGATCGTTACTGCATGACCGCCATGGCGAGCGCGCGGCGGGCGCGCATCGAGGCGCGCTCGGCCCGGCGCTGCATCCGCCGGGCGGTGGCCAGGCGCACGGCCCGGCGTTCTTGTGCGGCGTCATGGAGCCGCTCGTGCATATGCGCACGAGCCAGGGCTTCTTGCATGAGTTGCATCTCACGGTTCCTGTTCTGGCGCGCTTCGGTCGCGCCGGTGGTGGTGAAGTCTGGGGTCGCGGAGCCTGTGCGCTCGCTGGTGGACGGCTTCATCGGGGCCTGCTTCTTGGGGTCGTGCGTGAGGGGGCGGTCGATCGTTCCTGCGATGTTCATGCTGTGACCGGGTTCTTCCGCGGGCGGCCACGCGGCCGCTTCCGGGCGACGACGACACCCTGGACGAACAGCTCCCCACCCCAGACGCCCCAGGGCTCGCGTCGCTCCTTGGCGCCGGCGAGGCAGGCCTCCATCAGCGGGCAGGTGCGGCAGAGGGACTTGGCGTACTCGACGTCGGCCGGCGACTCGGCGAAGAAGACCTCGGGGTCGTAGGAACGGCAGGGAACGGGTACGCCGAGGTTCTCGATGGCGTCGTCGAGCGCGGTGAGCGCGGTGAGGGGGATCAAGGCGGAGTCCTCCGTGAGGCCGGGCGGGGGGATCGTTTGCGAAGGCGGTACGGACGGGGCGTGCGCTTCGAGTTGCACGGTGGGTTTTCCTCGTCTGGTCGGTCCGGCCTGTTGACCGGGTGTCGGCTGGGTACCGGGTTCTTCCTTGTCCCGAGGCCCCTTCGCTCCGTCCTCCCCGTTCGGGGCAAACAGAAGGGCCGCGGATCCCGGATGGGGTTCCGCGGCCCTGAAGGCGCCGGCCTGATCGATGATCAGGCTGGATCACTCCAGGGTTCTGGCCCACGGAAGGCCCACATCAGGTGGTACTGCTTCGTCTGCTTCCGGAATCCGGCACCGGCCGCCGCAAAGGCATAGGCATGCGCCTGTGCCGTTACCGCTTCCAGTGCCTTGGTCGGTCGCTCATTGCGCTCACGGACGGGAAGTCCCGTGAGGGCGGAGGAGGACGCCGGGCGCGCGGCACGGATGCCGGACAGACCGGTGCCCTGGTTCGAGGCGCCGAGCATGCACGTGGAGACGGTCGAGCGATCGGTCAGTTTGGCCGCGCTGACGGTGGTGTTGATGTTGATGCTGATCACTGGACTCGCCTCCTCTCGGCGTCTCTGGGACTGGGATGAAACCCAGCCCGTTGGGGTGTGCAAGTACAACACGGAACCAGTGCCTTCGAGAAGGCCGCGGCTTCCGTGCCTAGAACCTATGGGGATTGCCGGGGCATGTGCAAACTATTTTTCCGACGAGTTCGCATCACTCGCCCGGACCGCCTCCGCCGGGCTCCTGGCCTGCGCAGATGGCCAGAACATCGGCCCCGTAGCTGCGCAGCTTGCGGCTGAGGACGCCGGGGATGCGGGACAGCTCGGCGGGGCTCTCCGGGCATGCCTCGGCGATGGCCATCAGGGTCCGGTCGGTGAAGACGCAGAAGTCCGGCTGACCGCTGCGCCCGGCCTGGACGGCACGCCACTCCCGCAGCCGCTCGTAGAGCCCTTCGTCCATGTCCGAGGGGCAGTCCTCGCAGCGCATCAGCTTCATCTCGCCCGCGTCGGTGAGTGTCCGGCCGCAGACCCGGCAGCGGGCGGGGGTGCGCGGGGCGCGGCGCCGGACCGGGGCGGCGCCGCCCACGGCCCCGCGTTCGACGCCGCCGCCGGCACCGGTGCCGGCGGGGCCGACGGTGGCGGTGGTGCCGGGGCGCAGCCCGTCGAGGAAGCGGCTCGGTCTGCGGTGGGCGCGTCCACCGGGTGAGCGGGACAGCGACCAGGAGACATGGAGCCGCTCCCGCGCGCGGGTGACGCCGACGTAGAGGAGGCGGCGTTCCTCCTCGATCTGCTCGTCGGTCCTGGCATAGGTGATGGGGAGCATGCCCTCGGCGACGCCGACCAGGAAGACGACGTCCCATTCCAGGCCCTTGGCGGCGTGCAGGGAGGCGAGGGTGACGCCCTGGACGGTCGGGGCGTGCTGGGCGTTCGCCCGCTCGTCCAGTTCCGCGACGAAGTCGGCGAGGGCGGCGCCCGGTCTGGCGGCGGCGAGGTCGTGGGCGAGGTTGACCAGGGCTGCCAGGGATTCCCAGCGTTCCCTGACGGCGCCGGATCCGGCCGGGGGTTCGCTGGTCCAGCCCTCGCCGGAGAGGACGGCGCGCACCTGGGAGGGCAGGTCCACGACGTCGTCGAGGAGGGAGTCGTTGCCGCCGAAGCGGGCCGCGCCGCGCAGGGCGATGCCGGCCTTGCGCACCTCGGGCCGGTCGAAGAAGCGCTCGGCGCCGCGCAGCTGGTAGGGGACGCCGGCGTCGGCGAGAGCCTGCTCGTAGGTCTCGGACTGGGAGTTCGTGCGGAACAGGACGGCGATCTCGGCGGCCGGGACGCCCGCGTCGATCAGCTCGCGGATACGGCGGGCGGCGCCCTCGGCCTCGGCGGGCTCGTCCGTGTACTCGGTGTGGACGGGCTCGGGTCCCGGGGGGCGCTGGGAGACGAGTTCCAGCCGGTGGTCGGCGGCGCGACCCCGGGCCTGGGCGAGCAGGCCGTTGGCGAGGCGGACCACCTGGGGCGTGGAGCGGTAGTCACGGACCAGTTTCACGACGGTGGCACCGGGGTGCCGGGTGCGGAAGTCGAGGAGATGGTCGGGCGTTGCACCTGTGAACGAGTAGATCGTCTGGCTGGCGTCGCCGACGACGCACAGGTTGTCGCGGTCGCCGAGCCACAGATCCAGCAGCCGCTGCTGGAGGGGGCTGACGTCTTGGTACTCGTCCACGACGAAGTGCTGGTACTGGGCGCGGACCTGTTCGGCGATGTCGCGCCGGTCCTGGAGGACGGCGACCGTCAGCAGCAGGACGTCCTCGAAGTCGATCAGCGAGCGGTCGCGTTTGACGTCCTCGTAGGCCGCGTAGAGGTGGGCGATCTCGGCGGGGTCGCGGGGGGTCTCGCGGCCGGCCTTGGCAGCCGCGTACGGATAGTCGGCGGGAACGGTCTGGGTGACCTTCGACCATTCGATCTCGGCGGTCACGTCCCGCAGCTCGTTCCGGTCGAGCCGGGTGCCCAGGGCGGCGGCCGCGTCGGCGACGAGCTGGACCTTGCGGTCGACGAGCCGCGGCAGGGAGCCACCGATCGCTTTCGGCCAGAAGTACTGGAGCTGGCGCAGGGCGGCGGAGTGAAAGGTGCGGGCCTGGACCCCCTGGGCGCCGAGCTGGCGCAGCCGGCCGCGCATCTCCCCGGCGGCGCGGTTGGTGAAGGTGACGGCGAGCACGCTGGACGGCGGCAGGATGCCGGCGCGCACCCCGTAGGCGATGCGGTGGGTGATCGCGCGGGTCTTTCCCGTGCCCGCCCCGGCCAGCACGCACACCGGACCGTGCAGGGCGGTGGCGACCTCGCGCTGCTCGGGGTCGAGCCCTTCGAGCACCGCGTCGGCCGAGTGCGGTACCTGCGGGATGAGGGTGGAGTGCGTTGCTGCTGTCACACCGCCATGCTGCCAGGTCGCCCGGGACGGCTGTGCCGGTTGTCCACAGGCGGGGGCACGCGGTCGTACTAATGCGGCGGTCGTGACGAAGGGCGTACCGGGGCGGTGGGCCTGGCAGTCGGCGTGGGCCCGGTGCGCGGCGCGCTCCGCGGCCGGCGCGACGGGGTGTGGCGGTCCTCACGACCGGTGGTGGACCGCGGCGGGCGGGGCAGCAGACAACGCAAGCGGCCCCTGGGGTCTGTTCTTGTATCCGTGCGGTAGGCGGGCGTACCGGGCGGGAATGGGGACCCGGGCCGGTGCGTTCTACCTCCGACGATGTATCCCGAGCTGCCTGAGGAGCGCGAGACATGCAGGGCACTGTGACGATGTACAGCACGACGTGGTGCGGCTACTGCCGGCGGCTGAAGAGCCAGATGGACCGCGAGGGCATCGCGTACAGCGAGATCAACATCGAGCAGGACCCCGAGTCCGCCGCGTTCGTGGAGAAGGCGAACGGCGGTAACCAGACGGTTCCGACCGTGCTGTTCGCGGACGGCAGCACGCTGACGAACCCGTCGCTGGCTCAGGTGAAGCAGAAGCTCGCCGCGTGACGTTCCGCGCGCCCGCGCGGTGACACGCCCGACAGGGCGGCCCCGATCGCTCCGGGGCCGCCCTGTCGTATGTCGTCCCTCACCGGGGTGGCGCGCTCAGAAGAAGCCGCGCGTCGGCAGGGGCTTGCCGTACCACAACTCGATCAGGCGGGCCGCGATGGAGATGCCGTAGGGCGGCAGCACCTCGCCGGACTCGAAAGCCGCGTGCAGTTCCTCGCGGGAGAACCAGCGCGCCTCGTGGATCTCGTCCCCGTCCACCTCGATCTCGGTGGACGTGGCACGGGCCATGAAGCCGAGCATCAGGCTCGACGGGAACGGCCAGGGCTGGCTGGCGACGTACTCGACCGGACCGACGGTGATGCCGGCCTCCTCGGACACCTCGCGGCGCACCGTCTGCTCGATCGACTCTCCCGGCTCGACGAAGCCGGCGAGCGTGGAGAAGCGGCCCTCGGGCCAGTGGACCTGGCGGCCGAGCAGGATGCGGTCGTCCTCGTCGGTCACGGCCATGATCACGGCCGGATCGGTGCGCGGGTAGTGCTCGGCACCGCAGGCCTGGCAGCGCCGGATGTGGCCGGCGGCGGCGATGACCGTGCGCTCACCGCAGCGGGAGCAGAAGCGGTGGGTGCGCTGCCAGTTCTCCAGGCCGACCGCGTGCACCATGAGCCCGGCGTCCCGCGGCGACAGCAGCAGGCCGGCCTCGCGCAGGCCCGCCGGGCGCGCGGACTGGTCGATGCGGCCGGGCAGCGCGTCCTTCTGGAGGGCGAAGTAGCTGACGCCGTCCTCGTCGATGCCCAGGAAGTAACGGTGCGCCTCGGTGAGCGGCGCCTCGAAGGAGGGCGTCATGACGAGTTCGGTCCGGCCGTCCGGGGCTTCGTCGATGAGCACCTGGCCGCCGGAGACCACGAAAACCCGGGTCGTGGGGTGGCTCCACGCCGCCGCGAGCCAGGCCTCGTCCAGCCGGTGGTGGGCGGCGCGGTCGATGCCGCTCGGGGCGGTCAGCGAGATGGGTCGGTCGGCTGTGTGGTCGGTCGAGGTGGTCACGGGTGGTTCCACTCCCCCAGAGCAGCGGTTCGTTCGGCGGGCGGTTCGGCGGGACGTCGGGCGGAGGGCACCGGGCCGGGCGTGGGCGGGGTGAGCCGGGCGGGGCGGTTCTTCCAGTGTGCCCCGCGCGCGGTGCCCTGCCGTGCGGCCCCGGCCGGTCAGGGTGCGGGGCGCCAGTTCTCGGCCAGGTCACCCCACAGGTAGGCGCTGGTCTCGACGCCCTTGAGGAGGAGGTCCAGCTCCACCTTCTCGTTGGGGGCGTGCCAGCCGTCGGAAGGGACGGAGATGCCCAGGAAGAGCACGGGGGCACCGAGGACTTCCTGAAGGTCGGCGGCGGGCCCGGAGCCGCCCTCGCGGGTGAAGCGGACCGGCTGCTGGAAGGCGCGGCCCATGGCGCGGACCAGGGACCGCAGCGCGGGGTGGTCGAGCGGGGTCAGGCACGGGCGCGTGGCCGAACCGAAGTCGATCTCGCACCGGATCCCGGCGGGCACCTGTTCGGCGGCCCAGTCCCGGACGGCCTTCTCGATGTGGCCGGGTTCCTGGCCGGCGACCAGCCGGAACGACAGCTTCACCATGGCCGTCGACGGGATGATCGTCTTGCTGCCGGGGCCCTGGTAGCCGCCGCCGATGCCGTTGACCTCCGCGGTCGGGCGGGCCCAGATGCGTTCCAGGGTGGTGTGACCGGCCTCGCCGTGAGCGGCGTGGGACCTGGCGGTGCTCAGCCAGCGCTCCTCGTCGAAGGGCAGCTCCGCGAAGAGTTCGCGCTCGCGGTCGGTCAGCTCCACTATGCCGTCGTAGAAGCCGGGTATCGCCACGCGCGCGTGCTCGTCGTGGAGGGCGGCGACCAGGCGGGCGGCGGCGGTGGCCGGGTTGGGCACGGCACCGCCGAAGGAGCCGGAGTGGATGTCCTGGTCGGGGCCGTACAGCCGGATCTCGCACTCGGCGAGGCCGCGCATGCCGGTGCAGACGGTCGGGGTGTCCTCGGACCACATGCCGGTGTCGGAGACGATCACGGCGTCGGCGGCGAGCCGTTCGGCGCGCTCCTCCACCAGGGCCCGGAAATGCGGGGAGCCGGACTCCTCCTCGCCCTCGACGAGCAGCTTGAGGTGGACGGCGGGGGCGGTGCGGCCGGTGGCGGCGAGGTGGGCGCGGACACCGAGTGTGTGGAAGAACACCTGGCCCTTGTCGTCAGCCGCACCGCGCGCGTACAGGCGGTTTCCGCGGACGACCGGCTCGAAGGGGTCGCTGTCCCAGCCGTCCTCGCGGGCGGCGGGCTGCACGTCGTGGTGGCCGTAGACGAGGACCGTGGGTGCTTCCGGGTCGTCCGAGGGCCACTCGGCGAAGACGGCCGGGGCGCCCGGTGTCTGCCAGACCTCGACGGCCGGGAAGCCTGTCTCCAGGAGTTTGGCGGCGAGCCAGTCGGCGCTGAGCCGTACGTCGGGCGCGTGATCGGGCTGGGCCGACACGGAGGGGATGCGCAGCCATGCGGTGAGGTCGTCGAGGAAGGCGGCGCGCTGCCGCTCGATGTACGCGCGGACGGCGCTGTCCGGGGTCTGGCTCATGCTCACGAGCCTATCCGCCCGCACCGGCATCGTCGGCGGGGGTTCGTCACACTCAGCTCGCCTCCGGTGTGCTCTCCGTCTCCCCGGTGAGCAGCCGCTCCAGCGCGGCCCGGTCCGGCAGACCCCCGGGGCGGACGACCTCGCCGCCGCGCACGTACAGGAAGGCGGCCGTGACGGACTCGGGCGGTACGCCCTGCTGCTCGGCCCAGGCGAGCCGGTAGACGGCGAGCTGGAGGGGGTCGGCGGTACGGGTGCGGCTGGTCTTCCAGTCCACGATCTCGTAGGTCGTCCCCTCGCCGTCGTCGTTCTTGTAGACGGCGTCGATGCGGCCCCGTACGACGCGGCCGGCCAGGGTGAGCTGGAAGGGTGCCTCGATCCGGTAGGGGGTGCGCCGGGCGTACTCGGTGCGTTCGAAGGCCTCCTTGAGGTCTTCCAGGTCGCGTTCGTCGGCGATCTCGGCGTCGCCGCCGGGCAGCTCCTCCGGTTCCAGCAGGGGCAGGGTCAGCTCCTCGAAACGGGCTTCCACCCAGGCGTGGAACCGGGTGCCGCGGCGCGCGGCCGGTTGCGGGGGACGCGGCATGGGGCGCGCCAGTTCCTGGGCGAGTCCGTCCGGGTCCTCGGCGAGCCGCAGCAGCTGCGTCGCGGTGAGCGTGGCGGGCAGGGGGACGTCGGTGACGGCCTGCCGGGCGCGCAGCAGCTCGCCGGTGAGGGCGTCCAGATCGCGGTCCCAGGAGGCGATGGTGCGGGCCTCCTCGGGCGTGAGTGACGCGGCGCGCGGCAACCGGCGGGGGCGGGGGTGGTTCTGCGGGGCGGACGCCTGGTGGGGGACCGTCGGCCGCCCGGCGCTCCAGGAGTCCCGGCCGGCACCGGCCGGGGGCGTCCGGTCGGGGAAGGGTTCGTCCGGGACGGCTTCGTCGTACGGGAGGTCCGGCTCGTGGAGGAAGTCGTCCTCGAGGGGGAAGACCGCGTCGGCCAGGGCGTCCTCGTACGACTCGTCGTAGGGCTCTTCGTCGTAGGGCCCTTCGTCGTAGGGTCCTCGGCCGTACGGGTCCTGGGCACCGGGTTCCTCGCCGTACGGGTCGGCCGGGGGTGCGGGCCAGTCCGGGTCCTCGGCACCGGCGGGGTCGTGGCGGGCCGGCCGGCGGCTCTCGGGCTCGGCGGCGAGGCTGTCCAGGTGGGCCAGAACGGTCTCGGCGGCGGCGCGGCGGCGGGCCAGGGCGCCGGCGTCGAGCGGGAGCGGCCACACCTGGTCGGCGGTGGCCGTGTGCAGGGCCGGGTTCACCTCGTCCTCGGCGGGCTCGTCCGCCCACGCCTCGATCTCGCCGTGTCCGGCGGCGCAGTGGTCGTACAGGGCCTGGAGGAAGTCGGACGGGCCCCGCGGCTTCTTCTGGCTGGGGCCCCACCAGTGGCCGGAACCGAGCAGGAGGGAGCGGGGACGCGTGAAGGTGACGTAACCGAGGCGGAGTTCCTCGGTGTGCTGGTGGTCCTTCATGGCCTCGTGGAAGGCCTTCATGCCCCGGGAGTCCCAGGAGCCGATGTCGGGCAGGGTGTCTCGGTCGCCGCGCAGGGCGTGCGGGAGCACCTTGGCCTGGGCGGTCCACTTCTCGCGGCCCTGGGCGCTGGGAAAGGTGCCGGTAACCAGTCCGGGGACGGCCACGACGTCCCATTCCAGGCCCTTGGACTTGTGCGCGGTGAGCACCTTGACGGTGTTCTCGCCGCCGGGCAGGGCGTTGTCCAGGCCCTTCTCGTACTGGGCGGCGGTGCGCAGGAAGCCCAGGAAGGCCAGGAGCGTGGCCTCGCCGTCGCTCGCGGCGAAGGAGGCGGCGGTGTCCAGGAAGTTGGACAGGGTCTCGCGGCGGCGGGCGGCCAGCGCGTGCGGGGACGCGGACAGCTCCACCTCCAGGCCGGTGACGGCCAGCACCCGGTGCAGGACGTCCATCAGCGGGTCGGACAGCGAGCGGCGCAGGTCGCGCAGTTCCGTGGCCAGCCGGGCGAAGCGCACGCGCGCGTCCGGCGAGAACGGCAGCCCGTCGTCGGCGCCCTCGCCGAAGGCACCGGCCGCCGGTGTCTCGAGGAAGGTGTCCAGGGCGTCCGCGAGCGATATCACCTCGGCCGGGTCGATGCCCTCCACCGCGGCGGCGAGCCGGCGGTCGGGGTCGTCGGTGCCGTCCACGCGCGCGTGGGCGACCAGCAGCCGGGCCCGGCGGCCCAGCAGGGCGAGGTCGCGGGGGCCGATGCGCCAGCGCGGGCCGGTCAGCAGGCGCACCAGGGAGGCGTTGGCGCCGGGGTCCTGGAGCACCTCGCAGACGGCGACGAGGTCGGCGATCTCGGGCAGGTGCAGCAGCCCGGACAGCCCGACCACCTCGACGGGGATGTCACGGGCGACGAGGGCGCCCTGGATCTCGGCGAAGTCGGTCGCGGTCCGGCACAGCACGGCGATCTCGCCGGGGGGCGTGCCGGTGCGGACGAGGTGCGCGAGGGAGTCGGCGATCCAGTCGATCTCCTCGGCGTGCGTGGGCAGCAGGGCGCAGCGGACCGTGCCGTCGTACTCGGCGCCGGGGGCCGGCCGGAGTGCCTCCACACCCGCGTGCAGGGCGCGCAGCGGCTCGGCGAGGCCGTTGGCGAGGTCGAGGAGGCGCCCGCCGCTGCGGCGGTTCTCGCTGAGCGCCTGCCGGGTGGCGGGCCGCCCGTCGGCGTGGGGGAAGTGTTCCGGGAAGTCGTCCAGGTTGGCGACTGAGGCGCCGCGCCAGCCGTAGATGGCCTGGCAGGGGTCGCCGACCGCGGTCACCGGGTGGCCGGTGCCACCGCCGAAGAGGCCCGCCAGCAGTACGCGCTGGGCGACGGAGGTGTCCTGGTACTCGTCCAGGAGCACGACACGGAACTCCTCGCGCAGCAGGCGGCCCACTTCCGGGATGCCGGCGAGGCGGGCCGACAGGGCGATCTGGTCACCGAAATCGAGCAGGTCGCGCTCGCGCTTGGCGGCCCGGTAGCGCCGGACGAGGTCGGTGAGTTCCCGGCGGGCCGCGGCCGTCTCGGGGACCTTACGCAGGTCGGCGTTGGTGAGCTTGGCGCCCTCCAGGGCGCGCAGCAGACCGGCGTCCCAGGCGCGCGCCCGCTCCGGGTCGACTAGGTGTTCGGCGAGTTCGGAGTCGAGGGTGAGCAGATCGCTGACCAGGTCGGCGAAGGAGCGGGTCAGCGCCGGGTAGGGGCCGGGGGCCTCGCGCAGCACGCGCGCGGCGAGCTGGTAGCGGGTGGCGTCGGCGAGGAGGCGGGAGGTGGGTTCCAGGCCGATGCGCAGGCCGTGGTCGGTGAGCAGGCGGCCGGCGAAGGCGTGGTACGTCGAGATGACCGGCTCGCCCGGTGGGTTGTCCGGGTCGATGACGTCCGGGTCGGTGACGCCGGCCGCGATCAGCGCCTTGCGGACGCGTTCGGCCAGCTCACCGGCGGCCTTGTTGGTGAAGGTCAGGCCGAGGACCTGTTCGGGGGCGACCTGGCCGGTGCCGACCAGCCAGACCACACGGGCCGCCATCACGGTGGTCTTGCCGGACCCGGCGCCGGCCACGATCACCTGCGGGGCGGGCGGCGCGGTGATGCAGGCCATCTGCTCCGGGGTGAACGGGATGCCGAGGAGCTGCTTGAGCTGCTCGGGGTCGGTGATACGGGCTGGCATGTCGAAAGAGGCTAGCGGCGGCCACTGACAGTCTCGGACGAATCGACCGCCGAGGGCGGGAAAGGGCAGGTCAGCACGCGGGGTGCGGTACGTCACCCCGCTCGGGCCGGGTCTCACTCCACCACGTGGCGTCCCTCGGGACGGGCGCTGCACGAGGCGCGGAAGGCGCAGTGCGTGCAGTGCTGGCCGGTGCTCGGCGTGAACCGCTCGTCGAGGACCTTGCCGGCGGCGGTGGCCAGCAGCTCGCCGACCCACTCCCCCGCCAATGGCTCCTGGCCCTGCACCCGGGGCAGGCCGTCGCCCCCCTCACGCTTGGCGGCGCCCTGCCTGAGGTGGACCAGTTCCGCGCCACCCGGTTCGGGGCGTGCGCCGTCGAAGGCCGCATCGACGGCGCCTTCGCGGACGGCGAGCTGGTAGACGGCGAGCTGCGGGTGGTGCTCCACCTCGCGCGCGGTGGGTGCCTGTTTGCCGGTCTTGAAGTCGACCACGTAGGCCCGGCCGTCGCCGTCGGTCTCGACGCGGTCCATCTGGCCGCGGATGCGGACCTCGTAGTCGCCCGCTCCGAGGGTGACGTCGAAGTCCTGCTCGCTGGCCACGGCGGTGCGGCCGGCGCGGGCCAGCACGTGCCAGTTCAGGAAGCGTTCGAGCGCCACGCGCGCGTTGTCCTTCTCCTGCTGCGACTTCCAGGGCGCGTCGAAGGCGAGCGCGTTCCACACGGAGTCCAGGCGTTCCATGAGGACGTCGAGGTCGGCCGCGGTACGGCCGGAGGCGACCTCGTCGGCGAGGACGTGGACGACGTTGCCGAAGCCCTGTGCGGTGGTCGCGGGCGCGTCGGCCTTCACCTCGCGGCCCAGGAACCACTGGAGCGCGCAGGTGTTGGCGAGCTGGTCGAGGGCGCTGCCGGAGAGCACGACGGGCTGGTCCCGGTCGCGCAGCGGCACCTTGCTCTCGGTGGGCTCGAACATGCCCCACCAGCGGTAGGGGTGCGCGGACGGGACCAGCGGGCGACCGTCCTCGTCGGCGAGCGCCGCCAGCCGGGCCAGCCGGCGGGCGGCGGCCTCCCGCAGCGTGGCGGACGCGCGCGGGTCGACCGTGGTGGCGCGCAGCTCGGCGACGAGCGCGGCGACGGACAGCGGGCGCCGGGGGCGGCCGGTGACGTCCTTGGGCTCGACGCCCAGCTCCGTCAGGAACCGGGAGGGCTGGTCCCCGTCGTCGGCCGGTGCGTTCACGGCGGTGACGACGAGCCGTTCACGCGCGCGCGTGGCGGCGACGTAGAACAGACGGCGCTCCTCGGCGAGGAGCGCGCCCGGGGTGAGCGGCTCGGCGAGTCCGTCGCGGCCGATGCGGTCGGCCTCCAGCAGCGAACCGCGGCGGCGCAGGTCCGGCCACAGGCCCTCCTGGACGCCGGCGACGACGACCAGCCGCCACTCCAGGCCCTTGGAGCGGTGCGCGGTCATCAGGCGGACGGCGTCGGGGCGCACCGCACGGCGGGTGAGCGTGTCGGCGGCGATGTCCTCGGCCTCGATCTCCGCCAGGAAGTTCAGGGCGCCACGGCCGCCGGTGCGCTCCTCCGCGCGCGCGGCGGTGGCGAACAGGGCGCACACGGCGTCCAGGTCCCGGTCGGCGTTGCGGCCGGCCGCGCCGCCGCGCCGGGCGGCCCGCTCCAGGCGCGCGGGCCACGGCGTGCCCTCCCACAGGTCCCACAGCGCGTCCTCGGCCGTACCGCCGCCCGCGAGGCGCTCGCGCGCCTTGCGGAGCAGCGCGCCGAGGCGCTGCGCACCGCGGGCGTACGCCGGGTCGTGCACCGCCAGGCGCTCGGGCTCGGCGAGCGCCCGCGTGAGCAGCTCGTCGGACGGCGGCGGCAGCGGATTGCCGGCGGCTCGTTCCTCCTCGCGCAGGGCGCGCCCGAGGCGGCGCAGGTCGGCGGCGTCCATGCCGGCGAGGGGGGAGGCGAGCAGGGTGAGGGCGGTCTCGGTGTCGAGCCAGCAGGTGTCCGGGGCCGGTGCCGGTGTCTCCTGGGCGGCCGTGTGCCCGACGGACGGCTCACCGTCGTCGTCGGCCGGCTCCACCGACGGCTCGACCGCCGTGGCGGGCTGCTCGTCCGGGAGGGGCTCGGCGGGGTGCTCCGGGGCCGGTGCGGTGGGCTCTGCGTCCGCGACGCTCTGCGCCGGGGTGGATGCGGTGGGCTCTGCGTCCGCAACGGTCTGCGCCGGGGCCGGTGCGGTGGGCTCTGCGTCCGTGAGGGGCTCGGCGGGCACGGTCGGCTCCTCCGCCACGAACGGCTCGGCGGGCTGGTCCGCGGCCGGTGCGGTGGGCTCCTCCTCGCGGCGTCGCGCCTCCGCCGTGGCGACCGCGCGCAGGGCCGTGAGCAGTGGTGCCACCGCCGGCTCGTGCCGCAGGGGCAGGTCGTCGCCGTCGATGTCCAGCGGGACGCCGGCCGAGGTGAGGGCGCGGCGCAGGGTCGGCAGGGAGCGGGATCCGGCACGTACCAGGACGGCCATGTCGCTCCAGGGGACGCCGTCCTCCAGGTGCGCGCGGCGCAGGATGTCCGCGATGTTGTCCAGTTCGGTGCCGGACGTCGGGTACGTGTAGACCTCGACCCGGCCGCCGTCCCGTACGGCGGCCGGTTCCCGGTGGGCGCGGACCTTGTCGGCGGGCAGCCGGGGCAGCGGCATCCGCTGGGTGATCAGGCGGGTGGCGGCCAGCAGCGCGGCGCCGGAGCGGCGGGAGGTGCGCAGCACCTCGACGGAGGCGGGGCGGCCGTCCGCGCGCGCGAAGGCGGCCGGGAAATCGAGGATGCCGTTCACGTCGGCGCCCCGGAAGGCGTAGATCGACTGGTCGGGGTCACCGAAGGCGACCAGGGTGCGCCCGCCGCCGGCCAGGGCGTGCAGGAGCCGGACCTGGGCGGGATCGGTGTCCTGGTACTCGTCGACGTACACGGCGTCGTACTGGGCGGCGAGCCGTGCGGCGGCGTCGGGGCGGTGGGCGAGCAGAACGGCGCGGTGGACCAGTTCCGCGTAGTCGAGCACGCCCTGGAGGTCGAGTGTGTCGAGGTAGTCGGCGAGGAACGCGGCCGCCGCGCGCCAGTCGGGGCGGCCGGTGCGGCGCGCGAAGGCGTCCAGGGCGTCCGGACCGAGGCCCAGCTCACGGCTGCGGGCGAGGACGGCACGGACCTCGTCGGCGAAGCCGCGCGTGGTCAGGCAGGCGCGCAGTTCGTCGGGCCAGCGCACATGGGCCAGCCCGAGCCGCTCCAGCTCGGGCTGGCCGGCGAGCAGCTCGCGGACGGTGACGTCCTGCTCGGGTCCGGAGAGCAGGCGCAGCGGCTCGGTGAACCGGCCGCTGTCCTGGTGCGCACGGACCAGCGCGTAGCAGTACGAGTGGAACGTGGTCGCCCTGGGCGCGCGGGCCGCGCCCATGCGCAGGGCCATGCGGTCGCGCAGGTCGACGGCGGCCTTGCGGCTGAACGTCAGCACGAGGATCCGCTCGGGGTCGGCACCCCGGGCGATCCGCGCGGCCACGGACTCGACCAGGGTGGTGGTCTTGCCGGTGCCGGGGCCGGCGAGGACGAGCAGCGGTCCGCTCCGGTGGTCAACCACGGCGCGCTGTGCCGCGTCCAGACGAGGGGGAGCCACGGTGGCCGGGGGTGTGCGCACCAGCCGGTAAGCGCCACGGTTCCCCTGCCGCACCGGGGGGTGCGGCAGGTGCCTGGTGGAGGAAGAGGAGCTCACGTGATCGGCCGGTCCTGGTGGTTGTGCTGATGGGCGGGCGGTCACGCGTGCGTGGCGGTGGCCGCGGGGTGAGGGGGACACGTGCTGCCGACGCTACGCCGCCGCTTCGGACGGAAGCAGAACTTCCGGTTCTTCCCTCGCGGCGCTCGGGCCACGTGCGTCCCTCATCCCACGAACGTACGGCATGCCACGGACGTCCCCCCTGTCACCCGTACGGGCCACAGGCCCTCCGTACCGGCAGCCGATGGCGGAAGCTGTCAGATGTGACCCTCCGCGTCCGCACCGCCGTCCCACCGGGCCCGCCGCATGTCGAGCCTCGGCACATGGCCCGCCGCGCTCCTGCCCGCCTGCTTCAGCGGCGTGCTCTCCGCGCGGTAGTGCGCGAGCGCGCGCAGCTCGTGGCCGGGCAGCAGCACGCCGTCGGACCGTACGACCCGCCACCACGGGACGGCGCCTCCGTAGAGAGCCATCACCCGGCCGACCTGGCGGGGGCCGCCCTCCTCGAGCCACTCGGCGACATCTCCGTACGTCATGACCCGGCCGGGCGGGATCAGCTCGGCGACCGCGAGAACCCGCTCGGCGTACTCCGGCAGCGCGTCCTCGTACCCCTCGCGGGCCTCGTCGGCAGGGCTCTGCTCGCTCATTCGTCCCATCCTGCCGCACTCCCCGGGCGTTCCGGCCGGATCCGCGATGGGCGCTCCTCTCGCCCCGGCGCGGTCCTTCGGGCAGACTGTGCGCCCGCGCATGCGCACCCTGATGCCCGTGTGTGCCGGTGGGACATGCCACCATCGTGCGGGCGGTGACTGGTGATACGAGACCAAGAAGAGACCACGAAGGAGCAGGGCGTGCACCCCGAAGGAGCGGCGGGCACCCCTGACGCCTCCGCGCGCCCCGACGCCGCCCAGGCGGACGAGGGCGGCACCGGCGCGCGGCAGGACGGCGCCGAAACCCACGAGGGCGACGGCACGCGCGCGCGGGAGAGCGGCGAAGGCGCCGGTGCGGACAGCGGCGCCGACGGAGCGCACGTCCCCGGCGACCACCGCGCGCGCGCCGACGACGACCCGCACGCCGAGCAGGTGGAGGGCGACGAACCGCTGCTCCCCGCGCGCGTGCACCGCCCCTCCGACCTCGTACGGCTCCTGGTGGGCGTGCTGGCCATCGCGGTGCTCCTCTCGATCGCCGCGTTCGCGCACGGCACCACCTCGGGCCTCGAACAGGACATCAACAAGGGCACCGGGCAGGCCCCGGACCTGCTCATCAAGATCGCGGGCCTGGGGTCCAGCATCGCGATCCTCCTCGTCCCGGTCGCCTTCGCCATCGAACGGCTGATCAAACGGGACGGCCTGCGCATCGCCGACGGCGTCCTCGCCGCCGTCCTCGCCCACGGAGTGACCCTCGCCACCGATCTGTGGGTCGCCCGGGCCGCCCCCAACTCGATCCAGGACGCGCTGACCCAGCCCTCGCCGGGTGACATCCACGCCCTGACCGACCCGGTGCACGGCTATCTGGCACCCGTCATCGCCTACATGACGGCCGTCGGCATGTCCCGCAGACCCCGATGGCGTGCGGTGCTGTGGATCGTGCTGATGCTGGACGCGTTCTCGATGCTGGTCACCGGCTACACGACGCCCTTCTCGATCATCCTCACGGTGCTGATCGGCTGGACCATCGCCTACGGCACTCTGTACGCGGTCGGCTCCCCCAACATCCGCCCCACCGGGCAGACGCTGATGGCGGGCCTCGCGCACGTCGGCTTCCATCCCGTCTCCGCGGCCCGCGAGGAGGCCGTGGAGACGGAGAACGGCGACCGGGGCCGGCGCTACTTCGTCACCCTGGAGGACGGCCCGCCGCTGGACGTCACGGTCGTCGACCGGGAGCAGCAGGCGCAGGGCTTCTTCTACCGCGCGTGGCGCAATCTGACCCTGCGCGGCTTCGCCACCCGTTCCAGCCTCCAGTCGCTGCGCCAGGCACTGGAGCAGGAGGCACTGCTGGCGTACGCGGCGATCGCGGCGGGCGCCAACGCGCCCAAGCTGATCGCCACCTCCGAACTCGGCCCCGACGCGGTCATGCTCGTCTACGAGCACACCGGCGGGCGCACGCTGGACTCGCTGGCCGACGAGGACATCACCGACGACCTGCTGCGCAACACCTGGCACCAGGTGCAGGCGCTCCAGTCGCGCCGCATCGCGCACCGCAGATTGGCGGGTGACGCCATCCTGGTGGATCGTTCCGGCAGGGTGATCCTCACCGAGCTGCGCGGCGGCGAGATCGCGGCCGGCGAACTGCTGCTGCGCATGGACGTCGCCCAGCTGGTCACCACGCTCGGCCTGCGGGTCGGCGCCCGGCGGGCGGTGGCCTCGGCCGTCGGGGTGCTCGGTCCGGACGCGGTCGCCGACTGTCTGCCGATGCTGCAACCGATCGCGCTGACGCGCTCCACGCGCGCGACGCTGCGCCGGCTGGCGCGCGAGCGGGCACAGCGCGAACGCGAGGCGGTGCTCGAGGCCTCCCGGCAGAGCAAGCCGGCCCGCCCGGAGGAGACGTCCGAGGCGACGGCGCCCGCCCTGGAGAAGCCCGACAAGAAGACCGTCCGCGCCGAGCAGCGCGCGGAGAAGCGGGCCATCGACGAAGCCCTCGACGAGGCCCGCGAGGAGGATCTGCTCACCCAGATCCGGCACCAGGTGCTGCTCATCAGGCCGCAGGCGCCCGTGGAACCGGCCCGGCTGGAACGGGTCAGGCCACGCACGCTGATCAGTTTCATCGCCGGTGCGATCGGCGCGTACTACCTGCTGACGCAGCTCACCCACATCGAGTTCGGCACGCTGTTCGCGCAGGCCCAGTGGGGCTGGGTGGCCGCCGCGGTGCTCTTCTCCGCGCTCAGTTACGTCGCCGCCGCGATGGCGCTGCTGGGCTTCGTGCCGGAACGGGTGCCGTTCCTGCGGACGGTGGCGGCGCAGGTCGCCGGATCGTTCGTGAAGATCGTCGCACCGGCGGCCGTCGGCGGTGTGGCCCTCAACACGCGCTTCCTGCAACGCGCCGGTGTACGGCCGGGACTGGCGGTCGCGAGCGTCGGCGCCTCCCAGTTGTTCGGCCTCGGCTGTCACATCCTGATGCTGCTGTCCTTCGGCTATCTGACCGGGACCGAGAAGACGCCGTCGCTGTCGCCTTCCCGCACGGTCATCGCCGGCCTGCTGACCGTGGCCGTCCTGATCCTCGTCGTCACCTCGGTGCCGTTCCTGCGGAAGTTCGTCGTCACGCGGGTGAGGTCGCTGTTCGCCGGCGTCGTGCCCCGCATGCTCGACGTGCTCCAGCGGCCCCAGAAGCTCGTCACCGGCATCGGCGGCATGCTCCTGCTGACCACCTGCTTCGTGATGTGCCTGGACGCCTCCATCCGGGCCTTCGGCGACGGCTCGGTGTCGCTGAGCATCGCCAGCGTCGCCGTAGTCTTCCTCGCCGGCAACGCGCTCGGCTCGGCGGCGCCCACTCCCGGCGGCGTCGGCGCGGTCGAGGCGACGCTGACCGTCGGCCTGATCGCCGTGGGCCTGCCCAAGGAGGTCGCCGCCCCGGCCGTGCTGCTGTTCCGGCTGCTGACCTTGTGGCTGCCGGTGCTGCCGGGCTGGTTCGCCTTCGGCCATCTCAGCCGCAAGGGAGCCCTGTAGGGCCCCTGCCGGGTGGCTGCCGCCACCCCCGCGGTGCGGTACTCCGGACGGCCCGCGCCCCGCGCGCCCCTGCGTGCGCGCACCCAGGATGGGGCTATGGCGAATCCCTTCCGGCTGCGCGCCGGCGCCCTGACCACCACCGCCGTGCTGCTCTCCGCCGTACTGGCCGGATGCGGCGGCCACGCCGAGGACGGGGATCTCACGGCGCAGAAGCTGGACTGGAAGGACTGTACGGCCCCGTCGGAGGCGGAGGGCGGCGGCAGCGCTCCCTCCCCGCTGCCGAACGGCACCGCGTGGCAGTGCGCCACCATGAAGGCGCCCCTGGACTGGGGCAGGCCCAAGGGCGACACGATCGGTATCGCCCTGATCCGGGCCCGGGCCAGTGGCCCCGCGAGCAGCCGGATCGGCTCGCTCGTGTTCAACTTCGGCGGCCCGGGCGGCAGCGGAGTGACCGCGCTGCCGTCGTTCGGCGAGGACTACACCGCCCTGCGTACCCGCTACGACCTGGTCAGCTTCGATCCACGCGGGGTCGGCCTCAGCGCGCCGGTGGAGTGCGAGAGCGACGCCCAGCTGGACGCGTACTTCCAGCAGGACGCGACCCCCGACGACAGCGCCGAACGCGCCGATCTGCTGAAGCGCACCCAGCAGTTCAACGCGGCCTGCGAGAAGAACTCCAGGAAGGTCCTGCCGCATGTGCGCACCACCGACGCCGCCCGTGACATGGAGCTGATGCGCCAGGTCCTCGGCGACCGCAAGCTGTACTACTTCGGCATCTCCTACGGCACCGAACTCGGCGGCGTCTACGCCCACCTGTACCCCGGGAACGTCGGCCGGGCCGTCCTCGACGGTGTCGTGGACCCCACCCAGAACCCCGAGCAGAGCGCGCTCGGCCAGGCGCGGGGCTTCCAGCTCGCCCTCGACAACTTCGCGAAGGACTGCACCTCCAAGACCACGGAATGTCCGGTCGGGGACACCGAGCAGGAGGTGAAGGACCGCATCGCGAAGCTGCTGGCCGACCTGGAGAAGAAGCCGATCCCCGGGATCCTCCCGCGCCGGCTGACCCAGACCGCCGCCACCAACGGCATCGCGCAATCCCTGTACTCGAAGGACTTCTGGGAGTACCTCACCGAGGGGCTGGAGGAGGCGTACGACGGCGACGGCAGGACCCTCATGCTGCTGTCCGACCTGATGAACGGCCGCAGCGAGAACGGCGAGTACAGCAACATCACCGCGGCGAACATCGCCATCAACTGCTCCGACGAGAAACCGCGGTACACCACGGAGTACGTCCAGCGGAAGCTGCCCGAGTTCCGGGCCGCCTCCCCGCTGTTCGGCCACTACCTGGCCTGGAGCCTGGTCGGCTGCACCGACTGGGCGGTGCCGGGGGCCGCCGACCATCCCGACGTCAGCGCACCCGGCTCGGCACCCATCCTCGTCGTCGGCAACACCGGTGACCCGGCCACCCCGTACGAGGGCGCGAAGAAGATGGCCGACGCGCTCGGCAAGGGCGTGGCCGTCGAGCTGACGTACAAGGGCCAGGGGCACGGCGCCTACGACAGCAAGAACCGGTGCGTCCAGAGCGCGGTGAACCGCTACCTGCTGGACGGCAAGGTGCCGAAGACCGGCACGGTCTGCTCCTGACGGGACCGGTCGCGTCCCGACAGGGCCAGGAATCGCAAGAACCCGCAGGTCAGCTGGTTATCCACAGGCTGTCACGGGCCGGGCCGGGGACGCCTACCATGGCCTGACGCCCGGCGCGGCACGACGCGGAGGGCCTGTGAGGGGGACGCATGAGGCGATTTCTGCGAGGGACTGCCGCGGTGGCCGCAGCACTGCTGCTGGCCGGCTGCGGCGGCTCGTCCGGCGGGGGCGGAAGCGGTGACGAGGGCAAGGGATCCGGTTCGCCGGCGCCCCCGGGGTCGCCGTCCTCCGCGCCTGTCTCCCCGGTGGACCTTCCCTCCTCACTCACCGCGCAGCACCTGGACTGGCGACGCTGCAAGGCCACCGGGAGTTCCGCCGCACCCGGCGACGACTGGCGGTGCGCGACGCTCAAAGCGCCGCTGGACTGGTCTAAGCCGGGCGGCGAGACGATCGGCCTCGCCCTGATCCGCGCGCGGGCGACCGGCGGTCACCGCATCGGCTCGATGCTGTTCAACTTCGGCGGCCCGGGCGGCTCGGGAGTCTCGACGATGCCGTACTACTCGGCGACCGTCTCCGCACTTCACGAGCGCTACGACCTGGTGAGCTGGGACCCGCGCGGGGTCGGCGGGAGCGAGGGCGTCCGCTGCCGCGACGACCGGGCCATCGAGGCCGCCGAAGCCGTGGACACCACACCGGACAGTCCCGCCGAGGAGAAGGCGTACTTCCAGGACGCCGCCGCCTTGGGCAAGGGCTGCCAGAAGGCCGCCGGCTCGCTGCTGGCCCACGTGTCCACCACCGACACCGCCCGCGACATGGACCTGATGCGCCAGGTCCTCGGCGACGAGAAGATGCACTACTTCGGCATCTCCTACGGCACCGAACTCGGCGGCGTCTACGCCCACCTGTTCCCCAAGCGGGTGGGACGGCTGGTGCTCGACGCCGTGGTCGACCCGGCCGCCGACACGGTGGGCCACGCGCAGAACCAGGCCCGCGGCTTCCAGCGGGCACTGGACGACTATCTGAAGTCCACCGGCCAGGACCCGGCGCGGGGTTCGAGGAAGATCGCCGACCTGCTGAAGCGGCTGGACGCGAAGCCGTTGCCGACGTCCTCCGGGCGGAAGCTGAACCAGACGCTCGCGACCACCGGGATCATCCTGCCGCTGTACAGCGAGTCGAGCTGGCCCCGGCTGACCAGTGCGCTGAAGTCGGCGGAGAACGGCGACGGTTCGGAGCTGCTCGCGCTCGCCGACGCGTACGACGACCGTGACTCCTCGGGCCACTACGGCACGACGTCCCACTCCCAACGGGTCATATCGTGCCTGGACGACCGCCAACGGCCGACGCTCACGGCAACCAGGCGGCGACTGGCGGAGTTCGAGCGTATCTCCCCGGTGTTCGGGGACTTCCTCGGATGGGACACGGCGGGCTGGTGCCACGACTGGCCGGTGCCGGGCCAGTTCGACACGCCGGAGGTGAGCGCACCCGGCGCGGCGCCGATCCTGCTGGTCGGCAACACCGGCGACCCGGCGACCCCCTACGAGGGCGCCCGCAGGATGGCCGACGAACTGGGCAGGGGCGTGGGCGTCGAACTGACCTGGAAGGGCGAGGGCCACGGGGCGTACGGCAACGGCAGCGACTGCGTCGACTCGACGGTCAACGCCTACCTGCTGTACGGCACGGTGCCGAAGGACGGCAAGGTCTGCTCCTGAGGGCAGAACTTCCCCACGAGCGGGCGCCGTTGCCGGTTCCGGAGAAGCCGCGGAGTCCCATCGCGAACCGGCGGGGCCGACAAGTGGCGTGCGAGGGAACGGAGGGGGACCATCGAAGGGCGGGTCACCCTCTCACCACCCGCACGTCCGGAGATCCACACATCACCGCGGGCGGCAACCATGAACATGGCAAGACGCGACTTCAGGCGATGCTTCGGCGTTCTCGCTCCGCTCCTCCTCGCCTCACTGGCGCTCTCACCGGCCGTTGCGGAGGCCGGCGTCGCCCCGCCATCGGCGCCATCCAGGGCAGTCGCGGACGCGTCGAGTCCGGCCTCGAGACAGAGCGATGCGCGGCAGGAGTATCGGCGAGGCTACCGAGCGGGGTACGACGACGGGTCCGGGGACTACAGCTGCTACCTGCACGTGCCCCCGGTCCATGGCACACATACCTTCAGGGCGGGCTACCGGGCCGGCTACGCGGCGGGGTGGAGAAACCACCACTGCGTCGCCTGAGGACCCCGGGGCCGGCCCGCCCACGGCGCCTGAACCGGTCAGGGCCGTGGGCCTGTTCCCTCGTCGGTCGGTGTGTCCTCGCCGGCCGACCTGGCCGATCAGTAGACCGGCTTGTCCGGTTCGATCTGGTTGACCCAGCCGATGACGCCGCCGCCGACGTGAACGGCGTCGGCGAAGCCCGCGGACTTCAGGACCGCCAGGACTTCCGCACTGCGGACACCCGTCTTGCAGTGCAGGACGATCTTCCTGTCCTGCGGGAGACCCCCGAGGGCGGTGCCCATGAGGAACTCGTTCTTCGGGATCAGCTTGGCGCCCGGGATGGAGACGATCTCGTACTCGTTCGGCTCACGGACATCGATGATCTCGATGTTCTCGCCCTCGTCGATCCACTCCTTGAGCTGCTTGGGAGTGATCGTCGAGCCGGCGGCGGCCTGCTGGGCCTCTTCGGAGACGACGCCGCAGAAGGCCTCGTAGTCGATGAGTTCGGTGACGGTCGGGTTCTCGCCGCAGACCGCGCACTCAGGGTCCTTGCGGACCTTGACCTGGCGGTACTGCATCTCCAGGGCGTCGTAGATCATCAGGCGGCCGACCAGCGGCTCACCGATGCCGGCGAGGAGCTTGATCGCCTCGTTGACCTGGATGGAGCCGATGGACGCGCACAGCACGCCCAGGACGCCGCCCTCGGCGCAGGACGGGACCATGCCGGGGGGCGGGGGCTCCGGGTAGAGGCAGCGGTAGCAGGGGCCGTGCTCCGACCAGAAGACGGACGCCTGACCGTCGAAACGGTAGATCGAACCCCAGACGTACGGCTTGTTCAGCAGCACGCACGCGTCGTTGACCAGGTAACGGGTCGCGAAGTTGTCGGTGCCGTCGACGATCAGGTCGTACTGGCTGAAGATGTCCATCACGTTGTCGGCTTCGAGCCGCTCCTCGTGAAGGACCACGTTCACGTACGGGTTGATGCCCTTGACACTGTCGCGCGCGGACTGGGCCTTGGAGCGGCCGATGTCGGCCTGGCTGTGGATGATCTGACGCTGGAGGTTGGACTCGTCGACCTCGTCGAACTCCACGATGCCGAGGGTGCCCACGCCCGCGGCGGCCAGGTACATCAGCGCCGGCGAGCCCAGGCCGCCGGCGCCGACACAGAGCACCTTGGCGTTCTTCAGCCGCTTCTGCCCGTCCATGCCCACGTCGGGGATGATCAGGTGGCGGGAGTACCTGCGGACCTCGTCTACGGTGAGCTCAGTAGCTGGCTCGACCAGGGGTGGCAGCGACACGGGGGCTCCGTTGATCGGTCAATCACTACGGTTGTTCTCCCCGTAACACTGCCACGGCCTTCTTCATTCCGAGACACCCGTTCCGACCGGCGAGACGAAGTCGTCCCAGTAACCGGGCATCGTCCGCGCGCCGGCGTGCCGCCGCCCTCTCAGATGCGGCAGGCCGCCTCCATCCAGATGTCGGCCAGGGATTCCTCGAGGGCGATGCGGGGCCGCCAGCCGAGCCGGTCGCGGGCGGTGCGCACATCGGCCTGCTGCCAGCTGCCGCAGCCGTCCGGGTACGGGTACGCCATCGGGGCCGTGTGGTCGGATTCCGCGCGCGGGTGGCCGATGGTGCCGCGCAGCGGCCCGGGCGGGACGTCGAGTTCGTGGAGGGCGCCGCCGTACCCGGCCACGCGCGCGAGGACGGCGGCGGCGTCCCTGAGGCGGACGGCGCGGCCGGAGCCGATGTTGATCACGCCCTGTGCGGCGGAGAGCGAGGCGGCGTGCACGGCCCGGGCGACATCGCGGACGTCGATGAAGTCGCGCTGTACGCCGAGACCGCCGAGTTTGAGCTCGCCGTCGCCGGACTGCATCGCCCGGCGCATCGCCTCGGCGAGCCGGCCGAGCGGAGAACCGGCCGGGGTGCCGGGACCGGCCGGCGAGAAGACGCGCAGGACGACGGCGTCCAGACCGGAGCCGAGGACCAGTTCGGTCGCGGCGAGCTTGCTGACACCGTACGGGCCGCCGGGGCGCGGTACGGCGTCCTCGGCCGTGGAGGAGCCGGGCTGGCTCGGGCCGTACTCCGCACCGCACCCCACCTGCACCAGCCGGGCACCGCAGCCGCTGCGCCGCAGCGCCTCGCAGACGGTGGCCACGGCAACGGTGTTGTGCCGGGTGAGTTCGCGGGCACCGCCGCGGGTGGCGCCCGCGCAGTTGACGACGACCCCGGGGTGGACCGCGTCCAGGAAGCGGGTGAGGGCGCCCGGACTGCCGGTGGCGAGGTCGAAGCGGACATCGGCGTCATCGCCGCGGCCCAGCGCGGTGAGCTGGACGGCCGGGTCGGCGAGCAGACGGTCGGCGACGAAGCGTCCGATGAATCCGTTGGCTCCGATCAGCAGGATCCTCATCGGGCGGCTCCCGGGGTGTGCGCGCCGGTGGTAGCGGCTGCTTCGGGGGTCCCTGCGGCTGTTCCGGCCGCTCCGGCGGTTCCGGTGGCGCCGGACGCTCCGGGTCGGGAGGTGGTCATCTGGTGTTCTCCTTCAAACGGGTGATGCGGGTGCCTCCGGCGGTGGGTCGGACCGGTGGGCAGAAGAGTCACTCGACTGCTCCCGTGGGCGCGTGGGCCGAGGCCTGGGTGAGGGTGCGGCCGGCGTGCAGCAGCAGGGCCAGGGCCGCGGTGCCGCAGGCGAGGACCGGTACGGCGGCCTCCCCCGCGGCGCCGACAACGGTCCGTACCGGGGCCGCGAGAAAGGCGCAGCCGGGCAGCCGGGCGGCCAACGGCAGTGCGAGGGCCGCCGCTTGTGCCACCGCCGCGGCGCCGAGCGCGAGCACGGGGGCACGCCGGTGGCGGTGCACGGTGAGCAGACGGCCCAGCAGGAGCAGGGCGCCCAGGGTGAGGGCCTGCGGGCGGGCCGCGGGTTCGTGCAGGACCGTGGCGCACAGCTGGAGCAGACCGGCGAAGGCGCACAGGAACAGGGCGAACGTGCCGAGCAGCAGCGGTTTGGCGGCGGCCGTGAAATCCCCGAGGCCCCGGCTGCCGGCCAGCCCGCGGCGGGCGCCGGCGGTGAGGAGGTGGGCGCACCAGGCCGCGGGGGCGCAGGCCAGCAGGAGGGCGAGGACGGGGGCGGTGGCCGTGGGCCAGGGAGCGCTCGCGGGGACGGCGAGCGGTACGTCCGGGCCGCCTGTCACGACGCGGTGGAGGAGGCCGTCGCCGACCAGCGCGTACGCGACCAGCCACAGGGTCCACGCCCGCGCGGCGTACGCGGATCGCCGCGCACGCGTGCCGGGCGGATCGGCGAGCGGGCCGTGGCGCAGTGCCACACGCGTGGCGAGGGCCACGGCGAGGACGCCACCGAGGGCCACCAACAGGCGGGGGTGTCCGTGGGTGAGGCGCAGTCCGGTCACGGTGGCCGCGCCGAGTGTCCCGGGCAGGAGGCTGAGCAGGGCCCAGCTCGCACGGGCGCGGGGCACGGGCAGGAACTCGGGTGCCAGGTGCGGTTCGCCGGTGCGCGGCACGCGCGCGTACAGCTCCTCGGCGAGGGAGAAGACGTCACGGTGCCGGAAGCGGGCGGCGGTCCGGTCGGTCACGCCGTGGGCCTCCAGTCCGGCGGCGATCTCCAACGGGTCCACGGCCCGCTCACACAGCTCACGGTGCTGGTGCAGCAGGACTTTCACGGGGTCAGCCGGTCCGCGCCGAGCCGGAGACTCAGACCTCCGGTCGAGGGCCGGGTCCGTCACGACGCGGGGGCCGGCCACCGCGTCGCGGGCACCGCCCACCGCGTCCACCGCTTCCACCGCGTCCACGGGCTCGGACGCCCGCCGCCTGGCGCCGTCCGCCGCATCCCGGGTCCCGGGTGGTGCCGGAACGCACCTCGGGGACTGTGCGGTGGGGTCGGCGGGCGAACCAGGGGCGAGTCGGCGTGCCCTTGGTGCCCCGGCGGGACCGGCCGGCGGCCCGGAGACGGGCCCTGGATCCGCGACGGCGGCGGTCGTCGGTCCGGCGCCGCTCAGGGCGGAGTCGCTGATGAGATCGGCAGGCATACCGGGGCCGCTTCGGTCGGGCTCGTCGAAGGGGTCGGCCGGTGATCGTGAGCCGGCCGGTTCGTTCGTCAGCCACTCTCCCGACCGCGCGTTCCACGGATCGGCTCCCCCGGGCATTCCCGGGCGGTCCGCCCCGGTACGCTCCGCTCCGCTCCCGGCGTCCTCCACAACCGCCGCGCGCACAACGAGGGATCCCGGCCCGCCCGACTCATCCGCCCGCCCACGCGGCGAACCGGGGCCGGCACCGCCAGGTCCGCCCGCCGAACCGGAGCCCAACCCCCCGAGTCCGTCCGCCGAACCAAGTCTCATGCCCCCCGTTCCCGGGTGCCGGCTGTCCACGTCGTTCATCGCGCTCCCTCCGGGGTCGCCGGCCGTGTCGCCCGTACCGGGGTGGCCGTGGCCCAGCCGGGCAGGGCGCGGGGCGTGGGGCCGGTCCAGTGGCCGGGGACGCGGGATTCGGCGGGGGTGGCGAACGGCAGCGGGGCGCCGGCCTTGTCGAGGACGACCCGGCGGACCGGGCTGTGCGAGACGATCTCCAGGTAAATGGCGTGGAATGCCGCGATGCTCTGCTCGACGGTGAACAGTTCGAGTGCGCGGGCGCGTGCGGCGGCGCCGAGGCGCGCACGGCGCTCGGGGTCGCGCAGCAGCCCGACGCACGCCTCGGCGAGCGCCCTGGGGTTGCGCGGGGGTACGACGAGTCCCGTGCCGCCGATGACCTCCACGACCGCGCCCACATCCGTGGACACTGTGGCCCGGCCGCAGAACATGGCCTCGACGAGGCTGACCGGGAAGCCCTCCACGACGCTGGAGAGGACGACGACCGCGCCGGCGGCGTACGCGTCGGCCAGAGTGGGTGCCTCGGGGCCGCCGATCTCCTCGAAGGAGACGGGGTTGTCACCGACGGCGTGCACACCGTCGGCCTCGTCCGGGAAGAGCTGCGCGGCGAGCGCCCGGCACTGCCCGAGGTAGGCCGCTCCGTGGACGTCCAGGGGCGCGCCGAGGATGCGCAGGCGGGCCTCGGGTCTCTCCCTGCGGACCTCGGCGAAAGCGTGCAGCAGCGAGACGAGGTCCTTGGCGGGTTCGACGCGCCCGATCCAGACCAGGGTGTGCGGGTCGGCGCGGTCCGGGGACTCGCCGGCCTCGGTGAAGCGGGCGGCCTCCATGCCCGGGTACACCGTGCGGATGCGGGCGCGGTCGGCGCCGCACCGCTCCTGCCAGCGGCGGGCGTGCGCGTTGCCCGGGGTGAGGAGCGCCGCCGCGCGGTACACCTCGGCGGCGAGCCGGCCGTGGAAGGCGGCGAGCAGGGCGCGTACGGCGGGGGTGGCGGTGTCGGGGCCCGCGCCCAGGTAGTGCGCGCGCAGTCGGACGCCGTACTCGGTGACGAGCAGCGGCAGGCCGCAGAAGTGCCGGGCGAGCAGCCCGGAGAGGGCGGCGGGGCCGCCGGTGGTGGCGTGGCAGAGGTCGGCCGCGCCAAGGCCGTCGTCGTCATACCAGTCGAGGGAGAGGGGGCGCAGGGCGCGTTCGAGGTGGGCGGTGACGGCGAGCAGCTCGGGTACGCGCGCCTCGCGCGCCGTGCGCAGGGCGCCCGGTGCGCGGCAGGCGCGTTCCAGGGCGCGTACGGCGGAGTCGGAGCGCAGGGCGCCGACCAGTCCGCCCTTCTCGCGGGCGAGTTCGGCGAGCCCGTACAGCCCGCTGCGGAAACGGTCCGCCAACTCGTCGGACACGCCGTCGGCGCCGATGTCGGGAGCCCCGCCGGACACCGTGTCCGCCGGAACACCGGACGCGCTGTCGGCGCCGGTGCCGACAGCCCCGGCGGACACCGCTCCCACCAGTTCGCCGTAGCACTCGGTGAAGCGCCGGCGCGCGCGCCGTCCGTACGCGACCCCGTCGGGCTCGGCTGTCCGCAGTGGCGCCGTACGCACCCGGCTGACCTGCGGGGGGAGTGGGACGGGGTGCTCGTCGCCCTCCTGGCACCGGCCGGGGCCGAGCGTGTAGACGTCGAACTCGTGCTGCCCGAGCCCGCGCACGAGCCGGTCGCACCAGAGCCCGACGTCACCGCTCACATACGGATAGCCACCCTCCGTAAGTAGTCCTACGCGCACGTGTGCACCCCCGATCTCCCCTCTGGGGAGCCGCCGTTGTCCCGGCGGCTCGCGGCGGGACGAACGTAAGCGGACAAGGCGGTGGTGCGATGGACGGTTGTCCGTCGCACCACCAGAAGGGGTGAACGGTCGTGACTTTCGCGTGCGGGTCGCGTCACGTCGCGCTAAGGAAGCACCATGCGATCACCCGGTGGTCGCCAGTGATCCCGGGTGATCCCCGGTGCTCCTCGGTGATCCCCAGTAATACCCGGTGAGGAGCCGAGCGGGCCGGCGCTACGCCGCCGCCGGTTCGCGCCGGGCCGCGCGGCGCCGGGCCGCGAGTTCGGGGTCGAGCGCGGGTACGGCGGCCAGGAGCTGCCTGGTGTACGGCTCGCGCGGGGTGTCGTACACCTCGTCGGCGGGCCCGTACTCGACGAGCCGGCCGCGCCGCATCACCGCGACCCGGTCGCTCACCTGGCGGACCACCGCGAGGTCGTGCGCGATGAAGACCAGGGCGAGGCCCAGTTCCCGCTGGAGTTCGCCGAGGAGGGCGACCACCTGGGCCTGCGTGGTGACGTCCAGCGCGGAGACCGGTTCGTCGCAGACGATGACGCGCGGTTCGGCGGCGAGCGCCCGGGCGATGCCGATGCGCTGGCGCTGTCCGCCGCTGAACTCGTGCGGGTAGCGGTCGTAGTGCGCCCCTTCGAGGCCCACGCGCTCCAGGAGTTCCGTCACCCGCCCCCTGATGCGCGCCTCGTCCCTCCCCCGCTCCCGGCCGCCCGTCCCGCGCGCGCGGAGCGGATCGGCGATGGACTCGCCCACGCTGCGGCGGGGGTTGAGGGAGGAGACGGGGTCCTGGAAGACCATCTGGACGGACGGGTTCACGCCGGTGTGCGGGCGTCCTTCGTAGCGGATCGTGCCGGCGGTCGGCTCCAGCAGCCCGACGAGCATGCGGCCGAGCGTGGTCTTGCCGCTGCCGCTCTCGCCGACGACGCCGAGGGTCTCCCCGCGGCGCACGGTCAGCGAGACGTCGTCGACGGCCGCGAACACGCCCTTGCCGCGCCCGAACTCGCGCCGCACGCCGGTGGCCTCCAGCACGACCTCGTCGGTGGCCGGGGAGCCGGTCCGGCGGGCGTCCACGCGCGGGACGGCGTCCAGGAGCGCGCGGGTGTACGCCTCGGCGGGTGCCGCGAGGACCGCGCCGACGGGGCCGTGCTCGACGGCCCTGCCGTACCGCATGACGAGGACGTCGTCCACGCTCTCGGCGGCGACGCCGACGTCGT
This sequence comes from Streptomyces sp. NPDC028722, assembly GCF_040637655.1. Taxonomy (NCBI): domain Bacteria; kingdom Bacillati; phylum Actinomycetota; class Actinomycetes; order Kitasatosporales; family Streptomycetaceae; genus Streptomyces; species Streptomyces sp. NPDC028722. The sequence goes on from NZ_JBEZWU010000005.1 coordinate 85,965, forward strand.
GGGTGACGAGCAGCAGACCCATGCCGGTCTCCTCGCGCAGCGTGTGCAGCAGGTCGAGGATCTGGGCCTGGACGGTGACATCGAGGGCGGTGGTCGGCTCGTCGGCGATCAGCAGGCTCGGCTCGCAGGCGAGGGCCATGGCGATGAGAGCGCGCTGGCGCATGCCGCCGCTGAACTCGTGCGGGCGGGACCGGGACCGGCGGACCGCGTCCGGGATGCCCACCCGGTCCAGCACCTCGACGGCACGCGCGCGTGCGGCGCGGCGCGGCACGCGCGCGTGGACGCGGTACACCTCGGCGATCTGGTCGCCGATGGCGTAGTACGGGTCGAGTGAGGACAGCGGGTCCTGGAAGACCATGGCGGCCTTGGCACCGCGCAGCCGCCGCAGTTCCTCGTCGGAGGCGGCCTGTACGTCGGTACCGGCCACCCGGACCGAGCCGCCGACGCGGGCCCCGGTGTCCCGGTGCAGGCCCAGCAGGGCGCCCGCGACCGTGGACTTGCCGGAGCCGGACTCGCCGACGAGGGCCAGGGCGGCGCCCTCCTCCAGGCTGAAGGAGAGCCCGTCGACGGCTCTCAGGGAGCCGAAGTCCACGGTCAGGTCCCTGACGTCCACCAGGCTCATGCGAGCACCACCCGTCGGTCGGCCACCGCGTACAGCACGTCCGCGACGGCATTGGCGAGGATCACGAAGAAGCCGGTGACCAGCACCATGCCGACGACCACCGGCAGGTCGACGACCTTCACCGCGTGCACCAGCTCCTGGCCGATGCCCGGCAGGCCGAAGAGGGTCTCGGTGAGGACGGCGCCGCCGACGGCGGAGCCGAAGGTGACCGCGTTGAGCGCGATGACGGACGCCGTCGCCCCGCGCAGCGCGTGCCGGGTGATCACCGCCCGCTCGCTGACGCCGTAGGCGCGGAACGTGCGGATGTGGTCCTCGGCCAGCGTCTCCAGCATCGACGCCCGGGTCAGCCGGGCGAAGTTGGCCGCCTCGATGAGGGCGAGGGAGAACCAGGGCAGCAGCAGGTTCCAGGCCCACTGTTCGGGGTCGTCGGTGAAGTGCACGTACTGCGGGAAGGGCAGCAGTTGCAGTTCGCCGCAGACGACGATCATCAGGACGAGGCCGATGACGAAGACGGGGGTGGCCGTGCCCGCAAGGGTGACCGCGGTCAGGACGCGCTCGGAGAGCCGGCCGCGCCGCCAGGCGGACAGCACGCCGGTGCCGACGCCGAGCAGCAGCCAGATCACCATCGCGCCGGACACGAGGGAGAAGCTCACGGGCAGCTTGGTCAGGATGATGTCGGTGACCTGCTGGTCGGTCTGGTAGGACTGGCCGAGGCAGGGCGCCGGGCAGTGCTCCACGGAGGTGCCCGTGGAGAAGTCCTGGCCCGCGAGGAGCCCTTGCAGGAAGTGCCAGTAGCGCACGTACAGCGGGTCGTCCAGGTGGAGTTGTTCGGCGACCTGGTGGACCTGGGCCGGGGAGCAGCGCGGGCCGCAGGTGATCTGGGCGACGTTGCCGGGGGTGACGTAGAAGACGACGTAGATGATCACCGAGAGCACGAACAGGGTGATCAGTGCGCCGACGGCCCGGCGCAGGACGAAGCCGGCGAAGCCGTTCACGCGCGCTCCTCCTTCTTCGGTGCGGGACTCGGTGCGGCGTCCCGGGCGGCGTCCGGAGCGAGGCTCGGTGCAGTGTCCCGAGCGGCGTCCGGAGCGGGGCTCGGTGCGGGGACGACAGCGGCGTCCGGGGCGGGGACCGCAGCGGCATCCGGTACGACGCCCGGTACGACACCCGGTACGGCCGTCTGCGCGCGGGCCTCCCGCTTGCGGCCGGTGCCGACGCGCAGGCGCGAGGCCGCGCGCGGGTCGAGGGCCACGCGGACGCCGTCACCGAGGACGGTCATCGCGAACACGGTGACGAACAGGGCGAGCGCCGGCAGCAGCAGGTACTGCGGGGCCGCCTGGTACCAGACGTCGGCCGAGGTGAGCATCTGCCCCCAGGACGGCGTGGGCGGCTTCACGCCGACGCCGAGGAAGGACAGGGCCGCCTCGGCGCTGATGTTCTGCGGGATCAGCAGCGCGGCGTACGTGATGACCGGTGCGGCGAGGCCCGGGAGGAGTTCGCGTACGGCGGTCCGCCCGATGCTCCAGCCGCTGAGCCGGGACGCGGCGACGTAGTCGAGGTTCTTCAGGGTGAGCGTCTGCGCGCGCACCATCTTCGCCGTGGTGCTCCAGCCGGACACCAGGGCGATGATCAGCGCGACGAGGACGGGCCGCGGGAAGCCGCTGGACACGACGGCCAGCAGCGCGAGCGCCATGACCATCAGCGGAAGTGCGACGAAGATGTCGGTGATGCGGCTCAGGACCGCGTCGACCCAGCGGTTGCCGAGCCCGGAGGCCACGCCCACGGCGACGCCGAGGGCCACCTGCACCACCGTGGCGCCCAGCGACACGCCGAGCGACACCCGCGCCCCGTACACGAGCCGGGCGAACATGTCGCGGCCGGTCTGCGGTTCGACGCCCAGCCAGTGGCCGGCGCCGGCGCCGCCGAAGGAGCCGAGGGGCACGCCTCCGCGCGCGGAGTCGATCAGCGAGGGGTGGTACGTGGTGGGGTCCTGGCCCTCCAGGGCGGTGAGCAGGGGCGCGGCGAGCGCCACCAGGACGAGCAGCGCGACGACGGCCGCGGCGACCAGTGCGGCGCGCTGCGCCCGCAGCCGCCGCCAGAACTGACGGGCCCCCGGGGCCGCCGGGACGGAGGTGTCCGTCCCGGCGGCCCCGACGGCGGCAAGTGCCTCGCTCACGGTGCTACTTCACCGCGACCTGGGAGATGTCCAGGACGCCGGTCCAGTCGCTGATGACGATGTTCTTGACGTCCGAGCCGTACAGACGCTTGTAGACCGGGTGGAACAGCGGCACGACGAGGGCCTTCCCGCCGATCTTCTTGTCGAGAGCGCCCCACCGCGCGGCGGCGGCGGTGAGGTCGGTCAGCTTGTTGATCCGGTCGATCTCGTCGTTGACCGACTTGTCGTCGAGCAGGCCCGTGTTGAAGTTCGCTCCGTCCTCGACGATCTGCCGGCCGTCGAAGATCGGGGCGAGGAACGGGCCGCCGGAGGGCCAGTCGGCACCCCAGTGGGCGAGGAAGAACCCGGGCTCGGTCTTCACGCTGTGGATCTTGTCCCGGTAGTCGTTGTCCTCCAGGCCCTGCAAGGTGACCGTGATGCCGGCCTTCTTGAGCGCGTCCTGGAGGGCGGTGGCGATCTCCGGGCTGGTCTCGAAGTCCTTGTTGTTGGAGTGGGTCAGGGTGACCGTGAGCCCGTTCTTGTGACCCGCCTGCGCGAGCAGCTGCCTGGCCTTGGCCGGGTTGCCGGTCCGGCCGGCCGGGAACGGGTCGTACGGCGTGTAGCCGAAGGACTTCTGGTCCGGCAGGAAGGTGGTGGCGGGCTCGGCGAGGGCGCTGCCGCCGGCCGCGTTGACCACCGACGACCGGTCGATGGCGTACGAGATCGCCTGGCGCACCCTGGGGTCGTCGAACGGCTTCACCCTCGGGTTGAAGGCGATGTAGTTCGTGTAGCCGAAGTGACCGGTGCCCACGCGCGCGGCCAGCTTCTTGTCGCCGGTCACCTTGGCGAGTTCGGCCGGGCCGAGGTTGGTGTCGGTGGTGACGGCGGCGGAGTCCGTCCCCTGGGAGGCGGACAGCCGCTGGTTGATCACCGAGGAGTCCAGGCCGGAGCGGACGTCGATCCGGTCCGGGTAGGCCTTGCGCTCGGGGTCCGTCGCCGCCGACCAGTTGGTGTTGCGCGCCAGGACGAGGTGCTCGCCGTCGTTCTCGTTGCGGACCACCTTGTAGGGGCCGGAGGAGACGGGGTGCGACTCGTACTTGGTGCCCGTGTCCTTGCCCTTGGGCACGGGGGTGAACTGCGTCTGCGTGGCGAGGTACGGGAACTCGCCCTCGGGCTTGTTCAGGTGGAAGGCGATGGTCCGGGAGTCCGGCGTCGTGATCGCGGACAGGCCCTTCTTGTCCTTGTACGGGCCCTGGTAATCGGCGGCGCCGACCAGCCAGTCGCGCAGATAGGGGGCTCCGCCGGAGAGTTCGGGGGCGAAGGAGCGCTCGACGCCGTACTTGATGTCGGCGGAGGTGATCGGCGTGCCGTCCTCGTAGCGCAGGCCCTTCTTCAGGGTGTACGTCCACACGGTCGCGTCCTTGTTGGGGCGCCCGGTGTCGGTGGCGAGGTCCGGGACGACCTTGGCGCCGGCCGCCCCGTTCTCGCGGTTGCGCGTGGTCAGCGTGCGGAAGACGAGTGAGGGGACGTTGCCGCCGCCGGAGGTGTACAGACGCGCGGGGTCGAAGTCGCTCTGCGGCTGGGAGTTCAGAACCGTGAGCGTGCCGCCCTTGTGGGGCGTGGAGTCGCCGCCGGAGCCCTTGGCATCGCTGTCCTTCGGGCCGCAGGCGGCGGCGCCCGCTGCCACGACCAGGCTGACGGATGCCGCTGCCACGCGGCGCGCTATGACGGACGGTTGATGCATCGGAATGACGACCTCTCGGGAACTGATCGAGGATTTCTCGAAGAGTGAGACATGCGGACGAGGAATGAGACGACTGCGGACAGTCGTCAGCCCCGGCGCCGGGTCGTCGAAACGTCCGTGACACGGTCACGGACGAAAAGGGAAGAAAGGGTCGCGACGCGAGCGCCAGGGAGGCGGTGTCAGCGACAGTCGATGTCGGCCACGCAGAGCGCGGTCACGCCGATCAGCGCCAGCTCGATGGCGGCGCTGTGAGAGACGGCATGACGGGACCACATGGGCAGAAATATGAACGAACTTGCGACTCGTGTCAATGTGACATAAGTGAGTGGGGTCAACTCCTGGGGTAGGGCCACGGGTTGGGCCGGCAGTGGATCCCGTCGTGGTCCAGGAACTTGGTCTGCTGCTGCATGACCGGCGCCAACTCGTTGTTCTTCTGGCAGCTCACGTGCCCGTGGCCGAGCCGGTGACCGACTTCGTGGTTGATCAGCATCTGCCGGTACGCGTGGATGGCGGAACTGCCGTACGTCCGGCTTCCCTGCGCCCAGCGGTACGCGTTGATCATCACCCGCTCGGTGGCGGCGGAGTCGCAGGAGACGTTGTCCTCCGTGGTGTCCAGGCCGGACTTGGCGCACCAGGTGGCGGTGGTGCCGGGGCTGGCCAGCGTGATCACGAAGTCGGGCTTGCCGGAGGACACGCGCTCGAAGGTGCGGGCACCGCCGTGGGCCCAGCTGCGGTCGTCGTTCAGGGTCTTCTGCACGGCCTCGGCGAACAGCTCGCCGTCCAGCCCCAGTCCCTGCTCCACGTCCACGCGGTACCGGTATTTCTGGCCGGTGCCGGGCGCCTTGGCGGACCCGGGCACGGCGTCGAACTTCCCGGAGCCCTTCAGCTCGGCGCCGAGCGGGTACGTCCGGTTCATCTTCTGGTCGTACGACAGCGCCGTCACGTCCGGCGCGGTGGACGGCGCGGGCACCCCGGAGGCGTTCGCCCCGGCGGCCTGCCCGGCGGAGGGGGACTTCACGGCGTCGTCGTCCCGGCCCCTGGTGACCTGCCCGGCGACGACGACCGCGAGCACGGTCGTGACGGCCGCCGCCGCGATGCCGGTGAAGGCCCGTCCCCTGCTCCCGCCGCGCTGGGCGGGCACCACGACGCCGTCGCCCGTGGGGGCGACGGTCTGCGGCTCGTCGGCCGGCCGCCGCGGGCCTGTACGGCGGGTCCGTCCCGCGCGCGCGGCGGAGCCGCCGTCGTCCTGCGCGTCCCCGGTGGCGCCGGCGTGTCTCTCGAAGGCCTGGAGGTACTCCTGCCGAGGCCCGGGGCCGCGTCCCGGGCCGTCCGGTCCCGCCTGCCGCTGCCGCGGCAGCACCACGCCGGTCCCGCCGGCACCGGCAGGCCGGCCCCCGAACTCACCCCAGCCGCCCCCGGTCTCCCGCTGCTCGGGATGCCCGCCCCGCGCGGACGCGCCCTCCCGCGACCGGGGCACACCGCGCGCGGGGGTGCCGTCGGGCGGCCGGGGCACGCCCTGCGCGGCGGCACCGTCCCGGAGTCGCGGCGTCCCTTGCGCCGGGGTGCCGTCGGCGGAGCGCGGCCTGCCGCGCTCCTCACCGCCGCCCGCTCGTCCCGGCACGGTCTGCGGGGAAGCGGCGTCCGGGCGCCGGGGCACACCGCGTGCGGGCGTCCCGTCGGGCGAACGGGACGCCTCCCGTGCGGGCGCTCCGGCCCGGGGGCGCGGCGCGTCGACCCGACGGCCGTCCGGGGGTGCGTTCCGGCGGCCGTCGGCGGGCGCGTCCGGGTGCGTACCCCGGCGGTCGTCCGGAGGTGCGTTCCGCCGGTCGCCGGATCGCCCGTCCCGGCGGTCGTCCGAGCGCACGTCCCGCCGGTCGCCGGATCGCCCGTCCCGGCGGTCGTCCGAGCGCACGTCCCGCCGGCCGTCGGCGTCCGGGGCGCGCCGGTCGTCCAAGTGCCCGTCCCGCCGGTCGTCAGGGCGCCCGTCCCAGCGGCTGTCGGCGTCCGGGGCGCGCCGGCCGTGCGGGGGCGCGTCCCGCCGACCGTCGGAGCGCATCTCCCGGCGGTCGTCCGGGCGCACGTCCCGCCGGCCGTCGGCGTCCGGGGCACGCCGGTCGTCCGGATGTGCGTCCCCTCCGTCGTCGGGGTCCCGGTCCCGGTGGTCGTTCCGCCGGGGCTCCGGCCGGGCGGTTATGTCCGCGGACTCGTCCCTCGGGACCGGTCCGCGGCGGCTGTGGCGTCCCACCCTGGCCTTCAGCTCCTCGCGTCCACGGCGGCGGTGCCGCCGCCGGTGTTGCCTGCGTCGCCGGTGTCGCCGCGCGGGGCCGGGCCGGCGGCCCCGGCGGACGCGCCCGTGTCCGCCAGGAGGTCACGGAAGGCGCCGGCGACGATGTCCGGGTATTCCATCATCGCGACATGGCCCGCCTCGGGCAGGGTCAGCAGACGCGAGTCGCGGAAGGCGCGGGCGGCCTTGCGGGCCATGCGGAAGCCGACCAGCTGGTCCCGGGCGCCGTAGACCAGCAGCGTGGGGGCGAGCACCCGCTCGGCCTGCCGCCACAGCCCGTGCTGGCCGCCGAGCGTGTAGGCGTTGACGATCCCGCGCGCGGAGCGGGCCATCGCGTCCCAGAAGTACGGCAGCCGCTGCCGCCGCTCCAGCTCCTCGACGGCCTGCTGGAACGCCTCGGGCTCGACCCGCCCGGGGTCGCCGTAGCAGAGGGCCATGACGCCGCGCACCCGCTGCTCGGCCGTCCACTCCTGGGTGAGCCGGGTGAAGAGGGCGGCGACGCCGGGCACACCGAGGAGTCCCGTCGGCACCGCCGAGCGCTGCACGCGCAGCTCGGGCAGGGCGGGCGAGACGAGGGTGAGCGTACGGACGAGGTCGGGCCGTACGGCGGCCACGCGCGTGGCGACCGCGCCGCCGAGCGAGTTGCCGAAGAGGTGGACCGGCCCGCGGCCGGCCGCGTCGAGATGGCGGATCACCGCGCGCGCGTGCCCGGTGACGGAGTAGTCGCCGTCGTCCGGGGGCGGGGAGTCGCCGAAGCCCGGCAGGTCCACCGCCTCGCTGTCGACGACGCCGTCCAGCTCGGCCATGAGGGACGACCAGTTCTGCGAGGAACCGCCGAGCCCGTGGACGTACAGTGCGGGTGCCAGGCCTTCGCGCGTCGCGGGCCGGGAACGGACCGTCAGGGTGACGCCGGGCAGAGACACGGACCGCAGCCGCTCGCCCTCGCCGAGCCGGACGGGCGCCACCCTCGGGAGCACACTGGCGGCCGATACGGTCGGCGACTCGGTCGAAGACATGCGGCAATGTTACGAGGTGATCACGCCGGGATTCGTGTGTTCGCCGTCACAGCGTGAACCGCGGGCGCCCGGAGAACCGGACAGCGGGCCGGCCTGATGGCATGGCGTCCCCATCAGGTGTCTCCTAGGCTCGTACAGAGGGCACCCTCGTGTGGCCCCTGCATTTTCCAGGGACGTTCGTAGGAAGGGAGCCCATCATGGCGTATGACCCCACCGAACCCGACGCGTTCGAGGACCTCGAAGCCGACGCGGAACCGGAGATCGACGTCGAGGCGCCCGACGCCGACGCCGTCGAGCAGCACGCCCCGGTCCGGCCGGACCGCGACGACCCGCTGACGGCGGTCGACCCGGACCGTGCGAACGAGGCCGATCTGGTCGAACAGGCGCGCGTGGTCACGCTCGACGAGGACGACTACCGCTGACCTCACGGGAGTCGCCGGGCCGCTCCGGGGGCGCCGCACGGCTTTCGCCGTCGTCCGGTACGTGAAATTCTGCGCTCGCACCGCGCACACCAGGGTTACCGAAAAGTACGATGGCCGCGCGGCCGACACCGCATGTGGACGACTTTGGGAGGCGGCGTGACAGCCATCGAGCAAACTGAGGCGGTACGCCCGCGTGGCACCCGTCTGCCGCGCCGCGCCCGGCGGAACCAGTTGCTGGGCGCCGCCCAGGAGGTTTTCGTCGCGCAGGGATACCACGCGGCGGCGATGGACGACATCGCCGAGCGGGCCGGTGTGAGCAAACCGGTGCTCTACCAGCACTTCCCCGGCAAGTTGGACCTCTACCTCGCCCTGCTGGACCAGCACTGCGAGTCGCTGATCCAGTCCGTGCGCGGCGCACTGGCGTCGACGAGCGACAACAAGCAGCGCGTGCGGGCGACCATGGACGCCTACTTCGCGTACGTGGAGGACGACGGCGGCGCGTTCCGGCTGGTCTTCGAGTCGGACCTGACGAACGAGCCCGCGGTGCGCGAGCGCGTCGACAAGGTCACCAACGAGTGCGCCGAGGCCATCTGCGACGTCATCGCCGAGGACACGGGCCTCTCGCGCGCGGAGTCGATGCTGCTCGCCTCCGGCCTCGGCGGGCTCGCCCAGGTGGTGGCCCGGTCCTGGCTGCACAGCGACCGCAGCGTCCCGCGCGACCAGGCGGTGCAGCTGCTGGCCTCGCTGGCCTGGCGGGGCATCGCCGGTTTCCCGCTGCACGGCATCGATCCCCACTGACACCACTGCACCACTGCACCACTGCACCACCGACGCCGGTCCGTTCCCGTCCGGTGTTCGCTCCTGGCGTTCGGGCCCGCAGCGTGTACGTCCCCTCACCGGGCTAATGTGTGCTGGGTACGGCGCGGAAGATCGCGCAATCACTGACCGTCGGAGGGACATAGCCGTGGAGGTCAAGATCGGCGTGCAGCACGCGCCCCGCGAGATCGTTCTGGAGAGCGGTCAGAGCGTCGAGGAGGTCGAGCGCCTCGTGAGTGACGCGCTGTCCGGGAAGACGCAGCTGCTGAGCCTCCAGGACGAGAAGGGCCGCAAGGTCCTGGTGCCGACGGAACGTCTGGCGTACGTGGAGATCGGCGAGCCCACCGTGCGCAAGGTGGGGTTCGGCACGCTGTAGGCCGAAGGCGTGAGAGGGGCCCGGCGGCCGTGTGCCGCCGGGCCCTTTTCCATGGGGTGCGCACAGACGGCACACACGTCCGCCACAGCCGATGATTGCCATCCGCAGGTCACGGGTATGACGGGCTACGACCGTCGAGCCAGACCGGCCGTGGGAGGGACCCCCCGACATGATCCTCGAAGCACTCGGCTCCGCCGCACTCGGTCTGATCCTCGCCTGGGCGGCGACCCAGCGCTTCGCCCACCGGCTGCCGACCCGCCCGCTGGTGTACTCGACGGGCGTCGCCGGCGCCCTCTTCGGCGACTTCGTCACCCACACCGCCCTGGGCCCCGGCGCGGGCCCGTTCAGCCTCCTGGGCGCCGCGATCATCGCGGTGGCGTCGCTGTCCCTGCTGCTGCGTCCCGCCGGCCGCCTCGGCCGGCGCTCGGCACCGGCGTAAGGGAGGCGGCGCGGCCGAGCCCGCAGGGGCGCGGAGCCGCGCGGGCGACCACACCGCACGTGCGGCCACGGGACAGCGGCACCACGCCCGCCGAGTGCTACGCGGCCAGGCCCAGCGCGGCCATCCGCTTCGTGTGCGCCTCCGTGATCCGCGAGAACATCCGCCCGACCTCGGCGAGATCGAACCCGTCGGCCACCCCGCCCACGAGCATCGTGGACAGCGCGTCCCGGTCGGCGACGACCCGCTGGGACTGCGACAGCGCCTCCCCCATCAGCCGCCGCGCCCACAGCGCCAGCCGGCCGCCGACGCGCGGGTCGGCGTCGATGGCGGCGCGCACCTTCTCCACCGCGAACCCGGCGTGCCCCGTGTCGTCGAGGACGGCGAGCACCAGCTCGCGGCTGTCGGAGTCGAGCCGGGCCGCGACCTCTCGGTAGAAGTCACTCGCGATCGAGTCGCCGACGTACGCCTTGACCAGGCCTTCCAGCCAGTCCGACGGCGCGGTCTGCCGGTGGAAGCCGTCCAGCGCGGCGACGAACGGGTCCATGGCAGCCGTCGGTTCCTCGCCGACCTCGGTCAGCCGGTTCCGCAGCCGCTCGAAGTGGTGGAACTCGGCCGAGGCCATCTTCGCCAGCTCCGCCTTGTCCGCGAGGGTCGGCGCGAGCTTGGCGTCCTCCGCGAGGCGTTCGAACGCCGCCAGCTCTCCGTACGCGAGGGCGCCGAGCAGGTCCACGACCGCGGCGCGGTACTGGGGGTCGGCGGACGCCTGCGCCCAGTCCTGGGCGGCGACACCGGTGGGTCCGGCGGGTGCGGCGGACGCGTTCTCAGGCTTGTCAGAGCTAGTCATGAGGCGCACAATAGCCCGCTCCTCGCGGCACTCGAGGCCTGGTCGATCACGGTGGCCACTACTACGTGACCGAATCGGCCATCGCATGTGCGGCAATCCGGGGTATGGTGGTAATGCGCCTGCTGAGTGCGTCGACGGTTCTCGACGTGTCCCGACAGGCTGCACGCATGAGGATGCCCGGTCGGTGGCCCGATCGGCTCCGACCCGACAGCCCTCCCTGGCCGTACGGCAGTGATCGTACGACGACAGGAGGGACACCCTCAGCGGTACGAGCGCTAGAGCGTCGGCAGAGGTCCCGTGCCTTACGGCTTGCCCGAGTGGTTCGCCCGTACGGCAGCCGACGTCCCGGCACGGTCAGACATGACCCCCGCGCTCGCCTCGCACCGCGCACACAGAAGAGGCATAACCCTGACTACGACCTTCCGAGATCTCGGAATCCTTCCCGAGACCGCCGAGGCCCTCGAAGCCGTCGGTATCATCACCCCCTTCCCCATCCAGGAGATGACGCTCCCCGTAGCCCTGACCGGCACGGACGTCATCGGCCAGGCCAAGACGGGCACCGGCAAGACGCTGGGCTTCGGTCTGCCGCTCCTCGAGCGCGTCACCGTCCCCGCCGACGTGGAGGCCGGACGCGCCGCCCCCGCCGCCCTCACCGACGCGCCCCAGGCCCTCGTCGTCGTCCCCACGCGCGAGCTGTGCACGCAGGTCACCAACGACCTCCTGACGGCCGGCAAGGTCCGCAACGTCCGCGTCCTGGCGATCTACGGCGGCCGGGCGTACGAGCCCCAGGTGGAGGCCCTGAAGAAGGGCGTCGACGTCATCGTCGGCACCCCGGGCCGGCTGCTGGACCTCGCGGGCCAGAAGAAGCTGGACCTGGGCCACATCAAGAGCCTGGTCCTCGACGAGGCCGACGAGATGCTCGACCTGGGCTTCCTGCCCGACGTCGAGAAGATCATCAAGCTGCTGCCGGCCAAGCGCCAGACCATGCTGTTCTCCGCGACCATGCCCGGCGCGGTCATCGGCCTCGCGCGCCGCTACATGACGCAGCCCACGCACATCCGCGCCACCGCGCCGGACGACGAGGGCATGACGGTCGCGAACATCAAGCAGTTCGTCTACCGCGCGCACTCCATGGACAAGCCGGAGATGATCGCCCGCATCCTCCAGGCCGACGGCCGCGGGCTGGCGATGATCTTCTGTCGTACGAAGCGCACGGCCGCCGACATCGCCGAGCAGCTCCAGCGCCGCGGGTTCGCCTCCGGCGCGGTCCACGGCGACCTCGGCCAGGGCGCGCGCGAGCAGGCCCTGCGGGCCTTCCGCAACGGCAAGGTCGACGTCCTCGTCTGCACCGACGTCGCCGCGCGCGGCATCGACGTCGAGGGCGTGACCCACGTCATCAACTACCAGTCCCCCGAGGACGAGAAGACGTACCTGCACCGCGTCGGCCGCACGGGCCGCGCGGGCGCCAAGGGTACGGCGATCACGTTCGTCGACTGGGACGACATCCCTCGCTGGCAGCTCATCAACAAGGCGCTGGAGCTGGACTTCAACGACCCGGTGGAGACGTACTCCAGCTCTCCGCACCTGTTCGCGGAGCTCGGTATCCCCGCGGGCACGAAGGGCACCCTGCCGCGCTCGGAGCGGACCCGTGCCGGTCTGGGAGCGGAGGTCCTGGAGGACCTGGGCGAGACCGGCGGACGGGGCGCGCGCGGCCGTGGCCGCACCGACCGTACCGACCGCGGTGGCCGTGCCGAGTCGGCCCCGGCCCCGGCCGAGCGCGAGCGTCCGGCCCGTACGCCGCGCCGTCGCCGCCGCACGCGCAACGGCACACCGCTGGACATCGCCCAGGGCGCCCCGAGCACCCCGGTGACCGAGCCCACGGCCACGCCCACGGCCGCACCCGCGGCCGTGCCCGCGGAGGAGATTCCGGCCGGGTCCCGTACCCCGCGCCGCCGTCGCCGCACCCGCGGCGGAGCGGCGCCGGAGCCGGTGACGGCCACCGCGACGGCCGCCGAGGCCGCTGACGTGGCCGACACCGCCGATGTCGTCGCCGAGACGGTGGCCGCCGCGCAGGGCACCGCCGTCCTGGACACCCCGGCGGACTCGGACAAGCCGCGCCGCCGCCGCACCCGCAAGTCGGCGACGACGGAAGCGGTGACGTCCGAGCCGGTGACCGAGCCCGTGGTCGCCGACAGCCCGGTGGCGGAGCCGGCGCCCGAGGCCGCTCCGGCCGCGGAGACCAAGCCGCGCCGCCGCACCCGCAAGACGGCCGAGCCGGTCGCCGGGACGGAGCCGACGCAGGCCAGCGCCGAGCCCGTCGAGGCGAAGCCCCGCCGGACCCGCAAGACCGCGGTCGCCGCCGAGGCTTCCGCCGACACGGCCGTCGACACCGCCGAGGCCACCGAAGCCAAGCCCCGCCGCACCCGCAAGGCCGCGACCGCCGCGGTCGCCGCGGAGACCGTGGCGGAGCCGGCCGAGGCCACCGAGGTCAAGCCGCGTCGCCGTACCCGCAAGGCCGCGGAGCCGGTCGTCACGCCGGACGCCCCTGAGGCCGAGGCCGCCGCTCCCAAGGCCCGCCGCACCCGCAAGGCCACGGCTGCCGCCGAGAGCGCCGTCGACACCGCCGAAGCCACCGAGGCCAAGCCGCGCCGGACCCGCAAGACCGCCGCAGCCGCCCCGGAGGCACCCCAGGCCGAAACCGAGGCCGAGCCCAAGCCGCGCCGCACCCGCAAGACGGCAGCCACTGCCGCCGACGCGAGCGCCGACACGGCCGAAGCCACCGCCCCGAAGGCCCGCCGCACCCGCAAGAGCGCGGCTGCCGCCGAGAGCGCCGTCGACACCGCCGAAACCACCGAAGCCAAGCCGCGCCGGACCCGCAAGACCGCCGCAGCCGCCCCGGAGGCACCCCAGGCCGAAACCGAGGCCGAGCCCAAGCCGCGCCGCACCCGCAAGACGGCAGCCACTGCCGCCGACGCGAGCGCCGACACGGCCGAAGCCACCGCCCCGAAGGCCCGCCGCACCCGCAAGGCCGTTGCCGAGGCGGTCGCTCCGGAGATTCCGGCGCAGGCCACCCAGGGGCCGGAGGTCAAGCCGCGCCGGACCCGCAAGACCGCGGTGTCCACTGCCGAGGCGGCCGGTGAGAGCGCCGCGACGCCCAAGGCGCGCCGGACCCGCAAGGCCACGGCGTCCGTGGAGGCCTCCGAGGCCTGACCCGGGCGCCGCGACCCCAGCGGCAGTGTCAGCCGGTCCGATGGCCGGGTTCACAGCGGTGGACCCGGCCATCGGCGTTCCCGCCCACACGCCCGTGTCCCCTGCCCCCACCGCCCCGCCCCGCCAGCGTTCCGCATAACCTCTCCCCATGAGCAGGCCTCCCTCCTTCGTGCCGCCTCCCGGGGCACGCGCGTACGCGCTGCGCACGGCTCGTGGTGACTTCGCCGTGGTGGACGCGCCCGTGGCCGGCGGCGTCGAGCCCAGGGGCGTGGCGCTGCTGCTGCCGGGGTTCACCGGCAGCAAGGAGGACTTCAACCCGCTGCACGTGCCGCTCGCCGAGCGCGGGTACCGGACCGTCGCCGTGGACGGGCGGGGCCAGTTCGAGTCGGACGGCCCCGAGACGGACGAGTCCGCCTACGCGCAGGAGGAGTTGGCGCGGGACGTGCTGGCGCAGGCGGAGGCGATCGGGGGCCCGGTCCATCTGCTGGGGCACTCCCTCGGCGGCCAGATCGCGCGCGCGGCCGTTCTGTTCGACCACACGCCCTTCCTGTCACTCACCCTGATGGCCTCCGGCCCGGCGCAGATCTCGACCGCCCAGCAGGAGCGGGTGAAGCTGCTGCGGGACGCGCTGGCCGTGCTGGGCATGCCGGAGGTGTGGCAGGCGATCCAGGGGCTGGAGCCGCCGGAGGAGACCGGGACGCCCTCGCTCGACGGTGGGCTGGACGACCGGGACGACCTGCGCCGCCGCTGGCTGGGCACCAAGCCGGCCCAGCTGCTCGCCACCGGCCGCCAGTTGTGCACGGAACCGGACCGGGTCGCGGAACTCGCGGCCGTCGGGCTGCCGTTCCACGTCCTGTCGGGCTCGCGGGACGACACCTGGCCGCTGCCGCTCCTCGACGACATGGCGGTGCGGCTGGGGGCCCGGCGCACGGTCGTCGAGGGCGCCGAGCACTCCCCCAACACCGACCGTCCGCTGGAGACGGCCCGCGCGATCGCCGGTTTCTGGGACGGCGCCGCGAGCGCGCGCCGGCCGCGGTAGGACCCGCGCGCTCCGGCGGCGGTAGGGCCGCGCGGGCTCAGTACTGTCCCTGGAGGTGGTCCCAGAATCCGTCCCGCAGAGCGCGACGGAGGTCGGCCTGGCCGCGCAGGGAGTACTGGAGCAGTGCCTCCGCCTCGACCAGCAGGTCCTGGTCGACGGAGCCCGGCAGGTAGGGATGGCCGGGGAACAGTTCGACCAGTGCTTCGCGGCCCCGGGAGACGAGCCACTTGGCCGCGATCTGGGCACCGACGAAGCGGACGTCCTCGCGGGTGGGGCGGGTGCCGGCGGTGGCGTCGTAGGCGGCGGCCGTGCGCCGGGAGACGTACGGCTTGAAGAACTCCAGGTCGAACGTGCGCTGGCTGTCGACCTCCCAGAGCAGCGGCTCGGCCTGGTTGCGTCCTTCGGGGGCCTCGATGCCCCACAGGTGCACGCGGGCGCCGTAGCCCTGGGCCGCCTCGACCGCCGAGACCAGGTCCTCGTCGCCGCCGAGGAGGGCCGCGTCGCTGATCGCGCGGTGCCGCGCCAGTGACTCCAGGTCCGTGCGGATCAGGGAGTCGACGCCCTTCTGCTGGTTGTTGGCGTTGAGGTTGCCGAGCCGGATCTTGACGTCGGGCAGCTCGGCGATGGTCTGCTGCTCGGCGGTGTGGATGCGGCGGCGGGCGCCGTCGTACCAGTACACGCGCAGCAGCCGGCTGTCCGCGAAGATCGTGCGGGCCTTGTCGATCAGCGCGTCGATCAGGCCCTCGGCGTCCACGTCGAAGGCCCGGCGGTCCTCGGTGCCGGCGACCAGCCGGCCGGCGGCGGCGTACAGGTAGCCGGCGTCCACGAAGATCGCGTGGGTGGAGGGGGTCTTGGCCACCTCGGCGAGCATGCGTTCCAGCAGCTCGTTCGTGCGGTTGATGCGGGCGCCGAGGGCAGCCAGGTCGTCGTTCATCGCCACCTATTGTCCCGGTGGTCACGCTGCGAACACAACCGGTCCCGGTCGGTCCCACGAGTGCCGCTTACCGGTCAGTAATTAGTTGTTCGAAAAATTTCTTTAGCGTAGGGAATGTTTGTAACACGCAGCCCGTTGACTCTGTACGAGACCGGATACACGTCCGGTGCTCTCGAGTAGTTCTCCGCAGGAGGATGACCAGACGAAGGGAGAAGCCCATGCGCTTCGAAATCATGCGTCTCGACGAGGTCGACGGCACCACCGTGGACAGCACCGTCGTGGACGCCGCCTCCGTCAACCGGATCGTGCAGCAGGCCGCCGCCATCGGACAGCGCCTGTGGATCCGCCCGGCCGAGACCCAGGCCTCGTAGCCCGGGCTCCGGCGTTCGCCGGCATCGGCGGGCGTTCGCCACTCAAGCTTTCCGGGGGAGCCGAGCCGACGACGGCTCAGCTCCCCCGGATCACCTGAGTGACCCCGTTGATGATCTGCTGCACCGCGATCGCGGACAGCATCATGCCGGCGAGCCGCGTCACGAGGACCACACCGCCGTCCTTGATGACCCGGATGATCAGCAGCGAGTAACGCATCACCAGCCACAGCACGACGTGGATCGCGAGGATCGCGGACCACACGGAGATCTGCGTGGCCACACTGCCGGCCTTCTGCACGGCCAGGATCACGGACACGATGGCACCGGGCCCCGCCAGCAGCGGCATGCCCAGCGGTACGAGCGCGACGTTCACGTCCTTGGTCTGCTTCGGCTCGTCGGTCTTACCGGTGAGCAGGTCCAGCGCGATCAGCAGGAGCAGCAGCCCGCCCGCGATCATCAGCGCCGGCACCGAGACGTGCAGGTAGTTCAGGATCTGATGGCCGAGGACGCCGAAGACGGCGATGACCCCGCCCGCCACGCAGACGGCCTGGAAGGCCATCCGCTTCTGCACCTTGGCCGGCCGGCCGGCGGTCAGGGCGAGGAAGATCGGGGTGATCCCAGGGGGATCCATGATGACAAAAAGGGTCAGGAACAGGGAGCCGAAGACGGCGACGTCGAACATGGGGGAAGTACAGGCCTTGCGGGAAGAGGAAGTACGGGCGTGAGGTGGTGCGGGCGGGCCCTTCGGGCCGTCAGGCTCCGCCGGTGCCCGGCACCGGGAAGGCGCCCGTCGCCCGCCGGGTGATCTCCCCGTACACCTCGGGGTCGGTCGTGTACGCGCCGAGCGTCACGGTCTTGCGGCTGCCGTGGTAGTCCGAGGAGCCCGTGACGAGCAGTCCCAGATCCTTGGCGAGGTCCCGCAGCCGGACCCGGGTGTCCGGGTCGTGGTCCATGTGGTCGGCCTCGAGGCCGTCCAGACCGGCCTCGGCCAGCTCCGCGATGCGCGCCTCCGGCACGGTCCGGCCACGCTTGGCGGCGGCCGGGTGCGCGAACACGCAGACCCCGCCCGCGGCCTTGACCAGCCGGATCGCCTCGAACGGGTCGGTCTCGTGCTTCGCCACGAACGCCCGCCCGCCGTCGGCCAGCCACTCCTCGGTGAACGCGTCGCTCACCGTCGGTACGACGCCCAGCTCGACCAGCGCGGACGCCACGTGCGGACGGCCCACCGAGCCGCCGGCGGCGATCCGCTCGACGTGTTCCCAGGTGACCGGCACGCCCAGCGCGTTCAGCTTGGCGACCATGCCCTGCGCGCGCGGCACCCGGTCGTCCCGGACCAGCTCGCGCTCGGCGAGCAGGGTGGGCTCCTCGGGGTCGAAGAGGTAGGCCAGCAGGTGCATCGAGACGCCGTCGATCCGGCAGGACAGCTCGGCGCCGGTGACCAGCGTGAGCCCCTCGGGCAGCGCGGCGATCGCCTCGCCGTAGCCACGCGTGGTGTCGTGATCGGTCAGCGCGACGACGTCGAGACCGGCCGCGGCGGCGCCCCGCACCAGCTCGGCCGGTGTGTCCGTACCGTCGGAGGCCGTGGAGTGACAGTGCAGATCGATGCGCACGACGACTCCAGGCAGGTGACGGAAGAGAACGGGACGCCTAAGGATAGCCGGGTTTCCGGACCTGTCTGTCACACCCGCAGGCCCCTGGTGCCCCCTACGGCATCACCCTCAGGGCGCCGCACCCACAGCGGGGAGCCACGCGGCCGGCCCACCCCGGACCCGCAGTCGCCCTCGAACGGAAACCCGCCCCGGACGGGCGGACGTCACGGCTGGAGCAAGCGCGGCGACAACGCTCCGCACGGCACCAGGTCGATCTCCGCCCCCGCGTCCCGCAGATCGGTCAGCACCAGTTCGTCGTACATGAGCAGGCCCGACTGCTCGGGCCACATCACCGCCCACACCCACATCCCGAGCGCCTCGCCGGCGAAGACGGCACGGTCGTCCGGGGTGCGGAAGACATGCCAGAGGGGGGTGGGGCGGCCCGCCGCCAGGACCTTGGCCTGGGGCGGCTTCTCCACGTTCATGTACGACCCCGGGTCCGGGCCGTCGATGCCGGCGTAGCGCGCGCCGAGGCCGACGCCGAGCTCCTCGGCGATCAGGATCATCTCGCCCGGGCCGCCGAGCGGGCCGGGCCCCGAGCAGGCCACCGCGGTCGCACGGCCGCCGCTGCGGTCGTCCCCGGCATACGTGACACCGGTGAAGAGCCATCCGACCGGCAGCGGCCACGGCATCCAGACCGGCACCTGGGTGCGGTGCACCACGACGTTGAGCGCCTCGACGCTGGGCGGGATCACGGGCTGTAGCGGATGGACCGTGCCGTGCACGTCGCACTGCCACGAATCGGCGAAGAGGCCGGGAGCCCTGACCCGGCCACCACACCTCGGGCAACTGGGTTCGCCCCTCATAGGGCTCCACGGTCCTACCCCGGCCCGCCCGCGTCAAGGACGATCACCCGTCCGGACGGAAGTGCCGGCCGAGGCCGGGCCGGCACGATATAGATGTAGCTGCATTAATTAGATGCCCTAACTTACTATGTGCATATACCAACCACTTGCGCCCGAGAATGGGAGAAGCACATGGACCCCTTCGACGCGGGAGCCGGCGGCCTCCTGCGGCAGCCCAAGGCGGTCTGGGCCACGGCCGGCGCCTCGGTCGTGGCCTTCATGGGCATCGGCCTCGTCGACCCGATCCCGCCCTCCATCGCCCAGGGCCTGCACGCCACCGCCGGCCAGGTGTCCCTGCTCTTCACCTCGTACTTCCTGATCACTGCCGTCGCGATGCTGCTGACCGGCTTCGTCTCCAGCCGCATCGGCGGCCGGAAGACCCTGCTGCTCGGCCTGGCCTTCGTGATCGTCTTCGCGGGCCTCGCCGGCACCTCGGACACCGTCGGCCAACTCGTCGGGTACCGGGCCGGCTGGGGCCTCGGCAACGCGCTCTTCGTCTCCACCGCCCTCGCGGTCATCGTCGGCGCGGCGGCCGGCGGCAGCGCGGCGGCGATCCTGCTGTACGAGTCCGCGCTCGGCCTCGGCATGGCCTGCGGACCGCTGCTCGGCGCGGTCCTCGGCAACCTCAGCTGGCGCTACCCCTTCTTCGGCACGGCCACGCTGATGGCGGTCGGCTTCCTGTGCATCACCGCGTTCCTGAAGGAGCAGCCCCGGCCGGCGCGCAAGACCTCGGTCCTGGACCCGCTCCGGGCGCTGGGCCACGGCGGCCTGGCCTCGGCGGCGGTCTCGGCGTTCTTCTACAACTACACGTTCTTCACCGTGCTGGCCTTCACGCCGTTCGTGCTCGACATGACGCCGTACCGCTCGGGCGCGGTGTTCTTCGCCTGGGGTGTGCTGCTCGCCGTCTTCTCGGTGATCGTCGCCCCGCGCATGCAGGCACGGTTCGGCTCGCTGAAGGTGCTCGGCGGCTCGCTGGTGCTGCTCGCCGCGGACGTCCTCGTGCTCGGCTACGGCAGCCACACCGCGGCGGTCGTCTGCACCGTCCTGTCCGGCGCCTTCATCGGCGTGAACAACACCGTCTACACCGAGCTGGCCCTCGGGGTGTCGGACGCGCCACGCCCGGTGGCGAGCGCGGGCTACAACTTCGTGCGCTGGTTCGCCGCCGCCGCGGCGCCCTATTTCGCGCCGAAGATCGAGGAGTGGAGCGACGTCCACACGCCGTTCACCGTCGCGGCGGTCACCGCGGTGCTGGGCGCGCTCGTGGTCGTCGTACGGCGCCGGGCCCTCACCCACGAGGCCGAGGAACTGGTGCCGGAGCACGCCACCGAGGACGGCGTCACCGTCTTCGCCGACTGACCGGATCCGGCCTTGCGCCGGCGGAGCGGCGCACGCGGTGTCAGTCGAGCGGGACGGACCGGCGGGCGGGATCCCTCAGGTCCGTCCCGTGCGTGAGCCAGCGCTCCTGGAGGGCCTGGGCGCCGTGCACCCGCTTCCAGGCGGCCTCGTTCGGGGTCATCGGCAGCAGCGGCAGGAACCGTACGGGATCCATCGGGGCATCCAGCTCCAGGTCCTCGACCAGCCCGCCCGACTCGCCCACCAGCACCGAGGTGAAGGGGGCGCCGGGCCACAGCGGGGCGCCCACGTCCAGCGAGGCGCCCGGCGCCACCACCAGGCCCTCCACCTGGGGGGAGGCGGCCAGCACGGCGAGCGGGCGGAGCACCTTGTCGGTGTCGGCGCGGCCCGCGCGAACGGACAGGACCAGCTCGGCGCGGGGCCCCGCGACCGGGTCGGCGAGCATCGCCGTGGGATCGGTCATGGGGTGCGCGGACATGCCACAGGTGGCGTACCGGACGACGTCCCCCTCGTGGAAGCGGAGCACCTCGATGCGGTCCGTGCCGAGGAAGGTGACCGCGGCCCGGGCGTCCGGCTCGCCCAGCGCGCTGCTCAACCGGGCCTCGACCAGAGGAAGAACGTCAGCCATGTGCCGAGCATAGAACTCGTCAGCTGCGGGCAAAGCGGCGCCTTGACAGTACGGGCGGCTGGTACTCTGAGCCGGTGGTTCGGGGCAGCACGCCGTCAGGAGTGTCCCCAGGCCCTCCAGGCGCCGGCGGACTCGCTGTCGAGTCCCGGCGCCGTTGAGACTCCCTTACGAGGGACCGGCCGGAGGAGGTGGGGCTGTCATGGATCGAAGTCGACCGTGCAGTACCACTCGCTCTTCCGGCTGCTGATCTGATTACCGGCTGGCCGTCGCCTCCCTTTCGCGTCGTCGTTCGGAAGAGCACTTCGTCTCGCTTTGCCTGATCTGTCTGACCTGAAATCAGTTCTGCATCAGTAGCGAAGCCGCCACCGCGACGGTGCGGTGCTCCCCGCTTTGTGGACGTGCCAAACATCCGCAGTCAGGACGTCCCCATTCCGGGTAGTTCCACCCGTCGCCGCGCGCTTTCGCTGCCCGCCTGCGAAGGAGCCCGCCCATGTCGATGATCCGCGACCTGCGCGCCGTGGTCCGCCCGTCGTCCCGTGTCTCGCTGCGCAAGGACGCGGGCACCTCGTACGACACGACGCGCGACCCGGGCACGCCCTCGGCCGTGGTCGACTGCGCGGTCTACCGCGACGGCGCCCGGGTGCCCACCCCCACGCCGCTGACCCCGCACGAGGCGATGCGGCTGGTGCGCCGTGACGGCGGCTTCGTCTGGATCGGTCTGCACGAGCCGACCGAGGCCGAATTCGCCGGTATCGCGGGCGAGTTCGGGCTGCACCCGCTGGCCGTCGAGGACGCCGTGCAGGCCCACCAGCGGCCCAAGCTGGAGCGGTACGACGACTCGCTGTTCACCGTCTTCAAGACCATCCACTACGTCGAGCACGACCGGCTCACCGCGAACAGCGAGGTCGTCGAGACCGGCGAGGTCATGTGCTTCACCGGCCGGGACTTCTTCATCACCGTCCGGCACGGCGGCCAGGGCTCCCTGCGAGCCCTGCGGCGCCGGCTCCAGGACGACCCCGAGCTGCTCGCCAAAGGCCCGTCGGCCGTGCTGCACGCCATCGCCGACCATGTCGTGGACGGTTACATCGCCGTCGCCGACGCGGTGCAGGACGACATCGACGAGGTGGAGACCGAGGTTTTCTCACCGGGCCGCAAGGGCGGCGTCTCGCGCGGTGTGGACTCGGCGCGGATCTACCAACTCAAGCGCGAGGTGCTGGAGTTCAAGCGCGCGGTGGCGCCGCTGCTGCGGCCGATGCAGCTGCTGAGCGAGCGGCCCATGCGGCTGATCGACCCGGACATCCAGAAGTACTTCCGGGACGTCGCCGACCACCTGGCCCGGGTCCAGGAGCAGGTCATGGGCTTCGACGAACTCCTCAACTCCATCCTCCAGGCCAACCTCGCCCAGGCGTCCGTCGCGCAGAACGAGGACATGCGCAAGATCACCGCGTGGGCGGCCATCATCGCCGTGCCGACGATGGTGTGCGGGGTCTACGGCATGAACTTCGACCACATGCCCGAGCTGCACTGGAAGTACGGCTACCCGGTGATCATGGGCGTCACGGTCGTCCTGTGTCTGGGCATCCACCGCACGCTGAAGCGCAACGGCTGGCTGTGAGCGGGCCCGGGCGGCCTGGATAGGCTGGGGCGCATGACTAGTGAGCTGCTCGACCGGGCCCTCATCGAGGAGGCCGTGAAGAAGTCCGGCCTCGTCTGGGTCAGGGGCGCCGGTGCGCCGGCCGCGCGAGCGCTGTGGCATGTGTGGCACGAGGGCGCGGTGTGCCTGGTCGGCGACGGGCCCGGTGAACAGCCGCTGGAGGCGCTGGCCGACGGCGGCACCGCCGAGGTGACCGTACGCAGCAAGGACAAGGGCGGCCGGCTCGTGACGTTCCCGGCGGCCGTGACCGAACTGGCGTCCGGGTCCCCGGAGTGGGAGGCCGCCGTCGCCGAACTGAAGGGCAAGCGGCTGAACGCCGCCGACGGCGAGCGGATGCCGGCCCGCTGGGCCCGCGAATGCCGGGTGCTGCGCCTGGTGCCGGCGGGGGCCGGGGAGCCGTTGCCGTCCGGCAGTCTGGCGGAACGCCCGGTCCCGACCCCGGCGACGACCCGCAGACCGGCCCCGGCGGGCCTGCCGAAGCTGTTGCTCAAGCGACGGAAGAGGAAGTGAGGCGCGGGCGGCGGCCCGTGCCCACCGCGAGCCGGGCCGGGTCCGGCACCGCGGGACCGCGCGGCCGGTGCCACGCCGGGGGCCGTCCTCGCGGATCAGGCCGGATCCGGTCGGCCGCGCCCGGAGCCCCGGCAGGCTCCGCGGGACAGGTCCCGGGTGCGCCGCTGTTCGGCCCGGGCCCGCCCGGGCGGGGCGGCCGGGCGCCACAGGGCGTCGGTGGCCGTCGGCGCCGCGGGGCCTCGCCCGGACCGCACATGAGACCGGGGCCGCGCGGTCAGGACGTCGGCAGCTGCTTGCCGTAGTCCACCGTGTCCGACGTGGCGGGCTTGGTGAGGGCGAAGTTCCGGCCCCAGTCGGAGAAGCGGAGCGTGCCCGCGCCGCCGGCGCGGACCAGGCGCAGCGGGTACGGCGTGCCCCGGAGGGACACGTCGAGCGTGCCGCCGGACCCCTTGTCGCCGGTGATGCGGATCGTGGGGACGCCCGCCTGGTCGTGGTGGCCCTCCGTCGCCAGCGTGCCGTGCAGCGTCAGCAGACCGTCGAGGAGGACGTCCTTGTCCGTGAAGCCGCTGAACTTCTTGTACGCGGGGTCGGCCTGCGGCACCTTCACGTACTTGCCGTCGAGCTTGCCGACCGCGCCGTCGCCGCCGCCGTTGCCGTTGCCGTTGCCGTGGTCCCAGAAGTCCGCGCCGGCCTTCAGATACAGCTCCTGCCCGATCCGCAGCAGCCAGAAGGCCGCCCCCTGCGAGGTCACCGACCCGGTTCCGCCGTCGGCCTTGAGCCGCATGTCCAGCCGGTACGTACGGCCGCTGGTCACCACGGTCCCCGACAGCCGTACCGCCGCCGCTCCGTCCGCCGCCGCCCGCGTCCTGGACTCGATCCGGCCGGCGGGCAGCTTGCCCACCCCGTTGGTCCCCGCGTCCGGATCGTCACCGCCACCGCCACCGCATGCCGTCAGCGCCATCGCCCCGGTCACGGCCAGGGCGCAGGTCGCGGTCACCAGCGCGGTGCGGCGGGTACGGCCCCGGGGAATCGCAGTCACGGGTGGAGCTGCCTTTCTGACGGTTCCTGAGCGGCGTACGGCAGCGTACCGGTGCCCCGTCCACCCCACGGAGCCGGACCGTCCGGACTGCCCACCAGGGCGTATCCGATCGGTACGAGCTAGCCTGAAGCGCACCCGAGCGGGTGGATCCGAGCAGATCACACCCCCAGCAGTCCCCCCGCGACTCCCAGGCAAAGGAAGCAGAGCCATGGCAGCCGGCGTCCCCCGGATCTTCGTCTCGCACATCGCCGGGGTCCCCGTCTTCGATCCGGCCGGCGACCAGGTGGGCCGCGTCCGCGACATGGTCGTCATGCTGCGCGTCGGCAGACGGCCCCCACGCGTCCTCGGCCTGGTCGTCGAGCTGTCCACCCGGCGCCGCATCTTCCTGCCCATGACCCGGATCACCGGCGTGGAGTCGGGTCAGGTCATCACCACCGGCGTGCTCAACGTCCGCCGCTTCGAGCAGCGGCCCACCGAGCGGCTGGTCTTCGGCGAGCTGCTGGACCGGCGCGTGACCCTGGTGGAGACCGGTGAGGAGGTCACCGTCCTCGACGTGTCCGTGCAGCAGCTGCCCGCCCGCCGGGACTGGGAGGTCGACCGGGTCTTCCTGCGCAAGGGACGCAAGGCCGGGGCGTTCCGGCGCGCCAAGGGCGAGACGCTGACCGTCGAGTGGTCGGCCGTCACCGGGTTCTCCCTGGAGGAGCACGGGCAGGGCGCCGAGAGCCTGCTCGCCACCTTCGAGCAGCTGCGCCCCGCCGACCTCGCCAACGTCCTGCACCACCTGTCCTCCAAGCGGCGCGCCGAGGTCGCGGCCGCCCTGGACGACGACCGGCTCGCGGACGTCCTGGAGGAGCTGCCCGAGGACGACCAGATCGAGATCCTCGGCAAACTGAAGGAGGAGCGCGCGGCGGACGTGCTGGAGGCGATGGACCCCGACGACGCGGCCGACCTGCTCTCGGAACTGCCCGAGGAGGACAAGGAGCGGCTGCTGAGTCTGATGAAGCCCGCCGACGCGGCCGACGTGCGGCGCCTGATGTCGTACGAGGAGCACACGGCCGGCGGTCTGATGACCACCGAACCGATCGTGCTGCGCCCGGACGCCACCGTCGCCGACGCGCTCGCCCGGGTCCGCAACCAGGACCTCTCCCCCGCCCTCGCCGCCCAGGTCTACGTCTGCCGCCCGCCGGACGAGACCCCGACCGGCAAGTACCTGGGTACGGTGCACTTCCAGCGGCTGCTGCGCGACCCCCCGTACACGCTGGTCAGCTCGCTGGTCGACGACGACCTCCAGGCGCTGGCCCCGGGTGCCGCGCTGCCGGTCATCGCCGGGTTCTTCGCCACGTACGACATGGTGGCCGCGCCCGTCGTGGACGAGTCCGGCTCGCTGCTCGGCGCGGTGACCGTGGACGACGTACTGGACCACATGCTGCCCGACGACTGGCGGGAGACGGAGTTCCACCTGGACGAGGGAGAGGAGGCGCCCACGCATGGCTCCTGAGCGCGACGCCGGGACCCGGGAGCGTCATCCGGCGGGCGCCACGGCCGCCGGCCGGCCCCGCGGTGCCCGGCTGGACCAGCCGCGCACGCCGCGCCACCGGATGCTGCCCGAGTGGGACCCGGAGGCCTTCGGCCGGCTGTCGGAGCGGATCGCCCGGTTCCTGGGCACGGGACGCTTCATCGTCTGGATGACGATCGTCATCATCGCCTGGGTGGTGTGGAACATCTCCGCGCCCGCCCATCTGCGTTTCGACAACTACCCGTTCATCTTCCTGACGCTGATGCTGTCGCTCCAGGCGTCCTACGCGGCCCCGCTGATCCTGCTGGCGCAGAACAGGCAGGACGACCGCGACCGGGTCAACCTGGAGCAGGACCGCAAGCAGAACGAGCGGTCCATCGCCGACACCGAGTACCTGACCCGGGAGGTGGCCGCGCTGCGCATGGGCCTCGGCGAGGTCGCCACCCGCGACTGGATCCGCTCGGAGCTCCAGGACCTGGTGAAGGAGCTGGAGGAGCGCAGACGCCACGACAGTCACGTCGTATTCCCGGCAGAGCGGGCGGAACGGTCGCCGGGACGTGACGCAGACGACCGCTGAGGGGCTACCCGCGAGCCCCTCGGCGCGCCGTACCATCGTCCTTATGGCTACGGAAGACGCGGTGCGCGAGGCACTGGCGACGGTGAACGACCCCGAGATCAACCGCCCGATCACCGAACTGGGGATGGTCAAGTCGGTGGAGATCGGCGCGGACGGAGCGGTCGCGGTCACCGTGTACCTGACCGTGTCCGGCTGCCCGATGCGCGACACCATCACGCAGCGCGTCACCGAGGCGGTCTCCCGGGTCGAGGGGGTCACCCGCGTCGGCGTCACCCTCGACGTGATGAGCGACGAGCAGCGCAAGGAGCTGGCGACCGCCCTGCGCGGCGGCCAGACCGAGCGGGAGGTGCCCTTCGCCAAGCCGGGCAGCCTCACCCGGGTCTACGCGGTCGCCTCCGGCAAGGGCGGCGTCGGCAAGTCCTCCGTGACGGTCAACCTGGCGGCGGCGATGGCGGCCGACGGGCTCAAGGTGGGTGTGGTCGACGCCGACATCTACGGCCACAGCGTGCCGCGCATGCTGGGCGCCGACGGCCGTCCCACCCAGGTCGAGAACATGATCATGCCGCCGTCCGCGAACGGCGTGAAGGTCATCTCGATCGGCATGTTCACCCCGGGCAACGCCCCCGTCGTCTGGCGCGGCCCGATGCTGCACCGCGCGCTCCAGCAGTTCCTCGCGGACGTCTACTGGGGCGACCTCGACGTGCTCCTGCTCGACCTCCCGCCGGGCACCGGTGACATCGCGATCTCCGTGGCCCAGCTGGTCCCCAACGCCGAGATCCTTGTGGTGACGACCCCGCAGCAGGCGGCGGCCGAGGTGGCCGAGCGCGCGGGTTCCATCGCCGTGCAGACCCACCAGAAGATCGTCGGCGTGGTCGAGAACATGTCCGGCCTGCCCTGCCCGCACTGCGGCGAGATGGTCGACGTCTTCGGCACGGGCGGCGGCCAGCGGGTCGCCGACGGCCTCACCCGGACGACGGGTACGGCCGTGCCGGTCCTCGGCAGCATCCCGATCGACGTCCGCCTCCGCGAGGGCGGCGACGAGGGCAAGCCGGTGGTCCTGACCGACCCCGCCTCCCCGGCGGGCAGCGCGCTGCGGGCCATCGCCGGGAAGCTGGGCGGCAGGCAGCGGGGGCTGTCGGGCCTGTCCCTGGGGATCACGCCGAAGAACAAGTTCTGACGGCTCCCGCCGGTGCACGGCGGGCTCCCGTGTGTTCCAGGGCGCAGGGGCGCCGGTTCCGGCCGGCGCCCCTGCGTCATGCGTAGGCGCCGATGTCCTTCACCACGGCGAACCCGAGCCCGTACGCGCTCATCCCCCGCCCGTACGCGCCCAGATGGACGCCCGCCCCGGTCGTGCCGGCCAGCACCCAGCCGAACTCCGACTCCCGGTAACAGAACGAGGCCGCGGCCCCGTCCACCGGCAGGGAGAGTCTGGACCACTCCGGTCCGTCGAGGTCGTCGGCCAGCGCCCACGCGGTCTCGGTCTGCTGGTCCAGCCAGTCGTCCCGCAGGGTGTGGTCCATCTGACCGGGCCAGGTGAAGGACAGCAGCCCCACCCCGGCCAGCCACGCCGCCGAGGACACCGACGTCGCCTCCAGCAGCCCCGTGCCGTCGGCGCTGCGCCGGGACGGCTGCGCGGCGACGGTCACCACGACCGCGAACTTCTCCCGCGGTTCACCGGCGGAACCGGAATCACCGCGCACGGACGGCTCGTCGCCGTGCCCGATCGAACCGTGCTCGACGGCGCCGTCGGCCGCCGTGCCGACCTGCATCAGCCAGCGCGGCCCCGTGAACGCCTCGTCCAGGCCGTACCAGGGGAAGGGCGCCCGCAGGTAACCGTCGACCGTACGCCGGGCGGAGGGGAGCTGCTGTCCGCCCTCCGCGGCCGGCGGCTGCGCGCCCACCCGACTCGTCGTCTCCATCTGCCCGGACGCCTCCTCGCTCTCGTCGGACCGGGGTCGCCCGCCCCCCTTCGGGCGTACGCGTCCGGTCCGCACAACAACTCGGCAGCATATCCACACCGCTGACGGCGGCAGGGCAGGCGCCGACCGCGTGGGTCGCGTGAACGGCCTGTTCAGGCCGTGTGCGAAGGGTGTGCTCTATGACACGCGTCACGTGCGCGGGATGCCCCCGCATGCGCGTGTCGGCGCGGGGAGGCGGTCGTCAGGTGGCGTCCGCGTCGAAGACCGGGCGTTCGTCCGCGCCGGCCACCTCGGGCTTCTTGGTCATGTCGATGCGCCCACCGGACGACACGGAGGAGGACGACGAGGACGACGACGGGGTGGACGAGCCGCTGTCGTGGCCGTTGACCGCGTCCGTGACCTCGGCCATCTCCTTCTTCAGGTCGAAGCCGTTGCGGATCTCCTTCAGCCCCAGGTCGTCGTTGTCCAGCTGCTTGCGGAGGTAGGTCTTGGGGTTGAGGTCCTCGAACTCGAAGTCCTTGAACTCGGGGCCCAGTTCCTGGCGGATGTCGTGCTTGGCGCTCTCCGAGAACTCGCGGATCTTGCGGATCGTGCGCGTCACGTCCTGGATGACCTTCGGGAGCTTGTCCGGACCGAAGACGAGCACGGCGAGCACGATGATCGTGACCAGCTCGAGTGGTCCTATGTCATTGAACACCTGACGCTCCTTGCGATGTCCTCGGTCGCTCAACGGTACCCGGCGTTCCCGCCGGACCGGTACCGCTGCGAGGTGAGACTTCGGTCAGTTCCGTGCCGGGGCACGACGACCGGTCAGGGCGAGGGGTGAGGCCCGACGGGGAAGGAGGACGGCGTGGCGGGAGTCGCGGGGGCGGTGTCGGGAACGGCGGCGTCGGCGGTGGACAGCGGGCCGGAGCCCGTGGCCCCGAGCGGTGCCGACCGGCCGGCGAGCGGGAGGCCGGGGAAGGCCAGGGTCCGGTCCAGCGGGCGTATCAGCGGGGACACGGCGGCCATGCCGGCCAGCACCGGCGCCGTCAGGCCCCCCGCCGCACCGGTCCGGGCCGGCGCCGGGCCGGGTGACGGCAGTCCGGGCAGCAGCGGCGCGGACAGGGAGGCCGGGGCCGGTGCGAGCAGGGCCCCGCCCTGGGCGAACAGCGGTCCCACCGGGCGGCGGCGCTGGCTGTCCGGCGTGGCCGCGCCCGCACCGGTGCCCGCCGAGCGGGCCGGGGTCACGCTGCCGGTGCCGGGGCCGCCGCGGGCGTCCGTGGTCAGGTCACCGGGGATGGTGGTGGTCACGCCGCCGAGGGCGACGGCGGCCAGCGACACCGCGCCGGCGGCGGCGAACGCGAACCGCAGCCCGCGCGAGGCCGGGCGGCCGTCGTCGGGGCGGCCGACGGGATGGACGCGGAAACCGCGGTCCACGGGCGAGGCGGCCCGGTCCTCGGGGGCGGGCAGCCAGCCGTGGGCGCGCGCGGGGACGTACCCGAACGGGAGGTGCTCGCCGCGCCTCACACCGAAGGCGCGGTCGCCGGAGGCGTCGGGACCCGCTCCGTGGCGTCCGCCCCCGGGGGACGGCGTGCCGCCGTCTCCGTCACCTCCCCCGGGGAGGCCCTGGAGACGGGCCAGGAAGCTCGCCGAGGGCGGGGGCGGGGCCGCCTCCGCGAACACGTTCTTCAGGGCGCGCTGGGCGTCCGCCTCCGCCTTGCACCGGGCGCAGGTGGCCAGGTGGGCGAGGACCCGCTCACGCGTCTCATGACCCAGCTCGCCGTCCACCAGGGCGGAGAGCCGGTCTCCCAAATGCTGCTCTGCGAGGTGCGGCTCCCCGACAGGTTTCGGCCGAGATCCACTCACGCGGTCGCGCCCCCTCCTCCCAGAGCGGGGACCCGGGCCCGGAAGGAGCGCCGCTCGGCCGCGCGGGCCTCCGGGGAGCGGTGCGCGAGGGCCTTGCGGAGCTGGGACCGGCCGCGGTGGATACGGGAGCGGACCGTGCCGAGCTTGACGCCCAGGGTGGCGGCGATCTCCTCGTAGGACAGTCCCTCGATGTCGCACAGGACGACGGCGGCCCGGAACTCGGGTGCGAGGGTGTCCAGGGCCTGCTGGACGTCGGCGTCGAAGTGCGCGTCGTTGAAGAGCTGCTGCGGGTTGGGCTCGCGGCTGGCCAGGCGCTCGGCCGCGTCCTCGCCGAGGGCGTCGAAGCGGATGCGCTGCTTGCGCCGCACCATGTCGAGGAAGAGGTTGGTGGTGATGCGGTGCAGCCAGCCCTCGAAGGTGCCCGGCGAGTACGTCGACAGGGAGCGGAAGACGCGGACGAAGACCTCCTGGGTGAGATCCTCGGCGTCGTGCTGATTACCCGTCAGGCGGTAGGCCAGCCGGTAGACGCGGCCGCTGTGCGTGCTGACGATCTCGTCCCACGTCGGCGGGGTCCACGCCTGCCCGTCCGCGTCGGTGGCGAAGGTGGCGGTCTGGGTCCTGCCCGCGGCGGGACCGGAGGCGTGGCTGTCAGCGGTGTCGGTCACGGATTTCGGCCTGCCCGCCGACCCTAGGAAGCGCCGCAGCACTCCGGCCCGGTCCCCGGGTGCGGCCGCACCTCCCCTGTCGGCTCTGGTGGTGTCCAGTGGAGCCCCTACCATAGCCACCTCGCCCGTTAGCTCCGGATAAGCGGTTTTACGAGAATTTGATACACGCTGATACGGCTCATACTGCTGCGTCAGCAGTTGCTCGGCCTCCTGCGCCATCTCTGCCCCCCGTCACATCCCCGGCCACCGGCTCCTCCCTGTAAACGCCCGGTCCCATCTGCGGGTTCCCGACGCCAACGGATACAGTCACGCCCAGGCAACCAGGGGACAGGAGAGGGTCATTACCGGCAACCGGCAGACGAGCTGGGCGTTCGCCGACGCCTTTGTCGCCGAGGACGAAGCGCTGCGCTGGGCCCGCGACCGGGCCCGCGAGGCAGGGCTGCGCTCGGTGTCGCCGGCCACGGGCGCCGCGCTCGGACTGCTCGCCGCCTCGGTGGACGCGAAGGCGGTCGCGGAGATCGGCACGGGCTGCGGAGTGTCCGGGCTGCATCTGCTGCACGGGATGCGGCCGGACGGGGTGCTCACGACGGTGGACCCGGAGCCGGAGCACCAGCAGTCCGCGCGGCAGGCCTTCCGCATCTGCGGTTTCGCCAGCAACCGGGCCCGCTTCATCCCCGGCCCCGCCCTGGACGTCCTGCCGCGTCTCGCGGACGCCGGCTACGACCTGGTCTTCTGCGACGGGGACCGGCTGGAGTACCTGGACTATCTCGCTGAATCGTTGCGTCTGCTGCGCCCCGGCGGCCTGGTGGTCTTCGAGGGCGTCTTCGCCAACGGCCGTACCGTCGACTCGGGGCCGCAGCCGACCGAGGTGCTGCGGCTGCGGGAACTGCTGCGCGCGGTGCGGGAGAGCCCGGAGCTGATCCCCTCGCTGCTGCCGGTGGGCGACGGGCTGCTCTGCGCGGTCAAGCGGTGAGCGGCACGGCCCGGCTCACGAGCCCTCCCGCGTAACGCGCCGCCGCAGCCGCCCCGGACGGTGAAGCCGCAGGTGGGAGCCCCGGAACGCGGCTGCCCCGACACCGCGTACGATGCCGGGGCAGCCGGAAGGACTGATCGCTGGGACCTCAGACGACGACCTTCTTGAGGGCGTCTCCGAGCGCCTCGGCCTCGTCAGGGGTCAGCTCGACGACGAGTCGACCGCCGCCTTCGAGCGGAACGCGCATGACGATGCCCCGCCCCTCCTTGGTCACCTCGAGCGGGCCATCACCCGTCCGCGGCTTCATGGCCGCCATGCTCGTTCCCCTTCCTGAAACCAGCTCATCGTCTGCCGATACCTCCCGGAGGGAGGCACCCGCCGTCCGGAACGGACACGCGACACCGGCATCGAACACATTGCTTCCAGGCCATTATCCCGCATCGCAGGACCCGATGACCAACATCGGTCGGCATCGCTTGGGCAACGCGCGCGAGCAAAACCACTCAATTCGGCGATGTGACTGCGATACTGCGCCACCGCACGGACCTCCGCCGCCCGGCTCCGCCGTGTTTTTCTTTGACGCAGGTCACACGTCCGGTCCGGCTCCCGGGCGGCGATCTCCGTCATGCTGTCCTCATACGCGGGCGTACTGAGCGGTACGTCACCAGCCGCGACACCGGAGGGGACCGCCATGGCCGACACCGTGCTCTACGAGGTGAGCGACGGACTCGCGACGATCACGCTGAACCGCCCGGAGGCGATGAACGCGCTGAACATCGCGACGAAGACCGCCCTCCGGGAGGCCGCGGAATCAGCGGCCTCGGACACGGCCGTACGGGCGATCCTGCTGACCGCCGCCGGGGACCGGGCGTTCTGCGTGGGCCAGGACCTCAAGGAGCACATCGGTCTGCTGGCCGGTGACCGGGAGACCGGGTCCGGGCAGACGATGAGCACGGTCAGGGAGCACTACAACCCGATCGTGCGGGCCCTCGCCGGGGCGCCGAAGCCGGTGGTCGCGGCGGTGAACGGCGTCGCGGCCGGCGCCGGGTTCGGTTTCGCGCTCGCCGCGGACCACCGGGTGGTGGCCGACACGGCCGCGTTCAACACGTCGTTCGCGGGTGTGGCGCTGACCGCCGACTCCGGCATCTCCTGGACCCTGTCCCGGGTGATCGGCCCGAGCCGCGCCACCGACCTGCTGCTCTTCCCGCGCAGCATCAGCGCCCAGGAGGCGCTGGAGCTGGGCATCGCCAACCGGGTCGTCCCCGCCGCCGAGCTGCGCGCCGAGGCGGAGCGGACGGCGCGGGCGCTGGCCGGGGGACCGACGGTGGCGTACGCGGCGATCAAGGAGGCGGTGGCGTACGGGCTGACGCACTCGCTGACCGAGACGCTGGAGAAGGAGGACGAGCTCCAGACCCGCGCCGGGCGCTCCGAGGACCACGCCATCGCCGTACAGGCGTTCGTGGACAAGGAGCGGCCGAAGTACCTGGGCCGGTAGCCGCAGGCGCTCCCGCGCCCCTCAGGAAGCGCCTCTGGCCACGCACGTCTCCAGGTGGTCGTTGACCAGGCCGCACGCCTGCATCAGGGCGTACGCCGTCGTCGGGCCGACGAACCTGAGGCCGCGCTTCTTCAGCGCCTTGGACAGGGCCGTGGACTCCGGGGTGATCGCGGGGACGTCGGCGAGGGTCCTGGGGGCCGGGCGGTCCGCCGGGTCGGGGGCGTGGGACCACACGAGGTCGTCCAGCTCGCCCTCCGGCCAGCCGGCGAGGACGCGCGCGTTGGCGAGGGTCGCGTCGACCTTGGCGCGGTTGCGGATGATGCCGGGGTCGGCCAGCAGCCGCGCGCGGTCCTCGTCGGTGAAGGTGGCGACCTTCTCGATGCGGAAACCGGCGAAGGCCGCGCGGAACCCCGGGCGGCGGCGCAGAATCGTGATCCAGGACAGGCCCGACTGGAAGGCCTCCAGGCTGATCCGCTCGAAGAGGGCGTCGTCGCCGCGGACCGGGCGGCCCCACTCCTCGTCGTGGTACGACACGTAGTCCTCGGTGGACAGGGCCCAGGGGCAGCGCAGCGCGCCGTCCGGCCCGGCCAGGGCGGCTGAGGCGGTCATCGCTGCTCCTCCCCCTCGCCGCTCTTGTCGGTGCGGGCGTGCGCCGCGGCGGCTCTCGCGCCGGTCAGCGCGGACTCCAGGTCGGCGATACGGGCGTCCCGCTCGGCCAGCTCGGCGGCGAGGCGGCCGAGCGCGTCGTCGACGTCCGCCATGCGGTAGCCGCGCGGGGTGACCGGGAAGCGCAGGGTCTCCACGTCCGCGCGGTCCACCGGGCGGTCCGCGGGCAGCGGGTCCCACAGCCGCTCCGGCGCCGCCTCGGGCAGCGGGCCGCTCTCTCCGCCGCCCACCACGGCCAGGGACACCGCGGCGACCACGACGGCCAGCGCGACGACCAGGAACAAGAACATCACCATCGCGAGGGATCCCCACGCTCGTTACCGGACGCTGTGCCGGAAGCTGAATGTGTCAGGGTCCGATCGTGCCATGCGCGCCCGGCGGTTAGGGTCGCAGGCGGCCGTACTGCGGGACGTACTAGGAGAGGGCACAGCGGATGCTCAGGCTGGGCAGGCGGGAATTCGGACCGCACGAGCCGGTGATCATGGCGATCGTGAACCGGACACCGGATTCCTTCTACGACCGCGGAGCCACGTTCCGCGACGAACCGGCCCTCGCACGCGTGGAGCAGGCGGTGGCCGAGGGCGCCGCGATCATCGACATCGGCGGGGTCAAGGCGGGGCCCGGCGAGGAGGTCACGGCCGAGGAGGAGGCGCGGCGCACGGTCGGTTTCGTGGCGGAGGTACGGCGCCGCTTCCCGGACGTGGTCATCAGCGTCGACACCTGGCGGGCCGAGGTCGGCGAGGCGGTGTGCGAGGCGGGCGCGGATCTGCTGAACGACGCGTGGGGCGGGGTCGACCCGGGGCTCGCGCAGGTGGCGGCGCGGTACGGGGCCGGGCTGGTGTGCACGCACGCGGGCGGGGCGGAGCCGCGGACCCGTCCGCACCGGGTGACCTATGACGACGTGGTGGCCGACATCCTGGCGGTGACGCTGGGGCTGGCCGAGCGGGCGGTGGCGCTGGGGGTGCCGCGGGAGTCCGTGCTGATCGACCCCGGGCACGACTTCGGCAAGAACACGCGGCACAGTCTGGAGGCGACGCGGCGGTTGGACGAGATGGTCGCCACGGGGTGGCCGGTGCTGGTGTCGCTGTCCAACAAGGACTTCGTCGGCGAGTCCCTGGACCGGCCGGTCAAGGAGCGCCTGATCGGCACGCTGGCGACGACCGCGGTGTCCGCGTGGCTCGGGGCACGGGTGTACCGGGTCCACGAGGTCGCCGAGACCCGTCAGGTACTGGACATGGTGGCGTCCATCGCCGGCCACCGGCCCCCCGCGGTGGCCCGCCGGGGCCTGGCCTAGGCCGTGTATCGAAGATGGATCTCGGGCTGTGAATGACCACGGTTCATACCGGGACTCTCCCTGTCGCGCGGTTCCCGGCGCGTTCAGGTAGTCAGGAACGGTGAACAAGGACGCGAGCGACCCCTTCGTGCATGTCCGGGGCGCCAGTGAGAACAACCTGAGGAACATCGATGTCGACGTTCCGCGGGACGCGATGGTCGCCTTCACCGGCGTCTCCGGTTCGGGCAAGTCCTCGCTCGCGTTCGGCACGCTCTACGCGGAAGCCCAGCGGCGCTACTTCGAGTCCGTCGCACCGTACGCCCGAAGGCTGTTGCAACAGGTCGGCGCACCGCACGTGCAGGACATCACCGGACTGCCACCCGCCGTGGCCCTTCAGCAGCGACGCGGGTCGCCCAGTTCACGCTCGACGGTCGGCACCATCACCACCCTGTCCAATCTGCTGCGCATGCTGTACTCCCGCGCCGGCACCTATCCGCCCCGGGCCGCACGGCTGGAAGCCGAGTCGTTCTCACCCAACACCGCGGCCGGCGCCTGCCCGGTGTGCCACGGACTGGGCGTCGTGCACGACGTCGCCGAGGACCTGCTCGTCCCGGACCCCTCGCTGAGCATCCGCGAGGGGGCGATCGCCGCCTGGCCGGGCGCCTGGCAGGGCGCCAACCTGCGCAGTGTCGTGAGCGGCCTGGGGATCGACATCGACCGACCGTGGCGCAGGCTCAGGAAGAAGGACCGGGACTGGCTGCTGTACACGGAGGAGCAGCCCTCCGTGTACATCGAGCCGGAGGAGGACCGCGTCGACTACGGCTACCAGGGCAGGTTCTGGAGTGCCCGCAAGCACGTCATGCACGTCCTCGCCGACTCCAAGAGCGAGAAGATGCGCGAACGGGCGCTCCGGTTCGTCAGGAGCGTGCCCTGCCCCGAGTGTCACGGCAGCGGACTGCGGCCCGAGGCGCTCGCCGTGACCTTCGCCGGACGTTCCATCGCCGAGATCAACGCGATGCCGCTCACCGAGGTCGTGGCGTTGTTGCGGCCCGTCGCGGGGCGGTCCCAGGCCGACGCCACCACGTCGACCGCCCGATCCGGGGAGACGACCGAGGTCGCGGTCCGGATCTGCGGCGATCTGGTCGCGCGGATCGAGGTACTGCTCGACCTGGGCCTCGGGTATCTCAGCCTCGGGCGCCGCTCGACGACCCTGTCGCCCGGCGAGGCGCAGCGCCTGCGGATCGCCACCCAGCTGCGCTCGGGGCTGTTCGGCGTCGTCTACGTCCTCGACGAACCCTCCGCGGGCCTGCACCCGGCTGACGCGGAACCGCTGCTGGACGTGCTGGACCGCCTCAAGGCGGCAGGCAACTCGCTGTTCGTCGTGGAGCACGACATGGACGTCGTACGGCGGGCGGACTGGGTGGTCGACATCGGCCCCGGCGCCGGCGAGGGCGGCGGACGCGTGCTGTACAGCGGCCCGGTCGCCGGTCTCGAGCGGGTCGGGGAGTCGGCCACGGGCCAGTACCTGTTCGGGCGCGCCCAGCCGCTCGATCACCGCCCGCGCACACCGCACGGCTGGCTGCACCTGTGCGGCGTCTCCCGTCACAATCTGCACGACGTGTCCGTCGACGTACCGCTCCGCGTCCTGACGGCCGTGACGGGCGTGTCCGGTTCCGGAAAGTCGACGCTGGTGACGCAGGTGCTCGCCGAGGTCGTCCGCGGCCACCTCGGACTCGTACCCGAGGAGCCCGACGAGGCGCAGCTGGAGGTCGACGTCCAGGACGCGTCGGGGGTCGAGTCGTTCGACCGGCTGGTCCGGGTCGACCAACGGCCCATCGGCCGAACTCCCCGGTCCAACCTGGCCACGTACACGGGAATGTTCGACGCGGTGCGCAAGCTGTACGCGGCGACGGACGAGGCCAGGGCGCGCGGCTACTCGGCCGGGCGGTTCTCCTTCAACGTGCCCGAAGGGCGGTGCGAGACCTGCCAGGGCGAAGGATTCGTCGCGGTTGAACTGCTGTTCCTGCCCGGCACCCACGCGCCGTGCCCGACCTGCCGGGGTGCCCGGTACAACGCCGAAACGCTGGAAGTCACCCACCGCGGCAAGAACATCGCGGAAGTGCTGGCGCTGTCCGTCGACGCCGCCGCCGAGTTCCTGTCCGCCGTCCCGGCCGCCTCCCGCAGTCTGGAGACGTTGCGCGAGGTGGGACTGGGGTACCTGCGGCTGGGCCAGCCCGCGACGGAACTCAGCGGTGGTGAGGCGCAACGCATCAAACTGGCCACCGAACTACAGCGAGCCCGCCGCGGGCACGCGCTCTACCTGCTCGACGAGCCGACGGCGGGGCTCCACCCCTCGGACATCGCGCTGCTGCTGCGACAGCTGCACCGGCTCGTCGACGCCGGCAACACGGTCGTCCTCGTCGAACACGACCTGGACACGGTCGCCACCGCCGACTGGGTCATCGACCTCGGTCCGGGCGGGGGCGACGCGGGCGGGCGGGTGGTCGCGGCGGGCCCGCCGGCCAAGGTGGCGAGGGCCCGCCGCAGCGCCACCGCGCCCTACCTCGCGGCCCGGCTCGCGCGCTCCTGACGACGGCGCGAGGGACTGAGCACCGGTCAACCGGGTTCGGGACGCAGGGTCGCGCGCGTCGCCATGCCGCGTTCCGGCTTGTGGCGGACACCGCTCGTGGCTTCGTCCACGAGACGGGCTCTGGCACAGCTTCCCCGCTCCGCCCCGGGCCCGCCCGGAAGAGCGGGTCCGGGGCGGGGCGGCCGGGGGGCCGTCCTCAGCGGCCCGCCTCCTTCGAGACCAGGGCCACCGCTTCCTCCACGTCGTCCGTCACGTGGAACAGCAGCAGGTCCTTCTCCGCGGCCTTGCCCTCGGCGATCAGGGTGTTCTTCAGCCAGTCGAGCAGGCCGCCCCAGTACGCGCTGCCGAAGAGGACGATCGGGAAGCGGGTGACCTTCTGGGTCTGGACCAGGGTGAGGGCCTCGAAGAGTTCGTCGAGGGTGCCCAGGCCGCCGGGGAGGACCACGAAGCCCTGCGCGTACTTCACGAACATCATCTTGCGGACGAAGAAGTAGCGGAAGTTCAGGCCGATGTCGACGTAGGGGTTCAGCCCCTGCTCGAAGGGGAGTTCGATGCCGAGGCCGACCGAGATGCCGCCCGCCTCGCACGCGCCCTTGTTGGCCGCCTCCATCGCGCCCGGGCCGCCGCCGGTGATGACCGCCCAGCCGGCCTCCACCAGCCCTCGGCCGAGCCGGACGCCCGCCTCGTACTCCGGCGAGTCCACCGCCGTCCGCGCCGAGCCGAACACGCTGATGGCGGGCGGGAGTTCGGCCAGGGTGCCGAAGCCCTCGATGAACTCCGACTGGATGCGCAGCACCCGCCAGGGATCGGTGTGCACCCAGTCGGTGGGGGCGCGTTCGTCCAGCAGCCGCTGGTCGGTCGTACTGGCCGTCACCTGTCCCCGCCGTCGGAGGACCGGTCCGAGCCGTTGCTCGTCCGGCGGCTGCTTCTTCCCCTCGGGGTTTCCGGTAGCCATGTGAGCTCCCTCCGCTTGCCGGTAGTTCGATGTCAGCCTAGATCCACCCGGGTTACGGAGGGGGGACGTACGCGTGTCCGCCGCGCGTGCGCCGTGCGCGCTACGCGGTGAGCCAGGTGCGCAGGCGTTCCTCGCCCGCCAGGATCTTCGCCGTCTCCACCCGCTCGTCGCGCTTGTGGGCCAGGTGCGGGTTGCCGGGGCCGTAGTTGACCGCGGGGATGCCGAGCGCGGAGAAGCGGGACACGTCCGTCCAGCCGTACTTGGGCCGCGGGAGGCCGCCCACCGCCTCGATGAAGGCAGCCGCGGCCGGGTGGGACAGGCCGGGCAGCGCGCCGCCGCTGTGGTCGTCCACCACGAACTCCGCGACCCCGCAGTCCGCGAAGACCTCGCGGACGTGCGCGATCGCCTCCTCCTCGGTGCGGTCGGGGGCGTAGCGGAAGTTCACGGTGACCACGCACTCGTCGGGGATGACGTTGCCGGCCACTCCCCCGCTGATCCCCACCGCGTTCAGGCCCTCGCGGTACTCCAGGCCGTCGATCACCGGCCGGCGGGGCTCGTAGGACGCCAGCCGGGCCAGGACGGGGGCCGCCGCGTGGATGGCGTTGGAGCCCATCCAGCCGCGCGCCGAGTGCGCCCGCTCGCCCGTGGTCCTCAGCAGCACCCGCAGTGTGCCCTGGCAACCGCCCTCGACCTCCCCGTCGGAGGGCTCCAGCAGGACCGCGAAGTCGCCCTCCAGCCACTCGGGACGGGCCTCGGCGACGTGCTTGAGGCCGTTGAGGTCGGCGGCGACCTCCTCGTTGTCGTAGAAGACGAAGGTCAGGTCGCGGTTGGGGGCCGGGACCGTGGCCGCGATGCGCAGCTGGACCGCCACGCCCGACTTCATGTCGCAGGTGCCGCAGCCCCACAGCACGCCGTCCTCGTCGAGCCGCGAGGGCACGTTGCCGGCGATCGGGACGGTGTCGATGTGGCCGGCCAGGATGACACGCTCGGCCCGGCCCAGGTCCGTACGGGCGATCACGTTGTTGCCGTGGCGGTCGACCGTCAGGTGCGGCAGCGCGCGCAGGGCGGCCTCGATCGCGTCCGCGAGCGGCTTCTCGGTGCCGCTCTCCGAGGGGAGGTCCACGAGCCGCGCGGTGAGCGCGGCGGCGTCCAGCGTGAGGTCAAGCGAGGTGTCGGCCATGGCCACGACCCTAGCGCGCCGGCCGCCGGGCCGGCCGGACGCGCGGAGCCGACCACTGATCGGGCCGGTGACGGGCTCCAGTACCTTGTACGCGTGTCAGAGCCGTCCCCCACCCGTCCGCAGCGTCGCGGCCGCCTCCTGCGTTTCGCGGCGGCCCTGTTGGTCCTGTGCGGTGTCGCCGCGTACCTCGTCGTGCAGTACGTGACCGGCGGCGGGGCGCGCGGCTGTGAGGTGGTCCCGGCCGCGGGTGACGGGGCGTCGTACGAGTTCACGCCGGAGCAGGCGGTGAACGCGGCGACGATCGCCGCCGTCGGCACCGGGCGCGGGATGCCCGAGCGGGCCGTGACGATCGCGCTGGCGACCGCCCTCCAGGAGTCGGGGCTGCGCAACATCGGGCACGGCGACCGGGACTCGCTGGGCCTGTTCCAGCAGCGGCCCTCGCAGGGCTGGGGGACCGAGCGGCAGATCATGGACCCCGCGTACGCGGCGGGCATCTTCTACGCGCACCTGGCGAAGGTGCCGGACTACACCGGCCTGCCGCTGACGGTGGCCGCGCAGCGGGTGCAGCGCAGCGGCTACCCGGAGGCGTACGCCAAGCACGAGCCGGACGCCGCGCTGCTGGCGGCGGCCCTGACCGGCCGGGCGGCGGCCACGCTGACCTGTGACGGCAGCCCGGAGCGCACGGCGCCGGCGACCGGTCCGGACGCGGTGCGGGCGGCGCTGGTGCGGGACTTCGGGCGTGACGCGCTCCAGGAGACCGGGGCGGAGGTGGGCGGGACGCCCGTGCCGTCGCCGTCCCCCTCGCCGAGCGTGACGGCGAGCGCGCACGGGCGGACGGTGACCGTTCCGGTGCCGCGGGGCGCGAAGCGGGACGCGAACGGGCGCGGTGAGCTGGCGCGGGGCTGGCAGCTGGCGCAGTGGGCGGTCGCCAACTCCTCGGCGCTGCACATCCGGCGGGTGTCGTACGCGGGGCGGGTGTGGACCGCGGGAAGCGGTGGTGCGGCGTGGGGCAGGGCCCGTTCGGAGGGGGCCGGCGGTGCGGAGCGGGCCGTGGGGGCCGTGCGGATCGAGACCGGACAGTAGTTCGGCGGATCACCCTGGCGGGTTGCGCGGTGCCGGGCCGCCCGGCGGCCCGGCCGGGGGATGTGCGGGGCGGAGGGACCCTTGGGACGCAAGGGGCGGAAGCTTTCTGCGGAC
This sequence comes from Streptomyces sp. NPDC028722, assembly GCF_040637655.1. Taxonomy (NCBI): domain Bacteria; kingdom Bacillati; phylum Actinomycetota; class Actinomycetes; order Kitasatosporales; family Streptomycetaceae; genus Streptomyces; species Streptomyces sp. NPDC028722. Next base: position 126,769 of record NZ_JBEZWU010000005.1, read on the forward strand.
CACACGGACCATGCTGTTTGCCCGTTTTTATCCACACCTGATAATGCGATGCGTTATCCATTCTTTACCTGGGCCGTCCGCAACCTTCGCGGCCCTCGAGCGGTAGTCACGGCGTACGGGCCCGGACACCTCCGTCCCGGACACACCGTTTTCCTCCCGTCGAATGGAGCATCATGTCCCTCCCTCTGACCCGCCGGATCGCCCGTGTCGCGCTGCTCGTCGCAGCGGGGGCGGCTGCCGGGGTCGGTGCGGCCGGCTCCGCCGGTGCGGCCACGGACCTGCCGGCCACCCCGAACCTGGGCGGCCTGACCGCCCTGGACGGGGCGCACGTCGGCAAGACCGTCGACGGTGCCGCGCAGGGCACCACCTCACTCGCGGGCGGGGCCGGCGGCGCGGGCGGTGTCCTCGGGGACGCCGCGGCCGGCGCGACGAAGGGCGGGCTGCCGGCGGGCTCGCTCACCATGGGCGGGCTGCCGGCCGGGTCCCTCGCCAAGGGCGGCCTGCCGACCAAGGGCCTGCCGACGTCGTCCCTGCCGACCTCGTCCCTGCCGACGTCGTCCCTGCCGGCCAAGGGCCTGCCGCTCGGCTGAGCGTCCGCCTCGGCGCCGAAGGGGTCCAGGGTCCCTCCTGGGCCCCTTCGGCCTGTGCGGCGGCTGTGGCGGCTGTGGCGGCTGTGGCGGCTGTGGCGGCTACGCGGTGAGGCGGGCCGCCGCCGTCTGGACGCGTTCGTCCGTCGCCGTCAGGGCCACGCGGACGAAGTTCCCGCCCGCCGGGCCGTAGAAGTCACCCGGGGCCACCAGGATGCCGAGGTCGGCCAGACGGGACACGGTGGCCCAGCAGGACTCGTCCCGGGTGGCCCAGAGGTAGAGGCTCGCCTCGCTGTGTTCGATGCGGAAGCCGTGGGACAGCAGGGCCGCCCGGAGGACCTCGCGGCGGGCCGCGTAGCGGGCGCGCTGCTCCTGGACGTGGGCGTCGTCCCCGAGGGCGGCCACGACCGCCGCCTGCGTCGGTGCGGAGGTCATCATGCCGCCGTGCTTGCGGATCTCCAGCAGCGGGCCGAGCACGGCCGGGTCGCCGGCGACGAACGCCGCGCGGTAGCCCGCCAGGTTGGAGCGCTTGGACAGGGAGTGGACGGCGAGGATGCCGTCGTAGGAGCCGCCGTTGACGTCGGGGTGCAGCACCGAGACCGGGTCGGCCTCCCAGCCCAGCTCCAGGTAGCACTCGTCCGCGACCAGCAGGACCCCGTGCTCGCGGGCCCAGGCGACGATCCGGGCCAGCTCCTGCCGGGGGATGACCTTGCCGGTCGGGTTGGACGGGGAGTTGAGCCACAGCAGCCGCAGCCGCGACGGGTCCAGCTCGGTCGGGTCGTCGTAGACCTCGTGGTCCGCGCGGGCCAGGCGGGCGCCGACCTCGTAGGTCGGGTAGGCCAGGCGGGGGTGACCGACCGTGTCGCCGGGGCCCAGACCGAGCTGGGTGGGCAGCCAGGCGACCAGTTCCTTGGAGCCGACGACCGGCAGCACATGGCGGTGGGTGAGGTCGCGGGCGCCCAGGCGGCGCTCCAGCCAGCCGGTGATCGCGTCGCGCAGCGCGGGGGTGCCCCAGACCGTCGGATAACCCGGGGAGTCGGCCGCGTCGACGAGGGCCTTCTGGATCAGCTCGGGGACCGGGTCGACGGGGGTGCCGACGGAGAGGTCGACGATGCCGTCCGGGTGGGCCGCGGCCTTCTGCTTGTACGGGGCCAGCCGGTCCCACGGGAAGTCGGGAAGGCGGTCGGTGACTGCGGACACGATGGGTGGCTCACTTTCGTCGGGGCGGCCGAACGCCTCGGTCCCGTACGGCGGTGATCGGGACGATCGGGCCGTACGGGACCGGGGCGGCGCCGGGGGTCACCCCGAGGGCCGCCAGGCGCTCAGACGGTCACTCGCCCTGCGGCGGCAGCGCGGCGACGAAGGGGTGGTCGCGCTCGATCAGCCCCAGCTTGCTGGCACCGCCGGGCGAGCCCAGGTCGTCGAAGAACTCGACGTTCGCCTTGTAGTAGTCCTTCCACTCCTCCGGAGTGTCGTCCTCGTAGAAGATCGCCTCGACCGGGCAGACCGGCTCACAGGCACCACAGTCGACGCATTCGTCCGGGTGGATGTACAAGGACCGTTGGCCCTCGTAGATGCAGTCGACCGGGCACTCCTCGATGCACGCCTTGTCCTTGACGTCGACACAAGGCTGCGCGATGACGTAGGTCACGCTGTCGTTCCTCCTCGATAGGGCGCCGGCGGGCCTCCTCAGGCTCCGCCGCCTGGCGCGCGGGAGCGCGGCGTCGTCGATGCCCGCCCCTAGTATCTCCGTTCCGGAGCATGATCCGAACAGGAGGGGTGAACTGACCAGTGGAAATCTCGGCGAGTGGACGCCTCGAAGTCCGTATCACCCCAGCTGACGTGGGAAAACGAGTCTCCGTCAGGCGCCTGGGCGACCCCGGTGCGGCGCCCGAGAAGTTCACCGACACGATCGGTGTTCTCACATCATGGGACGATGGCGTGCTCATGATCACACGTCGGGACGGGGAACGGGTCAGAATCCCGCAATCCGCGCTGGTGGCGGGGAAGGTGGTCCCGGCCGCGCCGGCGCGCCGCCGGGGGCCCGCCGCCTCCTATCCGGAGCTGGCGCACGTCGCCGCGCGCGCGTGGCGGCCGGTGGAGAGCGAGCGGCTGGGCGAGTGGGAGCTGCGGGCGGCGGCGGACGACGCGCCGGGCGGCCCGGCGTCCGGGCCGCGGACGGGCTTCACCCGGCGGGCCAACAGCGTGCTGCCGCTCGGTGATCCCGGTCTCCCGCTCGACGCCGCTCTGGACGCCGTACGACGCTGGTACGGCGAGCGCGGCCTGCCCGCCTACGTGCAGACCGCGACCGGCGCCGAGGGCACGCAGGAGCTGCTGAGCGCCGAGCTGGAGCGGCGCGGCTGGACCCGGGAGGTGACCGCCGAGCTGTGGACCGCCGCCCTGGCTCCGGTCGCGGACCGGGCCGAGGGGGCGGGTGTGGCGCTGTCCCGGACGGTGGACGAGGCGTGGCTCGCGCGGTACGGGCGCGCGGGAGCGGGCGAGGCGGCCCTGCGGGTGCTGGGCTCGGGGTCCTCCCGCGCGAGCGAGGCCGAGGGGGGTGGAGGGCCGTCGGTGTGGTTCGCGTCCGTCCCCGGTACGGCGGCCGGTGAGCCCCCGGCGGCGATCGGGCGGTGTGTCGTGGACGGGCGGTGGGCCGGGTTCGCCGCGGTCGAGGTGGCCCCCGGCCGGCGGCGGCAGGGGCTGGCCACCGAGGTGATGGCCGCGCTGGCCCGGCGCGCGCTGGACGAGGGCGCGTCGGCGGCCTGGCTCCAGGTCGAGACGGACAACGAGGCCGCGCGGGCGCTGTACGCCGCGCTCGGCTTCACCCCGCACCACGCGTACCACCACTACCGGGCGCCGTCGGGGCCCCGGCCGCCCTCCGGTCCCGGACGGCCTCAGGGCCTGTCGTCCGGATCGGACCCGGATCAGGGAGCGGGGTCCGATCCGAACGGAAGATCCTAGAACTGCCGTGGTGAGACGCTCGTAGAACCTCCATGGGAAGGGCATGAGCCTGCCATGCATCACCCGTATCTGCCGCCCCCGTACCCACCGCCGCCGGAGCGCTCCGCCGAACTGCGGCAGCGGTTCACCGAGGAGGCCCGGTCCGAGCGGCCGGACCTGTCCGCCCTGTGCCTGCTGATCGGCGCGGAGGCGGACGGCTCGCTGGACGAGACCGGCATCGACGCCGCGCAGGCGGAGCTGGACCGGCTGGCGGGCGAGCTGCCGTACCGGCCGGGCGGCCCGCGCGCCTGGGCGGAGGCCGTTCAACGGCTGCTCGGCGCCCGCCACGGGTTCCACGGGACGCCCGGCGACTACCAGCGGCTGGAGTCCTCGCTGCTGCACGAGGTGCTGCGGCGGCGGCGCGGGCTGCCGATCCTGCTGTCGGTGGTGTGGCTGGAGGTCGCGCGCCGGGCCGGGGCCCCGGTGTACGGCGTCGCGCTGCCGGGGCACTTCGTGGTCGGGTTCGGGGCGGCGGGGGAACAGGTGCTGGCCGATCCGTTCGACGAGGGCCGGATGCTGACCGGGGAGGACGCGGAGCTGCTGGTGGCGGGCGCCACGGGGGCGTCGCTGCAACCGTCCGCACTGGAACCGGCGGCGCCCCTGGAGGTCGTGCAGCGCGTCCTGAACAACATCCGGTCGTGGGCCGCGGCCCGGCCGGAACGCTCGGACGTCGCCCTGCGGGCCGTGGAACTGGGGCTGCTCATCCCCGCGCATCCGGCGCGGCTGCGCTACGAACGCGGACAGCTGCTGGTGCAGCGCGGCCAGTTCACCGCGGGCGCCGACGAACTGGACACCTACGCCGATCTGATCGAGGTGGTCGACGAGCCGGCCGCCGAGAAGGTACGGCAGGAGGCGCGCATCGCGCGGTCCAAGCTCAACTGAGGCCGCCCCCTACCGCCGTCACCCGGCGGGGGTCCTCACAGCCAGCCCTTCTCCCGGGCGATCCGCACGGCCTCCGCGCGGTTGCGCACCGCCAGCTTCTGTATGGCGGTGGAGAGGTAGTTGCGGACCGTGCCCTGGGACAGGTGCAGGGCGCGCGCCAGTTCGGCGTTGGTGGAGCCGTCGGCCGCCGCGCGGAGCACCTCGCGTTCCCGCTCCGTGAGCGGGTTGGCGCCGTCGGCCAGCGCGGCGGCGGCCAGGGTCGGGTCGATCACCCGTTCCCCGGCCAGCACCCGGCGGACCGCGTCGGCGAGCTGGGCGGCCGGGGCGTCCTTGACGAGGAAGGCGTCCGCGCCCGCCTCCATGGCGCTGCGCAGATAGCCGGGCCGGCCGAAGGTGGTGAGGACGACCAGTTTGACCCGCGGATGTGCGCGGCGGACCTGGGCGGCGGCCTCGATGCCGGTGCAGCCGGGCATCTCGATGTCGAGCAGGGCGACGTCCACGCCGTGCGCGCCGACGGCCGCGAGCACCTCGTCGCCGCGCGCGGCCTGGGCGACGACCTCGATGTCGTCCTCCAGACCGAGCAGTGCCGCCAGCGCCTCGCGGACCATCGACTGGTCCTCGGCCAGCAGGACTCTGATCTTGCTCGTCATGCCCCGGATCCTACGTCCGCCGCGGCGCCCGTGGGCACGCGGGCGACGAGCCGGAACCCGTGCCTGACCCGGCCCGCCTCCAGGCTGCCGCCGGCCTTCTCCAGACGCTCGGTCAGTCCGGCCAGGCCGTTGCCGGGGCCGCCGCCGGAACCGCCCGTTCCGTTGTCCTCGACGGAGAGTTCGAGCACCGGCCCGTCCAGGGTCTCGCGGCGCAGCAGCCGGACGGCGCAGCGGTCGGCGCCGCTGTGCCGGACCACGTTGGTGACCGCCTCGCGCAGCGCCCAGGCCAGCGCGGACTCGGCCTCCTCGGGGACTGCGGTCAGGTCCGGTTCGGCGGGCAGGTCGGCGGTGACGCCGGCGGCGGTCAGGGCGACCTGGACACCGGCGAGTTCGGCGGCGAGCCGGGGCCGCCGGTAGCCGGTGACGGCCTCCCGGACGTCGACCAGGGCCTGCCTGCTGACCCGTTCGATGTCGGCTACCTGCTGGGCGGCCTGGTCCGGCCGGGCGGGCAGCATGCGGCCGGCCAGCTCGCTCTTCAGCGTGATCAGCGACAGCGAGTGGCCGAGCAGGTCGTGCAGGTCGCGGGCGAGGCGCAGGCGCTCCTCGTTGGCGGCGAGCTGGGCGACGGTCGCCCGGGCCTTGCGCAACTCGATCGTGGTGCGCACCAGCTGGCCGACGCCGGTCATCGCGAACCCGATGAGCAGCACCAGCAGGAGCAGCCCCCGCGCCTCGTTCTCGTCGGTGCGCAGGCCGATCAGGTACATCACCAGCGCGGAGGCCGGGATGGCCCAGTAGGCCGCCCGCAGCGGGAGGGTGGCCCCCCAGGCGACCGACAGGTAGACGAACAGACCCAGCCAGGCGCTGCCGAGGGTGAGGGCCAGCACGGGGGCGAGGACACCGAGGATCCCGCCCAGCGTGAGCACGACGCGCGGGGCGAACGGGCGGCCGATGTTGCGGAAGACCAGCGCCAGGTAGACCCCCACGAACGCGGTGAGGCCCAGGGAGCCGGCCACCCTGGCGGCGGTGGTGTGGTCGCCGTGCACCAGGTCGCCGACCGGGGAACTGAGGAAGACCAGCCAGACCCCGATCCAGAGCGTCTTGACCAGCAGTTCGCGCCGGTTGCGGGGCGGCCGGCCCACGGGGGCGGGCCGCGCGGTTCCTGCCTGCCGGTCTTCCGTCATGGCGCTCACGCCTTCAGCGTGTCCTTCCGGTACAGCCAGGCCGCACCGCCCGCGAAGACCGCGAAGGAGACGGCGAGGACGGCGATGTCGCGGGCGTGCGGGGTCTGGCTCTGTTCGATCGCCCGCCCGAGGGAAGCGTACGCGTGCGTGGGCAGCCACTCGGCGATGTCCTGGAGCCACTGCGGGAAGGTGGTCGTCGGCATCCAGAGGCCGCCCAGCATGGACAGCCCGAAGTAGGTGATCATGGTGATCGGACGGACCGCGTCCCCGCTGGCGAGGTAGCCGATGGCGACGCCGAGCGCGGCGAAGACCAGGCTGCCGGCCCAGATGGCGCCGCTCAGCGCCAGCCACTGCCAGGCCTCCAGACGTACGTCCTTCACCGCCGCGGCGACCACGAACACGATCACGATGGACGGCAGGCTGACCACGGCCGCGCCGGCGGTCTTGGCGAGGACGTACCCACGCCCGGGCAGGGTGGTCAGGCGCAGCTGCCGTACCCACCCGTTCTCGCGTTCCTTGGCGATGCGCTCGCTGTTGCCCATCAGGACGGCCGTCAGCGCGCCGAAGGACGCCATGGAGACCATCATGTACGTCGGCAGGGTCAGGCCCGTGCCGTCGATCTTGGTGTGGCTGTCGGCGTTGCCCGCGATCAGCAGGAACAGGCCCGAGGGGTAGATCACGGAGAAGAACAGGAACTTGCGGTTGCGCAGGGCGCGGGTGAGTTCCAGTCTGATCAGGCTGTTCACGACTGCTTCGCCTCCTCGGCGGCGGTGATGGCGACGAAGGCCTGCTCCAGGCCGAGGCCGGCGACTTCGAGGTTGCGGGGGTAGACGCCGAGGCCGTACAGGGCGTGGACGGTGGCGTCGGCGTCGGCGGACTGGATGCGGATGGTCTGCCCCGACACGTCCAGGGACGTGAGGTGCGGCAGGGTGCGCAGGGCGCTCTCGTCGATCTCGCCCGCCAGGTCGAAGGAGACCCGGCGGGCACCGGCCCGGGCCTTGATCTCGGCGGCGGTGCCGTCGGCGAGGAGCCGGCCCCGGTGCAGCACCAGCACCCGGTCGGCGATGGCGTCGGCCTCTTCGAGGTAGTGGGTGGCGAAGAGGACCGTACGGCCCCGGTCGGCCTGCTCGCGCATGGTGGCCCAGAACGCCTGCCGGGCGGAGACGTCCATGCCGGTGGTCGGCTCGTCCAGCACGATCAGGTCGCTGTCACCGGCGGTGGCGAGGGCGAACCGGACGCGCTGGGCCTGGCCGCCGGAGAGCTTGTCGACCTTGCGGCCGGCGATCTGCGTGACGCCCGCCCGGGCGAGCACGTCGGCCACGGGGTACGGCCTCGGGTGCAGCGAGCAGGCCAGCTTCACCAGTTCGGCGACGGTGACCTCGTCCATCAGCCCGCCGCTCTGGAGCATGGCCCCGACCCGTCCCGCGACGATCGCCTCGCGCGGGCTGGTGCCGAACAGGCGCACCGCGCCGGTGTCGGCCTGCTTGAGGCCCAGGAGGAGGTCCAGGGTGGTGGACTTGCCGGCTCCGTTCGGGCCGAGGAGGGCGACGGTCTCGCCCGGGTACAGCCGCAGCGAGAGGCCGTCGACGGCCCGCACGCTCCCGTATGTCTTGGTCACCTGGTCGAACCCGACCACCGGGGTGGTGGTGGCCGGTGCCGCTGTCGTCGTCATGCCGTCCATGCTGGCGGAGAGGGCACCGGGCCCGGCAGTGCCGCGGGTCCTGTGTGCCGGATGACAGATGTCATGCGGCCCGGACGACACGGCCCGCGGGGCGCCCCGGCAGGGGGCGCCCCGGGGTGAGGGCGGCTAGCTGGGGTTGGTGTCGATCACCGCGACCCGGTTGGTCCTGCTGATGAGGGCCTGGCGCAGGGCGGCGTAGACGTCCTCGGGGGTGACGGGTGTCTTCTTGCCGTTGCCGCGGGTGATGAGGACCCCGTCGAAGGCCTGCCCGTACAGCTGCCTGAGCGCGGCCAGGTCGGGCTTGTCGACCAGCTTGCCGTCGACGGCGGTGACCCTGAGGAACTTCCACAGCGAGTTCTGCGGGCTCATGGGGACCGAGTGCGCCGCGTCCGTCTGCACGGTCACGTTCCCGGACATCGCCGGCTTCGCGAAGTCCTTCATCATCCGGTCGACCTCGGCGTTCGGGACCGTCGGCTCCTTGGTGGTCGTCGGCACCGCGACCGACGACGCGGTGCCCGTCTCCACCAGGGTGCGGTACGCCTGTTCGACCGCCTGGGTCGACCGGGCGGCGTCGATGGCCTTGCCCGGCTTGCCGTAGACGGCGACCGCCCGGCCGTGGTCGAACCTGACGGTGCCGTCGGTGACCGAGCCGGAGCCGCCGCCGGCCTGCTGGAGGGCGGCCTGGAGCTTCTCCTCGTCCACCGGCATGGCCGGCTGGACCACACGCTTCTGCCCGAACAGGGAACCGACCACGTGGACCGGGTTGTAGTCGCTCTTGGCGGCCTCGCTCACCGTGGCCTGGTAGTCGAACTGGAGTCCGGCGTTCTCGGGGGTGAGGGCGACGGTCCGGCCGCCCACGGCCAGCTTCAGCGGCTTGTTCACCCGGCTGCCGAAGGCGTCGTCCAGCTTCCTGACGGCCTCGTCGCGGGTGCCGCCGCCGATGTCGACACCGAGCACGGTGGTGCCCTTGGGCACGTCGGTGTGGTTCATCAGCAGTCCGGCGCCGTAGGCACCGCCCGCGACGACGATCACGCCGACCGCGAGCAGCACCAGCTTGCTGCGGCCCTTCTTCTTCGGCCTGGCCGCCGCCTTGGGAGCGGGGGCCGGCTCCGGCCGGGGCGCGGCGGGCGCCGCGGGGCCGCCGTCGCCGTGGCTGCCGAACGGGGACTTCCCGGTGCTGGGGACGACCGGGATGCCGCTGGTGACGGTGTGTCCGGAGACGTTGTCGGCGGCCGGGGAACGGTAGCCGGGCGTGCCCGGTTCCGGGGCCGGCTTCTGCGGGGTGAGGACCGCGGTGTCGTCGCTGAGCCCGCCGGGTCCGCGCCCCGCGGGACCGCCGGGGGTGGCCCGCGGACCACCGGGGCCGCCCGGGCCGGTGGGCCCGTCGAGGCCGGCGAGGGCGCTGCGGGCGGCCGGGGTGCCCTGGCCGCCCGGGGTGCCGTGACCGCCCGCGCCGGCGGGGCCGTCGAAGGGTTCGCCGGCCCGCGGGACGAGGGTGCCGTCACCGGTGGCCGGACCGCTGGTGGGGCCGGCCGGGCTCTGCGGGCCGCCGGGGCCGCCGTGTCCACCCGGACCGCTGAAGCCGCTGGGGCCGCCGGGACCACCGTGCCCGTTGGCACCGCCCGCGCCCGGGGCGCCGCCGAAGCCGTCCCGGCCGCCCGCACCCGTCGCACCGGCACCGAAGCCGTCCCGGCCGCCCGCGCCGCTCACACCCGCGGCGCCGCCGAGGCCGTCCTGACCGCCCGTGCCCGCCGTACCGGCGCCACCGTAACCGTCGCGGCCGCTCGCGCCGCCCGGGCCCGCGGCACCGCCGTAGCCGTCCTGGGTGCCGTTCTCCGCGAAGTACGGCAGGTCGTCGCGGCGGGGCTCGCCGGAGCCGGACGGGCCGGGGCGTGAGCCGCCGCTCGGCTGACCCGCGGTCAGCGCCTCGGTGACGTCGAAGGAGCCGGTGCCGCCGCCGTGGCCGGGAGCGACGGGGCCGCCCGTGGCGCCGGGCAGGCCCTTGCCGTTGGTGCCGCCGGAACGGGCGCCCGGCACGCTCATGGAGCCGACCACCCCGCCGGGACGGCCGCCGCCGGGACGTGCGCCGGTGGTACCGGCCGCGCCGGGCGCGCCCGGACCACCCGTACGGGCGCCCGGCACGCCGGGGGCCGCTGGGGCGGCGGTGGGCGCGGCGGAACCGCCCGGCGTCCCCGCACCGTTCGTGCCGCCGCCGCCCGGAGCGCCCTTGCCGGGCGCGGACTTGCGGGGCGCGAACCAGTCGCTGGCCTTCTCGTCCCCCGGGGCCGCGGGCTCGGCCGGGGCCTCGGCGGGACCAGCGGGGGTCCGCTCGGCCGCGGGAGCCGGCTCGGCGGCGGGCTGCTCCTGGCCGGCGCTCTCGCCGTCCCCGACGGGCTTGCGCATGACGACCGGCGGGATGGGCCGCGATCCGGGGATGTTGATCCGGATCCGGGTCGTCAACGTGGTCTCGGTCTTCTTCTCCTCCGGCCGCGTGCCCGAACGGCCCGCGCCCGTGGCGTCGTCGGGAGCCAAGGGGGTCCCGTACGGCGGCGTGCCGGAGGGGTATGCGGCTCCGCCGCGCCCGCTGGGCCCGGAGGACGGAGTGTCAGTTTCACGACTCAAGGCAGGTTCTCCCGGTTGGCTCCGCCGCCCGTTACGACCTCACTGCGCGGTGAGGGTCCCCCGGCACGAGCGAAGTCGAGCGCTTGGGGGAGGCTCGGCGGCGCGCACCACCATACTGGCCACTTCTGGCGCGTATCCCATGACCGCCGACTAAACCCCCACCGGACCCGCACCCGCGCCCCACGGCGAAGTGGTACGTCACTTGCCAAGTCGGGCGGAGCCGCCACCGGGTTGCCGTCCGAAGCCGACGGTGGCACAGATCACAGCGAGTGCCATGCCGCCGAGCAGGAAGAGATACGAGCCGACGCCGGCGCCGAACAGGAAGTCGCCCTCGGGGCGCGAGGTGGTGAGCAGGATGACGGCGACGATCCAGCCGGCCGCCGGCGCGACCGCTCCGCCCCGGCCGCCGGTGGCGTGCGCCCCGCCGAGGAACAGTCCGCCGGCGCCCGCGAGGGCGAGCAGCAGCCCGCCGGGGAACCAGCCGGCCTGGACCAGGGCGCCGGCGAGGCCCACGACCGCGCCGAGCAGGAAGAGGCCGGCGTGGGCGGCGGCCCGCCCGGCGGACGGCGGGCGCAGCGGCTGGGCGAGCAGGGAGCCCGGTCGGGTGTCGCTCATGCCGTCTCCTCGACGCCGGCGAACAGGTCGCTCTCGCCGCGCTGCCCGTCCCCGCGGACCAACTCGTAGTACTCGGTGGTGAACAGGGGCTGGGCGAGTGCGTTGGAGAGCGCGAAGTAGGGCTCGGCCACCTCGATCTGCGTGGCGTGGGCGCGCATCGCGGCGGCCTTGGCGGCGGCGTACGCGGTGCCGTCGACCGTGGTGGTGATCCGCTCGTCGTCCACGACGCCGGGCACGTCGTCCACGGCCGCGCCCTCGCCGAAGGGCAGTGCGGGCAGGTCGTCGTGGAGGCGGGCGAACGCGGCCTCGGCGACGGAGCGGGGGACGCGGTTCCAGTACACCTTCGCGACCCGGTGTCCTCGCTCGTCCGCCAGTTCGACGGCGCGCATGGCGACGCGGTGGGCCTGGAGGTGGTCCGGGTGGCCGTAGCCGCCGTTGTCGTCGTACGTGACGAGGACCTGCGGGCGGACCTCCAGGATCACCTCGGCGAGATGACCGGCGGCCTCGTCGACGTCGGCCTGCCAGAAACAGCCGGGGTCGTCGTTGTCGGCGATGCCCATCATCCCGGAGTCGCCGTAGCGCCCGGCGCCGCCGAGCAGCCGGGCGTCCGTGACCCCGAGCGCGCCGAGGGCGGCGGCCAGCTCGCCGCGCCGGTGCGCGCCCAGCGCGGGGCCCGTCAGCTGCCGCAGCTCCGGCGGGATGACCTCCCCGCGCTCCCCGAGGGTGCATGTGACCAGGGTCACGTGGGCACCTTCGGCGGCGTACCGGGCCATGGTCGCGCCGTTGTTGATCGACTCGTCGTCCGGGTGCGCGTGCACCAGCAGCAGACGCCGCGCTGGCAGTTCCGTCATGGGACCACCCTACGAGGCTCCGCGCCGGTGCCCGCGACAGCCGCCGTCAGAACTTGATGCTGCCGATCATGCTGGCGACGTTGGTGGTCAGCTCGCTGATCGTCGGCGCGACGGTCGAGGAGGCGAGATAGAAGCCGAGCAGGACGCAGACGACCGCGTGGCCGCCCTTCAGCCCTGACTTCTTGACCAGCAGGAAAACGATGATCGCCAGCAGCACCACCGCCGAAATCGAGAGTGCCACGGCGGCTCACCTCCAAAGATCCCAGGGACGCGGGGGGTGTAGAGCAACTCCATGCAGACGCCAGCAGGTTCATACCCACACAGCGGTAGTGATCATAACTATCCGTACTCGCGCATCGCTCGGCGCACGGCCGCACAAGGGGGCGCATGGCCAATATGGTCGGGGTATGACGACCGAGGCTGACTCCTTCCCCCGTCGGCACGCCAGGACCCAGCGGTTCACGCTCGGCGCGCCGCGTGCCTTCAGCGTGGCGCCCGACGGTTCACGTGTCGCGTTCCTGCGCTCCGGCTCCGGCACCGACCGGGCCAACTCCCTGTGGGTCCTGGATCTGCCGGGGGGCGCCGAGCGCCTCGCGGCCGATCCGCGCGCGCTCCTGCGGGGCGCTTCCGAAGAACTGTCGGCCGAGGAGCGGGCCCGCCGGGAGCGCAGCCGGGAGGGCGGCGCCGGCATCGTCGGCTATGCCACCGACGGCGCCCTGGAGTTGGCGTCTTTCGCCTTGTCAGGGCGGCTGTTCACGGCCGGGCTGCGGACCGGCGGGGCACGTGAACTGGTCGTTCCGGGACCGGTGATCGACCCCCGCCCCTCGCCCGACGGACGGCACATCGCCTACGTCGCCCGGGGGGCGCTGCGGGTGGTGGACGCAGAGGGCGACGGCGACCGGGTGCTGGCCGAGCCGGAGTCGGCGGAGGTCTCCTACGGCCTCGCGGAGTTCGTCGCGGCCGAGGAGATGACCCGCTCCCGGGGGTTCTGGTGGGCGCCGGGGTCGGACCGGCTGCTCGTGGCGCGGGTGGACGACACGCCGGTACGGCGGTGGTGGATCGCGGATCCGGCCCACCCGGAGCGCGAGCCGCTCCCTGTCAGGTACCCGGCGGCGGGTACGGCGAACGCCGACGTACGCCTGTTCGTGTACGGGCTGGACGGGGCGCGCACGGAGGTCGCCTGGGACCGGTCGCGCTACCCGTATCTGGCGCGAGTGCACTGGTCAGAGGCGGGTGCGCCGCTGTTGCTCGTCCAGGCGCGGGACCAGCGCAGCCAGCTGTTCCTGGCGGTGGACCCGGACACGGGCGCCACGCGGATGGTGCACGCCGATGAAGATCCAAGTTGGCTGGAACTTTTCGCCGGAGTGCCCTGCTGGAGCCCGTCCGGGCATCTCGTCCGGATCGCCGACGAGGGCGGCGCGCGGGTCCTGGCGGTCGGAGAACGCCCGTTGACCAGCGGTCAGTTGCACATCCGGGCGGTACTGGACGTGGGGGCGGACGACGTACTGGTTTCCGCCTCTTCCGGTCCGGAGGCCCGGTCGCCCGAGATTGGCGAAGTCCATGTGTACCGGGTGAACGAACTGGGCCTGGAACGGCTGTCCCAGGAGCCCGGCGTGCACGGGGCGGTGCGCTCCGGGGGCGTGACCGTCCTGGTGTCCGCCGCGCTGGACCGGCCGGGCACCCGGGTCCAGGTGCTGGCTGACGGAAAACCGGCGCTGACTGTCCGCTCGTACGCCGAACATCCCGGTCTGTCCCCCCGGGTGTCCCTCACCGAGGGGGGCGCACGCCGAATTCCGTGCGCCGTGCTTATGCCACGGGACTACCACGGTGACACTCCCCTGCCCGTGCTCATGGACCCCTACGGTGGCCCGCACGGCCAGCGGGTCGTCGCCGCGCACAACGCCCATCTGACCTCCCAGTGGTTCGCCGACCAGGGTTTCGCGGTGGTCGTCGCCGACGGCCGGGGCACCCCGGGCCGCTCACCGGCCTGGGAGAAGGCGGTCCGCGACGAGCTGGCGGACGTGGTGCTCCAGGACCAGGTGGACGCGCTGCACGGCCTCGCCGAGCGGTACCCGCTGGACCTGGGCCGGGTGGCGATCCGGGGCTGGTCCTTCGGCGGCTATCTGGCGGCCCTCGCGGTGCTGCGCCGCCCGGACGTGTTCCACGCGGCGGTGGTCGGCGCCCCCGTCACCGACCTGCGGTTGTACGACACCCACTACCAGGAGCGCTACCTGGGCCACCCGGACGAGCAGCCGGAGGTCTACCGCCGCAACTCGCTGATCGACGACGCGGGTCTGGTCGCCCCGGCCGAGCCGCACCGCCCGATGATGATCATCCACGGGCTGGCGGACGACAACGTGGTCGTCGCCCACTCGCTGCGCCTGTCCTCCGCCCTCCTGGCCGCGGGCCGCCCGCACGAGGTGCTCCCCCTGTCCGGCGTGACCCACATGACCCCGCAGGAGACGGTCGCGGAGAACCTGCTCCGGCTCCAGCTGGACTTCCTCCGGCGCTCCCTGCCGCAGCCGGGCCGGCCCTCGTGAACGGGGTTAACAAGCAGGCAACTTGACGGTAGCGGCACCGATATACGGACACGGGAGGCTGAACAGCGTACGGCCGTGCGGGTGCCGTAAACGGGCCGGGGTGCGCGATGTCACCCCGGCCCGTCGCCGTTCGCCCCCGGCCCCACCGGCTCCCCCGGTCCCACCCGCTCCCCCGGCACCGCCTCCGCCGCGAAATGACACGCCGAGGGGTGGGCGGCGGGACCGGAGGTGTCCCGGAAGACGGCGGGGACCGCCAGGGCCGGGACCTCCCGGGCGCAGCGGTCCCGGGCCTTCCAGCAGCGGGTGCGGAAGCGGCAGCCGGAGGGGATGTCCGTCGGCGAGGGCACGTCACCGGTGAGGATGATCCGCGTCCGGTGCGCGCGGGCCTCGGGGTCGGGCACGGGCACGGCGGACAGCAGGGCCTGGGTGTAGGGATGGGTCGGATGGCCGTAGATGTCGGTGTCCCGGCCGGTCTCCACGATCCGGCCCAGGTACATGACCGCGACCCGGTCCGAGATGTGCCGGACGACCGACAGGTCGTGCGCGATGAAGACGTAGCTGAGGTCGAACTCCGACTGGAGCCGGTCCAGGAGGTTGATCACCTGGGCCTGCACCGAGACGTCCAGCGCGGACACCGGCTCGTCGGCGACGATCACCTCGGGACGCAGCGCCAGCCCGCGCGCGATGCCGATGCGCTGGCGCTGGCCGCCGGAGAACTGGTGCGGGTAGCGGTCGGCGTAGTCCGGGTCGAGGCCGACCACGTCCAGCAGCTCCCGCACCCGGCGGCGCCGGTCACCCTTGGGGGCGACCTCCGGGTGGATGTCGTAGGGCTCCCCGATGATGTCGCCCACCGTCATCCGGGGGTTGAGGGAGGTGTACGGGTCCTGGAAGACCATCTGGATGTTGCGGCGGACCGCCTTCAGGGCCCGGCCGGACAGCCGGGTGATGTCCTCGCCCTTGAACCGGATCGAGCCGGCCGTCGGCCGTTCGAGGTTGCAGAGCAGCTTCGCCACCGTCGACTTGCCGCAGCCCGACTCCCCGACGATGCCCAGGGTCTCCCCCCTGCCGAGCGTGAAGTCGACGCCGTCGACGGCCTTCACCGCGCCGACCTGCTTCTGGAACAGGACGCCCCGCGTGAGCGGGTAGTGCTTGACGAGGCCGCCGACCTCCAGGATCGGCTCAGTCATGCAGGCACTCCCGCCAGAAGTGGCAGGCGCTGCGCCGCTCCTCGGACACCTCGTACAGCGGCGGCACCTCGGTGCGGCACACGTCCCGGGCCATCGGGCAGCGCGGATGGAAGGCGCAGCCCGGCGGGACGCGCGTCAGGTTCGGCGGGAGGCCCTTGATGGCGTACAGCTCCCCGCCCTTCTGGTCCAGGCGGGGCACGGAGTCCAGCAGGCCGCGGGTGTAGGGGTGGGCGGGGGCCTTGTAGAGGTCGCGCACGGGCGCCGACTCCACGATCCGCCCGGCGTACATCACCGCGATCCGGTCGGCGACGTCCGCGACCACGCCCAGGTCGTGGGTGATCAGGATCAGGCCCATGCGGTACTCGTGCCGCAGCTCGGCCAGCAGGTCCATGATCTGGGCCTGGACGGTGACGTCCAGGGCGGTGGTCGGCTCGTCGGCGATGACGAGCGCCGGTTCCAGCGCCAGCGCCATGGCGATCATGACGCGCTGGCGCATCCCGCCGGAGAACTGGTGGGGGTGGTCCCGGGCGCGCTGGGCGGCGGCCGGGATCCGCACCCGGTCCATCAGCCCGACCGCCCTGGCCCGGGCGTCCTTCTTCCGCATCCCGCGGTGGACGACGAACATCTCCGCCAGCTGGTCCCCCACCGTCATGACCGGGTTGAGGGCGGACAGCGCGTCCTGGAAGATCATCGCCATCGCGCTCCCCCGGACCCTGCGCCGCTCCTCCCCCTTCAGCGTCAGCAGGTCCCGGCCCTGAAAGAGGACCCGTCCGCCGGTGATCCGCCCCGGCGGCGTGTCCAGGATGCCCATCACGGCCTGCGCGGTGACGGACTTGCCCGACCCGGACTCGCCGAGCACCGCGAGCGTCTGACCGGCGTCCACGCGGTAGCCGACGCCGTTGACGGCGCGCGCGATCCCGTCCCGGGTCCGGAACTCCACGTGCAGGTCCGTTACTTCCAGCAGCACGACGGCGTCACCTCAGCTTCGGGTCGAGGGCGTCGCGGACCGCGTCGCCGAGCATGATGAAGGCCAGGACCGTGACGGCGAGGGCGCCCGAGGGCCACAGCAGGGCGTGCGGGGCGTTGCGGATGTAGGGGGACGCGGCGGAGATGTCGATGCCCCAGGAGACGCTGGGCGGTTTGAGGCCGACGCCGAGGTAGGACAGGGTCGCCTCCAGGGCGATGTAGGTGCCGAGCGCGATGGTCGCGACGACGATGACCGGGGCCACCGCGTTGGGCGCGATGTGCCGCAGCAGGATGCGCGAGTCGGAGGCGCCGAGGGCGCGGGCGGCCTGGACGTAGTCGTGGTGCCGGGCGGTGATGACCGAACCGCGTGCGATGCGGGAGATCTGCGGCCAGCCGAGCAGCACCATGAACCCGATGACCGGCCAGACCGTATTGCTGGTCACCACGGAGAGGAGGACGAGACCGCCGAGGACGACCGGGATGGCGAAGAAGACGTCGGTGATCCGGGACAGCACCGCGTCCCATCGACCGCCGAAGTAGCCCGCGAGTCCGCCGAGCACCGAGCCGAACAGGGAGACGCCGAGGGTGGCGCACACGCCGACCGTGACGGACGTACGGGCGCCGTAGACGGTGCGCGTGTAGACGTCACAGCCCTGGCCGTCGTAGCCGAAGGGATGGCCGGGCTGGGCGCCCTCCTGGGCCTTGGCGAGGTCGCACGTCAGGGGGTTGCCGGAAGTGATCGCCGAGGGCCACACGGAGATGACGACCAGGAAGACGATGACCAGGGTGGAGAGCAGGAAGACGGGGTTGCGGCGCAGGTCGCGCCAGGCGTCGGACCACAGCGAGCGCGGCCGGCCGGGCGGTCCGGTGCCGTCGGGGCCGCCCGGCCCGCCCGGGGCCCGCTCCAGCGTGACGGCCTCGCTCGCGCCCAGGTCCATCGCCCCGCCCATGCCGGTGCCGGCGATCACGCGCTCGGGCTCGTACGGCTGCTCAGGCATAGCGGATCCTCGGGTCGAGTACGGCGTAGAGCAGGTCGACGAGGAGGTTGACGACCAGGAAGACGAGGACGAGCACGGTCACGAAGCCGACGACCGTCTGGGTGTTCTGCCGCAGGATGCCCTGGTAGAGCTGGTACCCGACGCCGTGGATGTTGAAGATGCGCTCGGTGACGATCGCACCGCCCATCAGCGCGCCGATGTCGAAGCCGATGAAGGTGACCACCGGGATCAGGGAGTTGCGCAGCAGGTGCCGGGTGATGACCCGGCGCCGGGGCAGCCCCTTGGCGACGGCGGTGCGGACGTAGTCGGAGCGCTTGTTCTCGGCGATGGAGGTGCGGGTCAGCCGGGTGACGTAGGCGAGCGAGACGGAGGCGAGGACCAGGCCGGGCACGAACAGCTCGCCGAAGCCGGCGTCCGGCGGGACGGAGGGTCTGATCCAGCCCCACTTGACGCCGAGGAGCAGTTGGAGCACCAGGCCGGTGACGAAGGTGGGGACGGAGATCACCACCAGCGTCAGCAGCAGCACGCCGGTGTCGACGGGCCGGCCGCGCCGCAGGCCGCTGAGCACGCCGAGGGTGATGCCGACGACGACCTCGAGGAGGATCGCCACGACGGTGAGCCGGATGGTGACGGGGAACGCCGTGGCCATCAGCTCGGTGACCTTCTGCCCGTTGAACGCGGTACCGAAGTCGCCGGTGAAGACCCTGCCCATGTAGGCGAGGTACTGCTGCGGGAAGACCGGCTGGTCGAGGCCGAACTCCTGCTTAAGCTGGGCGGCCGTCGCCGGATCGCACTGCCGTTCGCCGCACAGGCCCGCGACGGGATCGCCCATCACGTTCACCATGAGGAAGATCAGCAGGGTGGAGCCGATGAACACCGGGATCATCTGGAGCAGTCGCCGGACGACGTAGCGTCCCATGGCGGCTCAGCTGACCTTGATCTCGTTGTACACGGGGACGCTGAAGGGGTTCAGCGTCACGCCGGACAGCCGCTGGGAGTAGCCGGCGCTGCCGTTCTGGTACCAGAGCGGGATGGCGGCCATGTGGTCCCGGACGACCTCCTCGGCCCGCTGGAACAGCCGGACGGCCCTGGCCTGGTCCGTCTCGGCGTTGGCCCGGTCGACGAGCTTGTCGAAGTTCCGGTCGGAGAACTTGCCGTCGTTGGAGGGGGCGTCGGTGTAGTACATCGGCTGGAGGAAGTCCTGGATCAGCGGATAGTCCATCTGCCAGCCCGCCCGGAAGGGGCCGGTCATCTCGTGCCGGCCGATCCGGTTGCGGAAGTCGGCGAAGGTGCCGACCGGGTTGCCGACGCAGGCCTTGCCGTTGCCCAGGGCGTTGTTGATGGAGTTGCACACCGCGTCGACCCACTGCCTGTGCGAGCCCGTGTCCGCGTTGTAGGTGATCCTGACCTGCCCGCCGGGGATGCCGCCGCCCTCCTCGACGAGCTTCCTGGCCTCGTCCGGGTGGTACTCGCAGGCCCTGCCGCACAGCCCGGCCTTGTAGCCGCCGGCCGGGCCGAGCACCGGGGAGGTCCAGTCGGTGGCCGGGGTGCGGGTCCGGTTGAAGATCGTCTCGGTGATCTGCCGGCGGTTGATCGCCATGGACAGGCCCGTGCGGACCTTCTCCGAGCCCGGCCGGTTCCACGCCTTGTCGTAGTAGGGGAAGGACAGGGTCTGGATGATGCCGGCCGGGGTGTTGAGGTAGCGGCCGCCGAGGTCGCTGCCGACGTTCTTCAGCTGAGCGGCGGGCACGTCGTCCACCAGGTCGAGGTTGCCGGCCATCAAGTCGGTGTAGGCGGTGTTGTTGTCCGTGTACACCTTCAGGGTCACCCCGCCGTTGAGCGCCTTGTCGGCCCCGGGGTAGCCGTCCCACTTCCGCAGGAACATCTGCGAGCCCTTCGTGTAGGACTCGACGGCGTAGGGGCCGTTGCCGACGGGCTTCGCCAGCCAGGCCGCGTGGTCGGTGAAGAAGGCCCGGGGCAGCGGGGCGAAGGCCGGGTAGCCGAAGGTGTCGGGGAAGGCGGAGAACTTCTGGTTGAGCCGGACGGTGAAGGTGCGCTCGTCCACGACCTTCAGGCCCGCCAGGGTGTCGGCACTCTGCTTGCCGTGGGCGGGGTGGACCTTGTCGTACCCGTCGATGTAGGCGAAGAAGAAGGCGTTCTTCTGGCTGTTGCGCAGGCTCGCCCCGTAGTTCCAGGCGTCCACGAAGGAGCGGGCGGTCACCTTCTCGCCGTCGGAGAAGGTCCAGCCGTCCTTCACTCTGATCGTGAAGGTGCGCGAGTCGCCGGTGCGGATGGACTCGGCGAGCATGTCGGTGGCCCTGCCGGTCCTCGGGTCGTACTTCTTCAGCCCCCGGAAGATCATGTCGAGCACCTTGCCGCCCTGCACTTCGTTGGTGTTGGCGGGCTCCAGCGGGTTCTGCGGGTCTCCCCAGGAGGAGCTGAGCACGGCGCCGCCGGTGCCGCCGGCCGAGCCGCCGCCCCCGCAGCCCGCGGCGGCGAGCGCCACCACCACCGCCGTCGCGCAGGCGACCCCTCGGGTGTGGGCGGTTCCCCGCATGGGCGTGCCTCCTCCATGAACACCGATCCGGTAAAAGCAAATATCAGGTGATATGACCGCCATTGCACACCCTCAGTCCGATTGAGGGCCCTTTGGCCGTACAGGTCATCCGAATGCAGGCACGCCCCGTCCGCCGCCTTGATGATCTTGCGTGTGGAGTGCAACGGATCTCTGCGCAACGATGCGGAAACGTTGGATTCGCACGCGGCGATGTACGCATTTCGACACTCCACCGTCCGCATATCGAACTCATTGGCCGTTTGGTCCCATTAGTCCGATGTGAAGCACGGATTGATTACGGCGTGCTACCCGCGTAGCTACGGAATGGCCAAGTACCGGCAAAGAAGGTAAAGAGAAACCCAAGCCGACCGAGAATTTATTGACCTTGAATGAATTGCGTTGAAAAAGTCCGGCGTAGCCCGTAGGGGAGCGCCCTGCGGAGTCATCAGATCCTCCCGTGGGCCAGGAGCACCATGACCCCCCCAACTCCATCCGCGGCTGCCCCGCTAGAGGTGACCGACGAGGCCGTCGCGAAGTCGACCACTTCGGGCGTCTCGAAAGGCAGCGAAGGCCGCTCTCCGGGACGGCTTGCCTGGAAGCGCTTCAAGCGTGACAAGACGGGCGTGACATCCGCGTTCATCGTGATCTTCTTCTTCGTGATCGGCATCGCGGCACCGCTGATCGCCAAGCTGTACGGCAAGAACCCTTACACCACCTACGCGAGCCAGCGTCCGGAACTCCTGGACGCCTTCTCGTACCCGGCCGGCCCGAACGGCGGGATGAACTCGGAGTTCTGGTTCGGCGTCGAGCCGCTACTGGGCCGGGACGTCTTCACCTTCCTGCTGTACGGCATCCGTACCTCGCTGGGCATCGCCGTGGCCGCCACCCTGCTGACCACCGTCGTCGGCGTGATCATCGGCGTCACCGCCGGCTATCTGGGGGGCAAGGCCGACTACCTCGTCGGCCGGGTCATCGACATCCTGCTGTCGTTCCCGTCCACGCTCTTCTTCATCGCCTTCATGCCGGTCGTCTACGGACTGTTCGTCGCCCCCGACGACGAAATCCCCACCTCCCTGCGGGCCATCTCCCTGATCCTGGTGCTCTCGTCCTTCGGCTGGGCCTCCATCGCCCGTCTGCTGCGCGGTCAGGTACTCGGCCTGCGCGAGAGGGAGTACATCGAGGCGGCAAAGGTCACGGGCGCGTCACCGATGCGCATCGTGTTCAAGGAACTGCTGCCCAACCTGTGGACGCCGATCATCATCCAGTCCACGCTGATGCTCCCGGCCTACGTGACCGCGGAGGCCGGCCTGGCCTTCCTCGGCGTCGGCATCATCGACCCGACCCCGGACTGGGGCGTGATGATCCAGAGCGGCGCCAAGTTCTACACCGAGGACATCACCTTCATGCTCTTCCCGGGCCTGTCCATGGTGATCTTCGTTCTCGCCTTCAACCTGCTCGGCGACTCGGTGCGCGACGCGCTCGACCCGAAGTCCAGGCGCTAGCCATCACGTTCCACCCGGCCCGTGCAGTGTCTCGCGGCCGGCCATCCGTCCCGATCGTCCTCTTAAGGCAGGTTCATCCATGTCTTTCTCCCGTAGAAACTTCCTGATCGCCACCGGCGTGGCTGCTGCCTCGTCGTCGGTGCTCACCGCGTGCGGCGGGAGCGACAGCAAGTCCAACAGCAAGGCCCCCTCGGTCAGCGGTTCCAAGACCCAGGAGATCCTGGTCGGCACCAAGGCCGACTCGACCGGGCCGGCGCCGGAGGTCGAGGGAGCGGTCAAGGGCGGAACGATCTACTCGCTCGACCAGTTCGACATGGACCACCTGGACCCGGCGCAGATCTACGTCTCCACCGAGGCCGCCATCACCGTCCCGATCCTGCGTGGCCTCACCGGCTACAAGATCGACGAAAAGGGCGGCGCCACGCTGGTCGGCGACGCGGCCACGGACGCGGGCACCATGAAGGACGGCGGCAAGACCTGGTCCTTCACATTGAAGGACGGCCTGAAGTGGGAGGACGGTTCGGAGATCTCCTCCGACGACCTCCGCCACACCTTCGAGCGCCTCTTCGCCCCGTTCATCACCGAAGGCCCCCGCTACGTGCAGCAGTGGCTGGTCGGTGGCGACAAGTACAAGGGCCCCTACGACGGCAAGAAGCTCGACTCCATCGAGGTCGACGGCAAGACCATCACGTTCCACCTCACCGAGGCGCGAACGGACTTCAACTTCACCCTCGCCATGCGGGGCTACGCCCTGGTGAACAAGAAGCATGACACCAAGGAAAAGTACGACAAGCGACCCTTCGCGTGTGGCCCGTACAAGATCGGTGCCCGTAGCATCGGCAAGTCACTGACCTACGTGCGCAACGAGCACTGGGACCCGAAGACCGACCCGATCCGGAACGCCTACCCGGACAAGTACGTTTTCCAGTTCGGTTTCGAACTGCTGGCCTCGACCGACCGCTACATCTCGGACAGGGGCAACGACCAGTACGCGATGTCGATCTTCAACGAGGTCGCCCCCGAGCGCATCGCCCAGGTCCTCACCAACGCCACGCTCAAGAAGCGTGTCCTCACCGAGGTCGACACGGTCACTTACTACTGGCCGATCAACATGACCCGCATCAAGGACGTCAAGGTCCGTCAGGCTATCAACTACGCGTGGCCGCACCAGCAGATTCAGACCATCAACGGCGGCACCGCGACCACCGAGATCGCCACCACCATCCTCGCCCCGGTGACCCCCGGGTACCAGAAGTTCGACCTTTACGGCACCACCAAGAAGCCCGGTGGCGACCCGGTCAAGGCCAAGGCCCTGCTGAAGGAGGCCGGCAAGGTCGGCCAGAAGCTGGTCATCGCTTTCCAGGCGTCGGACACACAGCAGAAGGTCGCCGTCGCCGTCAAGAACGCCCTGGAGGCGGCCGGCTTCAAGGTCGTCACCAAGCAGGTCGACAAGTCGACCTTCTACACCCAGATCGGTAAGATCGACAACGACTTCGACCTCTTCGGCGCGGGCTGGAGCCCGGACTGGCCGAACGGTTACTCGGTCTTCTACCCCTGCTGGAGCGGCAAGAACATCGGCGACGGCCGCAGCAACTACGCTCAGCTGAACGACCCGAGCATCAACAGGGCCATCGACGCGGCCGCCAAGATCGCGGACACGGCCGCGGCCAACAAGGCCTGGGGCAACGTCGATCGTCAGATCATGGAACTGGCGCCGGTCGTCCCCGACTACCACAAGATCCGCAACTGGATGCACGGATCCAAGGTCGGCAACGTCGTGTACGACAGCGGCAACACGTGCGTCGCGCTTTGCAAGCTCTACGCAATGAAGTAACCGCACGACCAGGGGGGCGGCCGTTTCGCCCGGCCGCCCCCTCCGGCTCTCTCCCCTTCACGCCCCCGGCGACGGCGCCCCGTCCGGAAAGTCACGCCCCCATGCCCCGCTTTCTCATCCGCCGAGTCCTCGGCGCACTGGTCATCCTGCTGATCATCAGTGCCATCACCTTCGGCCTCTTCTACGCCATCCCGCGTGACCCGGCGATGATGTCCTGTGGCAAGAACTGCACGCCCGACATGCTCGCGCAGATCCGGCACAATCTGGGCATCGACCACCCGATCCCGGTGCAGTACTGGTACTGGCTCAAGGGCGTATTCGTCGGGCGTGACTACGCGGGCTTCGGGAACTGCAACGCGCCGTGCCTCGGCTACTCCTTCGCCAACCGCGAACCGGTCCTCGGCACGATCATGGACCGGCTGCCGACGACCCTGTCGCTCGCCTTCGGCGCGGCCATCGTCTTCCTGATCTTCGGCGTCGGTGCGGGCATGGTGGCCGCCCTGAAGCAGGGCAAATTCCTGGACAAGTTCGCCAGCTCGGCCTCGCTGTTCGGCTCCTCGCTCCAGATCTACTTCGTCGGCTACGTCGCGATGTTCTTCCTGGTCTCGAAGCTGAACCTGTTCTCGCAGCCGTCGTACACGCCCCTCACCGAGGACCCGGCGGCGTGGTTCTCCGGGCTGCTGCTGCCCTGGCTGACCCTGGCGATCATCTTCACCGCCAACTACACCCGTATGACCCGCTCCCAACTGGTCGAGCAGCTCAGCGAGGATTACGTCCGTACCGCCCGCGCCAAGGGTCTGTCCCGTGCGAACGTTTTCTTCCGGTTCGCCTGGCGCGGTGCGATGGGCCCGATCGTCACGGTCTTCGGCATCGACCTGGGCACGCTGATCGGCGGAGCGATCATCACCGAATCGACCTTCAGCATCCAGGGCGTCGGCCGCCTCGCGGTGGACTCGGTGAACAAGAGCGACCTGCCCATGCTGCTCGGCGTAACGGTCCTGTCGGCCGGCGCCATCGTCTTCTTCAACATCATCGTGGACGCCGTCTACGCCCTCATCGACCCGCGGATCCGGCTCGCCTGACCTCCGCCCCGCCCCCTTCCCCACCGCCCCACCCGGCGACCTCGCATCACCCCCCAGGAGCGTCCCCGTGACGAGCACCGATCAGCAGCCGTTCCTCTCCATCAGGGACCTCAAGGTCCACTTCTCCACCGAGGACGGCATCGTCAAGGCCGTCGACGGACTCAGCTTCGACCTCGCCAAGGGCCAGACGCTCGGCATCGTCGGCGAGTCGGGCTCGGGCAAGTCCGTCACCAACCTGACGATCCTGGGCCTCCACGACCGCGAGCGCACCGCGATCGAGGGCGAGATCGTGCTGGACGGCAAGGAGCTGCTCACCGCCTCCGAGAAGGATTTGGAGCGGCTGCGCGGCAACAAGATGTCCATGATCTTCCAGGACGCGCTGGCCTCGCTGTCGCCGTACCACACCATCGGCGCGCAGATCAGCGAGACGTACCGCAAGCACACCGGCGCCTCCAAGTCCGAGGCCCGCAAGCGCGCGGTGGAGATGCTGCGCCGGGTGGGCATCCCGCAGCCGGACATGCGGGTGGACGACTACCCGCACCAGTTCTCCGGCGGTATGCGCCAGCGCGCGATGATCGCCATGGCGCTGGTCTGCGACCCCGAGCTGCTGGTCGCCGACGAGCCGACCACCGCGCTCGACGTGACGGTCCAGGCTCAGATCATGGACCTGCTCAAGGACCTCCAGCAGGAGTTCGGCACGGCCATCATCTTCATCACCCACGACCTCGGCGTCATCGCCGACATCGCGGACGACGTGCTGGTGATGTACGGCGGCCGGTGCGTGGAGCGCGGCACCAAGCAGGAGGTCCTGCGCGACCCGCAGCACCCCTACACCGTGGGTCTGCTCAACTCGATGCCGAGCCTGACCGGGCCGGTCGACGTGCCGCTGACGCCGATCCCCGGCTCGCCGCCCTCGCTGCTCAACCCGCCGTCGGGCTGCCGCTTCCACCCGCGGTGCGCCTTCACCGACGAGGTCGCCGGCGAGCGGTGCTCGGGTGAACGCCCGCTGCTGGAAGTGGTCGACGGCCGCGGTTCGGCCTGCCACCTCACCACGGAGCAGAAGCGGGAACTCTTCCCCGACTACGCCGCGACCCGGCACAACTGACGGACACGAGAGCGGACTTCACGAACATGAGCAACACGAACCCCCTCCTGGACGTCTCGGGGCTGACGAAGCACTTCCCGATCAAGGGCGGCTTCCCGATCCGCCGCACGGTCGGCGCGGTGCAGGCCGTGGACGGGCTGGACTTCCAGGTCGCCGAGGGCGAGAGCCTGGGCCTGGTCGGCGAGTCGGGCTGCGGCAAGTCGACCACCGGCCGACTGATCACCCGCCTGCTGGAGCCGACCAGCGGCAAGATCACCTACCGCGGCCAGGACATCACGCACGCGGGTCGCAGGGGCCTGGCCCCGATCCGCTCCGAGATACAGATGATCTTCCAGGACCCGTACGCCTCGCTGAACCCGCGGCAGACGGTCGGCAAGATCATCTCGGGTCCGATGGAGATCAACGACATCAACCCGGCAGGCGGCCGTGAGGCGCGGGTCCGTGAGCTGCTGGAGATCGTCGGCCTCAACCCCGAGCACTACAACCGCTTCCCGCACGAGTTCTCCGGCGGCCAGCGCCAGCGCATCGGTGTCGCCCGCGCCCTCGCCCTGGACCCGAAACTGATCGTCGCCGACGAGCCGGTCTCCGCCCTCGACGTCTCCATCCAGGCGCAGGTGGTCAACCTGCTCCAGAAGGTGCAGCGCGAGCTGGGCATCGCGTTCGTCTTCATCGCCCACGACCTCGCCATCGTGCGGCACTTCTCCCAGCGCGTCGCGGTCATGTACCTCGGCAAGATCGTGGAGATCGCCGACCGCGAGGACCTGTATGACAACCCCCGCCACCCCTACACGCGGGCCCTGCTCTCCGCCGTCCCCGAGGCGACGGTCGACGAGGAGCCGCGGGAGCGCATACGCCTGGTCGGAGACGTGCCGTCCCCGATCAACCCGCCCTCCGGCTGCCGCTTCCGCACCCGGTGCTGGAAGGCGACCGAGAAGTGCGCCACCGAGGCTCCGCCGCTGGTGCAGGTGGAGGGCAACAAACCGGGCCACCTGACGGCGTGTCACTACCCGGAGACGGCCGACACCGTCCCCGGCCCGCGCCTCTCCAAGGACCCCGAGGCGGCGGTCTGACACACCCCTTTCCGTCAGCCGCCCCCTTGCGGACGGACCTTCACCGGCCCATTGACCCGAGCCCATGAACGTCCGCTCCAGGGGATGAGGCCCGCACCTTCCCAGGTGCGGGCCTTTCTCATTCCCCGAGGCAAGCTGTCGGCCGCAGCGCGATCACCCGGCTCAACTTTCGCTCAAGTTCGTGTACATGCTTATGGCGTCAAGGAATACTTGATCCCACAGTGACTGACCACACACTGCGAGTTGGGGGTATTCGTTAATGAAGCACATGCAGAAATCGGGGCTCATCGCGGCCATTCTGGCGCTCGCCTTCTCGTTCCTTGGCGCGGCCTCGCCGGCCCAGGCCGCACCACAACACACCTTCTACATCGTGAACAAGGACACCGGAAAGTGCCTCGAATGGAACGGCTACAACAAGAAGATCACCCAGGAGAAGTGCAAGAGGACGCAGTGGCAGTGGTGGAACAACAAGTCCGCGAAGCTGTGTAACTACGTCTCCCCCGGCGGTGATTTCTGCCTGGGCGACGCCGGCCGCGAGAAGCCTGTTTACGGCCGACACTACAGCGACGCGCCTCAGCTCTTCTTCTCCAGCCTGAACCCGAACGCGCAGACCACCATCGGGGCTCTGCAGTGCGGCTACTTCAAGGTCGTCAGCGGTAAGGTCTCGTGCGGAAAGCGCATCCTGATCGACCACGGGCACAAGTACTCACCGAAGATGATGTGGATCATCAAGTACTGAGCCTTCGCATTCTCACCCCGAGGCATAGAGACCCCGCCCCTCGCACGGGCGGGGTCTCGCGCGTCCTCCCGTGGGCAGCACCAACGTGATCCGGAGACGGGAGTGCGCGAAGTGAGGTGAAAACTGACGCGCCGTTCAGCATCGTGTGGCACACTGCCGCGGTGGTGGATCACGTCTTTGCCGATCTCTCGCTCGCCGCGCTGTACGACAGCCTCAACCCCTGGGGACCGGGTGACGACTTCTACCTCGGCCTGGTGCGGCAGGCCGGGTCCGTGCTGGACATCGGCTGCGGCACCGGGCAGTTACTGAGGCGGGCCCGGGGCGAGGGGCACCGGGGCCGGCTGATGGGGCTCGATCCGGCCGCCGCCATGCTCGTCCAGGCGCGGCGGTCCCGGCCCGACGTCGAGTGGGTGCTCGGCGACGTACGGGTGCGGCAGTGGCAGGAGGAGTTCGACCTCGTCGTCATGACCGGCCACGCCTTCCAGGAGCTGGTGACCGACGAAGAGATCCGGCACTGCCTGCGGGCCGTGCGCGCGGCCCTGCGGGACGGGGGGCGGTTCGTGTTCGAGACCCGCAACCCCGGCGCCCGTGCCTGGGAGCGGTGGACCCCGGACCGGGTGCGTGAGGTCACCGCCGCCGACGGCTCGCCCGTACGGGTGTGGCACGAGGTGCAGGGCGACGGGCTCCGGCGGGACCGGGTGCACTACACCGAGACCTACGCCGGCCCCCGCTGGCCGGCTCCCCAGGCCCACCACGGCGTCCTGCGCTTCCTGGACACCGGGACCCTGGACGGCTTCCTCGCGGAGGCGGGCCTGACGGTGGCCGAACGGTACGGTGACTGGGAGCGGGGGCCGCTCACCGGCACCGCCCCGGAGATCATCACCGTGGCCCGCCGCGCCCAGCCCGGCAGCGGGGTGAATCGGTGAGCCCTCTGCCGGACGACCGGACGCCGCTGATCAGCGAGGACGACCGCGACGCGGCCGTGCGGCGCCTACAGGACGCGTATGCCGAAGGGCACATCGCGCACGACGATCTGGACGGCCGACTCCACCAGGTGCTCACCGTCAGGACGCACAGCGAGCTGAAGTCGGCACTGGCCTCGCTCCCGGAGGAGAACGCGGGCACCACGTCCACGATCGCCGCCGCCGGCGGACGGATCCGCCGGCGCGGCGCATGGCGGGTACCTCGGACACTGAAGGTCGAGTCCGCGTTCGCCAGGGTGCATCTGGACCTGTCCCGGGCGGTCATCGAGCATGCGGTGGTCGACATCGAGCTACAACTCGGCACCGGCAGGGCCCGGATCACGCTGCCGCGCGACGCGACCGTCGACGCCGAGGGCCTCCGGACGGAGTGGAAGGACACGCTCTACAAGCCCCACCCCCATCCCCGCCCCGGCGGGCCGAAGATCCGGATCACCGGAACCATGGGCTACGGACGACTGAAGATCCGCCACGCGCGGCAGTGAGGCCGCCGACGACCGACGGGCAGTCATCTGCGCCGCCTCCCGGTCGGGGCAAGGCCGGGCGCGGGCCACTCCCCTACGGCTGTCCGGGCTTCCCCTCCTCCAGTGCCGCCAGCGCCGGGTCCAGGATGATGTCCTCGTCCCGGGCCTCGATCGTCGGATCCTCCGGGAAGTGGCAGGCCGTCAGGTGGCCGTCGTGGTTGCCGGAGATCTGGACGAGCGGGGGTTCCTCGGTCGCGCACGTGTCCTGCGCCTTCCAGCACCGGGTGCGGAAGCGGCAGCCGGAGGGCGGGGAGATGGGGGACGGCACGTCGCCGGCGAGGCGGATGCGCTCACGCGGGGGTGCCCCTCCCTCCGTGAGGCTGACCTCGGGGACGGCGGACAGCAGGGCGTGGGTGTAGGGATGGCGCGGGCGGGCGTAGATGGAGTCCCGGTCGCCCACCTCGATGATCTTGCCGAGGTACATGACCGCGACGCGCTGTGAGAAGTGCCGCACGACGGCCAGGTCGTGGGCGATGAAGACGAACGCGATGCCCAGTTCCCGCTGCACCTTCTGGAGCAGGTTGACCACCTGGGCCTGGATGGAGACGTCCAGGGCGGAGACCGGCTCGTCGGCGACGATCAGCTTCGGTTCCAGGGCGAGCGCGCGGGCGACACCGATGCGCTGGCGCTGGCCGCCGGAGAACTCGTGCGGGAAACGGTTGTAGTGCTCGGGGTTGAGACCGACGATCTCCAGCAGCTCACGGACCCGCGCCTCACGGCCGCCTGCCGGGTCGATGCCGTTGATCTCCATCGGTCCCGCGATGATCTTGCCGACCGTCTGCCGCGGGTTCAGCGACGAGTACGGGTCCTGGAAGATCATCTGTATCTCGGAGCGGATCGGCGCCAGTTGCCTGCGCGTCGCACGGCTGATGTCCCGGCCGCGGTAGGTGATCGTGCCGCTCGTCGGCTCCATCAGACGGGTGATCAGCCGGCCCGTGGTCGACTTGCCGCAGCCCGACTCGCCGACCAGGCCGAAGCTCTCGCCCTCGTACACGGTCAGGTCGACGCCGTCGACGGCCTGCACCGCACCGATGGTGCGCCGGATCGGGAAGCCGCCCTTGACGGGGAAGTGCTTGGCCAGCCCCGAGACCCGGAGCAGCGGCTCCCCCTCCGGGCCGGCGCTCCGCTCGGCGGGGGCCGGGAGGACCAGGTCCTCTTTCATGACGGTGTCCTCCTAGGACGACTGACGACCTAGCCCAGTCGGGGCTTGATCTCCTCGATGAAGATGGTCCGCTTCTGGTCGGTGGTGAGGTGGCACGCCGACGCCCGGCCGGGGCCCGCCGCCGGGCGCTCGTTCACACAGCGGTCCGTGCCCTCCACCCGGTCCTGGAAGGTGCAGCGGGGATGGAAGCGGCAGCCGGACGGCGGGGTGAGCAGCGAGGGCGGGGCGCCCGGGATCGGCGACAGCTGGGCGCCCAGGTCGGAGTCGAGCCGCGGCATCGAGTTCAGCAGGCCCCAGGTGTACGGGTGCTGGGGTGCCCGCAGCACCTCCTCGGTGGTTCCGCGCTCCACCGCGCCGCCCGCGTACATCACCATGATGTCGTCGGCCATGTCGGCGATCACCCCGAGGTCGTGGGTGATGAAGACGATGCCCGAGCCGAACTCCTGCTGGAGGTTCTTCAGCAGGTCGAGGATCTGCGCCTGGACCGTCACGTCCAGGGCGGTGGTGGGCTCGTCGGCGATGAGCAGGTCGGGGTCGCAGATCAGCGCCATGGCGATCATCGCGCGCTGGCGCATCCCGCCGGAGAACTGGTGCGGGTAGTCCTTCGCCCGCTCCCGGGGGTGGGGGATGCCGACCTTTCCGAGCATCTCCACGGCCCGGTCCCAGGCCGCCTTCTTGGAGGCGCCGGTGTGCTTGCGGTACGGCTCGGCGATCTGGCGGCCGACGGTGTAGTACGGGGACAGTGCGGTGAGCGGGTCCTGGAAGATCATGGCGACCTTGTTGCCGCGCAGCTTCTCCAGCTCCGGCTCCCGGGCGGAGGTCAACTCGCGTCCGTCGAGCAGGATCTCGCCCTCGACCGTGGTGAACATCGGGTTGTGCAGGCCGAGGATGGTCAGGTTGGTCACCGACTTGCCCGAGCCGGACTCCCCCACGATGCCGAGCGTCCTGCCGCGCTCCACGTCGAAGGAGAGCC
This sequence comes from Streptomyces sp. NPDC028722, assembly GCF_040637655.1. Lineage (NCBI taxonomy): Bacteria > Bacillati > Actinomycetota > Actinomycetes > Kitasatosporales > Streptomycetaceae > Streptomyces > Streptomyces sp. NPDC028722. The sequence continues at coordinate 158,057 of NZ_JBEZWU010000005.1, forward strand.
CGTCCACGGCTCGTACGACGCCGTCCTCGGTCGTGAAGCTGACGTGCAGGTCCCGCACCGAGAGCAGGGGACCGGCACCGGCCGGGTTCTCAGCGGCGGCTTCCTTGGTCACAGTGGTCACGACAGTGCTCCTAGGACAGCCGCACGCGCGGGTCGATGAAGGCGTACGCGGCGTCGACGACGATGTTGAAGAGCAGGATCATGCTGGCGGAGAACAGCATCACGCCGAGCAGGAGCGGCAGATCGCTGAAGCTGACGGCCTGTACGGCGAGTTGTCCGAGCCCCGGCAGGGAGAAGGTGAACTCGGTGATGATGGCGCCGCCGAGCAGTGAGCCGAGGTCGATGCCGAAGATGGTGACGATCGGGATCAGCGAGCCGCGCCAGGCGTAGCGGAAGAAGACGTACCGCCGGGACATGCCCTTGGCGCGGGCGGTGCGGACGTGTTCCTCCTGCAACTGTTCGATCATCGAGGACCGCGACATACGGGTGTACTGCGCCGCGAAGATCGTGGAGAGGACCACCCAGGGGATGATCAGGCCCGTGAACCAGGTGCCCGGGTCGTGGGTGAACTCGTTGTAGGCCGGCTTGTCGAACCAGTGCGTCTGGTAGACGAGGATCGCCAGGGCCAGCGGGCCCAGGAAGTAGATCTGTAGCGAGCTGACGACCATGGCGCCTCCGGTGGCCGCCTTGTCGATCAGCGTGCCCCGCCGCCAGGCGGCGAGGAGTCCCGTGCCGAGGCCGACGATCAGGAAGCACACGGCCGCGCCGAGGGTGAGCGAGACGGTGGTGGGCAGACGGTCCATCAGGGTGGCCCAGACCTGCTCGTTGGTGTGGTACGAGTATCCGAAGCAGGGGGCCGGGCAGGGGCCCTGGGCGAACTGGTCGCTGCCGACCAGGAGGTTGTGCAGGAAGATCCAGTACTGCTCGGGGATGGACTTGTCCAGGCCGAGCACGTGGTGGATGTTCGCGATGCTGTCCGGGTTGCAGGTCTTGCCGCACATCAGCAGCGCCGGGTCCCGGGGCACCCCGAAGAACAGCAGGAACGCGACGATGCTCAGCAGGAAGAGGATGACGACGGCACCGAGGGTCCGGCGCATGAGGAAGCGCAGCATGGCAGGGGCAGCTCTCTGACGTCGGCGGTCCGGGCGGTACCCGGCGCACCGCGGGTGCGGCACGCCGGGCACCGGGCAGGGACGGTTACTTGATGTAGAGGCGACGCGGGTCGATGCCGCCCAGCACGTCGTCGTAGACGAGGCCGCCGACCTTGGAACCGGCGATCTGGGTCTGCTTGTAGTACCCGGTGGGGACGACGTTGACGACGTCCTTGACGAGGTACTGGTCCAGCTTCTCCCACGCGGCGGCGGACTTGACCGGATCGGTGATCTTGTTGATCCGGTCGATCTCGCTGTTGACCTTCGGGTCGTTGACCTGCGAGTAGTTCTGCGCGCCCTCGGCGATCAGGCGGCCGTCGTACAGCGGCGGGATCACGGTCGAGGCGGACGGCCAGTCGGCGCCCCAGGCGGTGTGGAAGATGTCGTAGTTGTTGTCCAGCTTGGAGACCTGGTCGTAGTAGGTCTCGGCCGGGATCTCCTGGCGCTGGACGTTGAAGCCGGCCTTCTCCAGGCCCGCCGCCATGGCGGTGGAGTACTGCTGGCCCTCGGGCGTGTTGATGTAGCCGAAGGTCAGTTTCAGGTTGAGCTTGCCGGCCTTCTTCAGCAGTTCCCTGGCCTTGTCCGGGTCACCGGAGGGCTTCTTCTTCTTGCCGCGCGGGTCGAAGGCGGCGTCGTAGCCGGAGACGGTCGGGGAGATCACTCCGCCCGCGACCTCCATGGCGTCGTTGCCGCCGTAGGCGCGCACGAACGGGGTGATCGGCAGGGCGTAGGCGATGGCCTCGCGGACCGTCTTGTCCTTCATGGCCGGGTGGCTCATGTTGATGTTCATCTGGCCCACGTACGGCTGGTAGCCGGAGACCGTGCGGGACTTCAGGCTCGGGTCCTTGAGCACCTTGGACAGGTTGCCCGCGTCGACCTGGTTGTTGAGGCTGAGGCCGGTCTTGTCCGCGCCGCTGTCGGCGAGCAGGGCCTTGGTGGAGGTCTCGTACTGCTGGTTGAACGTGATGGTGAACCGGTCCACGTACTGGTGGCGGATCGGGTCCGTCTTCGGGTCCCAGTTGGTGTTCTTGACCAGCACCATCGACTTGCCGGACTTGAACGACTGGATCTTGTACGGGCCGGTCACCACGGGCGCCTTGTCGTACCGCTGCTTGGTGTCGCCCTTCTCGGAGACCACCGCGTAGCCGGCCATCGCCAGTGCGTAGGGCAGGTCGGGGTGCGGGGTCTTGAAGTGGAAGACGACGGTCTTCTGGTCCGGCGTCTCCAAGACGGAGTCGGGCAGGTGCTTGCCCTTGTAGGGGCCGCCCTTGAGCAGGTTGCGGTAGGCGGTGCCGGGCTGGTCGGCCAGCCACTGCTGGAGGTAGGTGGGGCCCTGGTTGATGAACGGCGCGAAGAGCCGCTCGATGCTGTGCCGTACGTCCTTGGCCGTGACCGGGGAGCCGTCCTGGAACTTGACGCCCTCCTTGAGGGTGTACTTCCAGGTCTTGCCGCCGTCGGTGGTGGTGCCGGAGTCGGTGGCGAGGTCGCCGACCACCTCGTGCTTGCTGCCGTCGTTGCTGGTGGCCTTGTAACCCGTCAGGCCCCGGTGGATCAGCGAGGCGAGGGAGCCCTCGTTGGAGACGTATATCTGCCCCGGGTCGAGGTGGGCGTAACTGTCGCGCTGGAGTACCTCCATGGTGCCGCCGGGCTTGGCGCCGGGCACGTCGGCCGCGGGGCCCGTGGAGGCCGCCGCGTCGCCGAACTCGATGGACGCCTGCTGGCGTTTGGCGTTCTCCTGCTGCTTCTTGTCGTCACCGCCGCCGTCGCTGCCGCCCTTGCTGCAACCGGTGAGCACAAGAGCCCCGGCCGCGAGCACGGAGAGTGCGCCGTAGGCGTGGCGTCCGCCCCTACTCATCACGAAGATTCCCACCCATCTGTGTGTCACCAGTGCGATCTGTGTGTCACCAGTGCGAAAGAGAGCCTGCTTAGGTCAGCGCGCGGTCTTGGGATCGAAGGCGTCTCTGACCGAGTCCCCGAGCAGGTTGAACGCGACGACGAAGATGATCATCGAAATGCCGGGGAAGAACATGTAGGTGATGTCGTTCTGCATCACCAGTTCGGTGGACGCCTTGGAGAACATCTGCCCCCAGTCCGGCGTCGGTTCGACGATGCCCACGCCGAGGAAGGACAGTCCGGCCTCGGCGGTCACGAAGCCGGGCAGCAGATACGTCGACTGCACCAGCAGCGGGGTGACGATGTTCGGCAGGATCTCCTTGCGGATGATCCGCCACGGCGAGGCCCCGCTGACCCTGGCCGCCTCGATGAACTCCCTTTCCCGCAGGGAGAGTGCGGTGCCGCGCAGGATGCGGCCGAGGCCCATCCAGCCCAGCAGCCACTGGACGAGGATCAGCGCCACCACGCGGACGTACGTGGGTGTCTCGTCACGCGGGCTGACGAACAGGGAGACCACGACCGGCATGCTCGCGATGAAGAACAGCTGGGCCGGGAAGGCGAGCAGGAAGTCGGTGAGCCGGCCGATGGCGTAGTCGGCCTTGCCGCCGAGGTAGCCGGCGCTGACACCGAGCAGGATCCCGGTCACGACGACCGCGACCGTGACGGCGACCGAGATCATCAGCGAGGTGCGGATGCCGTAGAGCAGCTTGGTGAACACGTCGTAGCCGTTGCCGGGTTCGAGACCGAACCAGAACTCGCCGCTGATGCCGCCGTTCGGCTGCACCGGTACGCCGGCGCTGTCGAAGAGTTCGGGGCGCTCGTCCGCGTACACGGTGTACGGGTCCTTGCCGTACACCTTGGAGATCAGCGGGGCGAGCAGGCCGATCAGGAAGAAGAAGCCCACGACGTAGGCCGAGATGATTCCCGTGCGGTCGCGCTTGAAGCGCGTCCACATCAGCTGGCCGGGGGACCGGCCTTCGAGCCGGACGGGTTCGTTCTTCGCCGGCGGCCCTGGTTCGCCGCCGACGACGACCGAAGTCCCGCCGTCCTCGATGTCGATAGGACTTGTCACGGTTCGTCCGTTTCACAGGTATGAGTGTGAGAGGTGCCCGGGTACTCCGAGGACGCGCGTGACCGCAGCCGGACGCGCGTAGTTCTACAGCCGAATCACACCGCTGGAAGCGACGAACTGACCCACTTGGTGTTCGTGACACCACGCATGGGGGTTCCTCCTCATGACTCCACGTGTTCACCAACAGGAGAGGGTTTCCGTCTTCCCTCCGACACCCCTGACGGAGGGTCAGACACCCTCTGGTGCTCGCGAGTCGGCGCTGTCCCCACAGCGCGTGACCCATTGACCCGAGCGCTACGCGGCTAACTATCTGCCATGAGGCAGGTGGCGACCACTGTCTTTAAATCTCAATTCAGTCACAGCTGACGCGAAGAACTTCCAATAACTGGACAAACTGTTCGCCGGGAGAAGGCCGCGAAACGGACGTGTTACATGGGTATCGGTCCGGGATCTCCGCAATCCGGACACCGCGGGCCCGTGACCGCCCGCCGGCCCCCGAAAAACGGGTTGCAAAAAGCCCGGGCACCCCCATCATGGGGATGCCCGGGCTCAACTGTCCTGGGATCAGCCGTGCTTGGCGCGGCTCGCGGCGCGGGCGCGCTCCCGCTGGTCGAGCTTGACCTTGCGGATGCGAACGGCCTCCGGGGTCACCTCGACGCACTCGTCGTCGCGGCAGAACTCCAGCGACTGCTCCAGCGACAGCTTGCGCGGCGGGACGATCGCCTCGAACGAGTCGGCCGACGACGACCGCATGTTCGTGAGCTTCTTCTCCTTGGTGATGTTGACGTCCATGTCGTCGGCGCGGGAGTTCTCGCCGACGATCATGCCCTCGTACACCTCGGTGCCCGGGTCCACGAAGAGCACGCCGCGCTCCTGAAGGTTCGTCATCGCGAACGCAGTGACGGCGCCGGAGCGGTCGGCGACCAGCGAACCGTTGTTACGGGTCGTCAGGGTGCCGAACCAGGGCTCGAAGCCCTCGTGGATGGAGTGGCCGATGCCCGTGCCCCGGGTCTGGGTCAGGAACTCGGTACGGAAGCCGATGAGGCCGCGCGAGGGCACGACGAACTCCATGCGGACCCAGCCGGAACCGTGGTTCGACATGTTGTCCATGCGGCCCTTGCGGACACCCATGAGCTGGGTGACCGCGCCCATGTGCTCCTCGGGCACGTCGATCGTCATGCGCTCGACCGGCTCGTAGACCTTGCCGTCGACGTCCTTGGTGACCACCTGCGGCTTGCCGACGGTCAGTTCGTAGCCCTCGCGGCGCATCTGCTCGACCAGGATGGCCAGCGCCAGCTCACCACGGCCCTGCACCTCCCAGGCGTCCGGACGCTCGGTGTCGAGGACCCGCAGGGAGACGTTGCCGATCAGCTCGCGGTCCAGCCGGTCCTTGACCTGGCGCGCGGTGACCTTGCGGTCCTTCACGGCGGCCTTGGCGTCGGCGCCCTTGCCGGTGCCGCCGCGGCCGACCAGCGGCGAGGTGTTGGTGCCGATCGTCATCGAGATCGCGGGCTCGTCGACCGTGATCAGCGGCAGCGGGATGGGGTTCTCGGGGTCGGCGAGGGTCTCACCGATCATGATGTCGGGGATACCGGCGACCGCGCAGATGTCACCCGGGCCGGCCTTCTCGGCGGGCTTGCGGGTGAGCGCCTCGGTCATCATCAGCTCGGAGATGCGGACGTTGCCGATCGAGCCGTCCCGCTTGATCCAGGCGACCGTCTGGCCCTTGCGCAGCTCGCCCTGCTCGACGCGGAGCAGCGCGATACGGCCGAGGAAGTTGTCGGCGTCGAGGTTGGTGACGTGGGCCTGGAGCGGCGCGTCCTCCTCGTACGTCGGGGCCGGGATGTGGTCAAGGATCGTGGAGAAGAACGGCTCCAGGCTGTCGCTGTCGGCCGGGACCGTGCCGTTCTCCGGCTTGGTCAGCGAGGCGATGCCGTCACGGCCGCAGGCGTAGACGATCGGGAACTCGATCTGCTCCTCGTCGGCGTCCAGGTCGAGGAAGAGGTCGTAGGTCTCGTTGACGACCTCGTCGATCCGGGCGTCGGGGCGGTCCGTCTTGTTGATGCACAGGATGACGGGCAGCCGGGCCTGGAGGGCCTTGCGCAGCACGAAGCGGGTCTGCGGCAGCGGGCCCTCGGAGGCGTCCACCAGCAGCACGACACCGTCCACCATCGACAGACCACGCTCGACCTCGCCACCGAAGTCGGCGTGGCCGGGGGTGTCGATGATGTTGATGGTGATCGGGTCCCCGCCGGACTTCGGGTGGTACTTGACCGCCGTGTTCTTGGCGAGGATCGTGATGCCCTTCTCACGCTCCAGGTCGTTCGAATCCATCATGCGGTCGTCGACGCCCTCGAGCTGGTGGGCGGCGAACGCGCCCGCCTGCTTCAGCATGCCGTCGACGATGGTGGTCTTGCCGTGGTCGACGTGGGCGACGATAGCGACGTTGCGGATGTCGTGGCGCGTGGCCATATTGCGGCTTACTCCCGGAGTGGTGAGAAGGCCCTGCTCTGACGTCCGTGTGACGCGGGCCTGCCGGGCTTGACACGCCACGGCCTCACCCCATGGTACGTGTCCTTCGCGGCGGGGGCGCGCCGGGCCGACGTAAGGGGCGCAGGACGGCGTCGCCCCCCTCACGTCCGCGGGCCGTCACCCGCCTCCGCCGTCACTTGTCCGGGCTGCCGCTCGCGGGGCTCGGGGAGACCTTCACGCCCTTCTTCAGGAAGCCCATGTCCTCGTACACCGGCGTCTGGAATCCGAACGCGCCCGCGTTGACGAGGTTCTTGCGCACCCCCACCAGTTGCGGCCGCTGGTAGAGCGGGATCGAGCCGGCGGCCGCCCAGATGCGGGCGTCGGCCTTCCTGATCAGGTCCCGCTCCTCGTCCTCGTCCAGGGTGGTCGCGGCCCGGTCGAAGAGCTGGTCGACCTGGTCGGTGCCCACCCGGGTGAAGTTCTGCTCGACGTTCACCGAGCCGTCGGCCGCCGGGACCGGTTTGGCGTAGACCGGCCGGGCGTCGGTGGCGGGGAAGGCCGAGGACGGCCAGGAGTACAGGGCGAGGTCGTAGTCGCCGGAGGCGATGTGGTCCTTGAAGTAGCTCTGGTCCGACACCTTGGTGATCGTCGTGCGGATGCCGACCCGCTCCAGCATCGCGGAGATCCGCGCGGCGACCGAGCCGAGGGTGTCCGAGCCGGGCCCGGAGGGCAGCACGAAGCGGAGCGCGAGCGCCTTGCCGTCCTTGGCGAGCGGTCCGGCCGGCGCGGCGGCCGGGGCGGCCGTGCCCCGGGGGGCGTACGCGCCGGGCGCGCCGCCGTGCCTGCTCTCCCGCGCGAGGTCCTTGTCGCCGTGCTCGCGCTTGTCGTCGCCGGACGCGCGCCGCTGCTCCTTGTTGTCGTCGTTGTCGTCCTCGCCGACGATGTACTGGCCGTCCTGGCCGCCGCCCGAGACGTCCTGGGAGGGCTTCTGGGGACCGGCCGCCTTCTCGGTCTTCTTCTCCGCCTTGACCGGGCCGCCGGCCACCCACCCGGCGTCGGCGAGCAGCGCCTGCGCCTCCTTGGTGTCCTGGTCGCCGATCGCGCCGCTGCTGTCGGCATAGGCGGCCTGCCCGGACAGGGCAAGGTGACTGCCGACCGGTACGGCGGGCAGGCCCAGCGGGGTGAGGACCAGCCGGGCCAGTTCGGCCCGGTCCAGGGCGCGGGCGACGGCCCGGCGGACCCGTTCGTCGGCGAGGGGGCCCGAGGAGCCGTTGAGGGCGAGCTGGGTGTAGGCGGGTTCCAGGGACTTGCGGAGGTCGAAGTCGCGCAGTTCCTGCTGCTGCTCCAGGTACCGCTTGATGACCTTGCTCAGCTTCTTCCGCCCCCTGGGCACCTTGTCGGAGTCGAAGCCGTGCGCGAGCGCCCAGGCGCGCAGCTTCTTCACGGACGTCTTCCCGGAGCCCTGGAGCGGGGTGCCGGTGCCCTTCTGCCGGTTGGCGAGGCCGATCCGCTGGGCATCGCCGGAGTCGACCTCGGCGAGGTCGACGCTGCCGTCGGCGAGCGCGGCGGCCCGCTTGTCGCGGGACACGGCGTGCAGCACGATCTGGTTCAGCTTGGCCGGCTTGCCCCACCAGCGCGGGTTGCGGGCGAGGACGACGTCCTTCTCGGCGGTGTCGACCTTCTCCACCCGGAAGGGCCCGGCGGTGACCTTCAGCTTGCGGCGGGCGCCGTCGTTGAAGGCGTCGGGGGTGCCCATGACGTCCTTCGGGTACAGCGGGGAGAACAGCGACTTCCAGTCGGCGTAGGGGCGGGAGAAGGTGACCCGGACCTGGAGGTCGTTGGCGCCGCGCTCGATCTTGGCGATGCGGTCGTAGCCGGCGTTGCGGGCGGTCCAGTAGGCGCTGTCCTTGCCGGACAGGGCGCGCCACTGGGCGGCGAAGTCGGCCGCGCCGATCTCCCGGCCGTCGCTCCAGACGGCCTGCTGGTTCAGCTTGTACAGCACGACCTGGCGCGGCTCGGTCTCGATGACCTTGGCCGACTCCAGATAGGCCGGATCGGCCACCGGGCGGCCGTTCGCGTCGAACCGGAACATCGCGGGCAGCACGGCCTGGGCGATGCGGGTGGTGCCGGCGTCGGCGTCGGCCTGGAAGGTGTTCAGGGTCTCCGGGACGGCGTCCACGGCCCATTTCAGGGTGCCCCCGTCGGCGACCTGGGCGCGGGCGACGGGGACGATGTCCTGCCCGGCGAGGGGACCGGCGGGTTCGTCGTCGGAGCCGCAGCCGGCCAGGAGCGGCACCGCGAGCGCGCCCGCGGTGAGGAAGGCGACCGAGCGCTTGACCGCGCGCGGGCCGACGCCGTGGTGGGACATCTCTGCTACCTCCGGGAAGCCGCGGGGCTTATGCTCACTTTTGTAGCGTTATGGAGCTGATCACTTTCGGCGGTATATGGAGCTGATCAGATCTATGCGGCCACTGAAGAGGAAAGGTTCCGGCCACAGCAGGCGACACGGCGACGACGGGCGGTAACCCCACCCGTGCGGCGCAACACCCCCGGAGATGCATCCGTGCGCCTCCGTCAATCGCTGCACACGCCTTCCCACCGGCACGTGTGACGCGCGAGACTCCAAGGCGCATGAACGTTGCCGCCCAGGGCCCACGGGCCCGTCACAGCGAGGGGCAAGTCATGACCGTGCACGACGACATCACCTCGGCCCAGCGCTCCCTCGACGACCTGCTCCGGTCGCTGGGACGCCTGGAGCACCACCTCGACCGCGGGAGCCTCGAGATGCGCCGGGTCCGGCTGGACGCCGATCATCTACGGGAGAGCCTGGCACTGCTGCGGGCGGCGGCCGCGGCCCCGGACGCGGCCCGCAGGCCGGACCTCGTGACCATCTCCGACACGCCCTACGACATCAGCCTGTGGACGGACTCGGACGACGAGGGCCTGGGCGCCCGCGACCGCCGCGCCCCCTGAGAAACCCCTACCGAACCGGAGTCCTGACTTGGCCACTGGTACGGAACCCCGACCGGACGAAGACAGCGGCGGCGTGCGGGCCCGTCCGCGCGCCGCGATCGCCGCCCCGCACCTGCGGACCGACCGCTGGTGGCTGGCGCCCGCCGTCACCGCGGCCGGCCTGTTCGCCTTCGTCGTCTACTCCACCTGGCGGGCCTTCTCCAACGCCCACTACTACGCGGCGCCCTACGTCTCACCGTTCTACTCGCCGTGTCTGGCGGAGAACTGCCGGACCATGCGCGCCGGGCCGAACGCCGGCCTCCTCGGCGGCTGGTGGGGCCTCTCCCCCGCGCTGATCATCCTGATCTTCCCGCTCGGCTTCCGCCTGACCTGCTACTACTACCGCAAGGCGTACTACCGCGCGTTCTGGGCGTCCCCGCCCGCCTGCGCGGTGGCCGAGCCGCACCGCAGGTACACCGGCGAGACCCGCTTCCCGCTGGTCCTCCAGAACATCCACCGGTACTTCTTCTACGCCGCCCTGCTGGTCGCCGGGGTACTGACCTACGACACCGCGCTGGCCTTCCGCGACACGCACTACCGCTGGGGCCACATGGGCCTGGGCACCCTGGTCTTCCTGGCCAACATCGCGCTCATCTGGGCCTACACCCTTTCCTGCCACTCGTGCCGGCACATCGTCGGCGGCAAGCTCAAGCACTTCTCCCGGCACCCCGCGCGCTACCGGGCGTGGCAGTTCGTCGGGCGGCTCAATGCCCGCCACATGCAGCTGGCCTGGGCGTCACTGCTGAGCGTGGCGCTCGCCGACTTCTACGTCTATCTCGTCGCGTCCGGCGTCTTCGACGACCCGCGCTTCTTCTAGAGACTCCAGTGAGGGAACTGAACTGATGTCCGTGGTGGACCGGCAGGAGTGGGACGTCGTCGTGGTCGGTGCCGGCGGCGCCGGGCTGCGGGCCGCGATCGAGGCACGCGAGCGGGGCGCCCGTACGGCCGTGATCTGCAAATCCCTGTTCGGCAAGGCGCACACGGTGATGGCCGAGGGCGGTATCGCGGCGGCGATGGCCAACGCCAACGAGCACGACACCTGGCAGGTCCACTTCCGCGACACCATGCGCGGCGGCAAGTTCCTCAACCAGTGGCGGATGGCCGAGCTGCACGCGCAGGAGGCCCCGGACCGGGTGTGGGAGCTGGAGACCTGGGGCGCGCTGTTCGACCGGACGAAGGACGGCCGCATCTCGCAGCGCAACTTCGGCGGGCACGAGTACCCGCGGCTGGCGCACGTCGGCGACCGCACCGGCCTGGAGCTGATCCGCACCCTCCAGCAGAAGACCGTCGCGCTGCAACAGGAGGACTTCGCGGCGACCGGGGACCACGAGTCCCGGCTGAAGGTCTTCCAGGAGTGCACGGTCACCCGGATCCTCAAGGACGGCGACCGGGTCTCGGGGGTCTTCGCGTACGAGCGGGAGACCGGCCGCTTCCTCGTCCTGCGGGCGCCCGCCGTGGTCCTCGCGACCGGCGGCATCGGCAAGTCGTTCAAAGTCACGTCGAACTCCTGGGAGTACACCGGCGACGGCCACGCGCTGGCGCTCCTGGCGGGCGCTCCGCTGCTCAACATGGAGTTCGTGCAGTTCCACCCGACGGGCATGGTCTGGCCGCCGTCGGTGAAGGGCATCCTCGTCACCGAGTCCGTGCGCGGGGACGGCGGGGTGCTCAGGAACTCCGACGGCAGACGGTTCATGTTCGACTACGTCCCGGACGTCTTCAAGGACAAGTACGCCGAGGCGGAGGACGAGGCCGACCGGTGGTACGAGAACCCGGACGACAACCGCCGGCCCCCCGAACTGCTCCCCCGCGACGAGGTGGCCCGGGCGATCAACGCCGAGGTGAAGGCGGGCCGGGGCTCCCCGCACGGCGGGGTGTTCCTGGACGTGTCGACCCGGATGCCCGCCGAGGTGATCCGGCGCCGGCTGCCGTCGATGTACCACCAGTTCAAGGAGCTGGCCGACGTCGACATCACGGCCGAGGCCATGGAGGTCGGGCCGACCTGCCACTACGTGATGGGCGGCATCGCCGTCGACTCCGACACGGCGGCGGCCCGCGGGGTGCCGGGGCTGTACGCGGCCGGTGAGGTGGCCGGCGGCATGCACGGCTCCAACCGGCTCGGCGGCAACTCCCTCTCCGACCTGCTGGTGTTCGGCCGCCGGGCGGGCCGGCACGCGGCGCAGTACGCGCAGGGGCTGGCCCACCGGCGTCCGCCCGTGGACGACGCCCAGGTCGACACGGCCGCGGCGGAGGCCCTGCGCCCCTTCTCCGCGGAGGCCCAGGGCGGCACGGACGCGCCGGAGAACCCGTACGCCCTGCACCAGGAACTCCAGCAGACCATGAACGACCTGGTCGGCATCATCCGCCGCGAGGGCGAGATGGAACAGGCCCTCCACCGGCTGGCCGAGCTGCGGGCCCGGGCCCGGCGGGCCGGCGTCGAGGGCCACCGCCAGTTCAACCCCGGCTGGCACCTCGCCCTGGACCTCAGGAACATGCTGCTGGTCAGCGAGTGCGTGGCCCGGTCCGCGCTGGAACGCACCGAGTCGCGCGGCGGGCACACCCGCGAGGACCACCCGGCGATGGACCGCGCCTGGCGCAACGTGAACCTGCTGTGCGCCCTCGCCGACCCCACCGGCGGTCTCGCGGCGGCCGACCCCACCCGGGGCCAGATCAGGCTGACCCGCGAGACAACCGACCCCATCCGCCCGGACCTGCTCGCCCTCTTCGAGAAGGAGGAGCTGGTCAAGTACCTCGCCGAGGAGGAGCTGTACGAGTGAGCAGCTACGAGGCCCGCTTCAGGGTGTGGCGGGGCGACGAACAGGGCGGCGGCCTGACGGACTACACGGTCGAGGTGAACGACGGCGAGGTGGTCCTGGACATCGTCCACCGGCTCCAGGCCACCCAGGCACCCGACCTGGCCGTGCGCTGGAACTGCAAGGCGGGCAAGTGCGGTTCGTGCTCGGCGGAGATCAACGGCCGGCCGCGGCTGCTGTGCATGACCCGCATGTCGGTCTTCGACCGCTCGGAGACGATCACGGTGACCCCCCTCCGCGCGTTCCCGGTGATCCGGGACCTGGTGACCGACGTCGGCTTCAACTACCAGAAGGCCTGGGAGGTTCCCGCCTTCGTGCCGCCCGCCGGGGTGGGACCCGGCGAGTACCGCATGATGCAGGAGGACGTGGACCGCTCGCAGGAGTTCCGCAAGTGCATCGAGTGCTTCCTCTGCCAGAACACCTGCCACGTCGTGCGCGACCACGAGGAGAACAAGACGGCGTTCGCCGGCCCGCGCTTCCTGATGCGCGTCGCCGAACTCGACATGCATCCCCTGGACGCGGCGGCCGGGACCGGCCTGGACCGCGCGCGCACGGCCCAGGACGACCACGGCCTCGGCTACTGCAACATCACCAAGTGCTGCACGGAGGTCTGCCCCGAGGGCATCCGGATCACGGACAACGCCCTGATCCCGCTGAAGGAACGGGCGGCCGACCGCAAGTACGACCCGCTGGTGTGGCTGGGCTCGAAGATCCGGAGGCGGTCCCCCTAGGCCGTGAGCGACCCCCCGACCCCCGGATCAGCCGGCCCAGCCCTCCTGGTAGGCCCGCCAGTCCGCCTCCGTCGCCGCGAAGTCGACGTACAGGGCGACGCCGAAACGGGCCCGGCCGGCGTCGGTGCGGGACAGTCCGAGCCGGACGCCCCGTACGGCGGCCGGGACCGTCTCCGCGCGGGCCCGGTGGCCGAAACGGTTCTCGTGGAAGAAGGGCAGACCCATCAGGAGATCGGTGGTCTTCGGGGTGACCTCCAGGGCGAGAGCGGTCTGCTGGGCCACATAGCCGCCGTACAGGCTCGCCAGCGGCTGCATGGTGTCGTACGACATCACGGCGATCTGGTCCACCCGGCGTGCCACCTGCCCGAAGTACGACTGCGACCACCACTTGGGGTGGCCGGTCGTCGCACCCCAGAAGGAGTGGAAGGCGGGCAGCGGGTCGATCTGGTGGGCGGCGACGGAGAGCAGCGCGTGCCGGGAGCGGGTGAGGGCCCGCAGGTCGTCGAGGAGGCGCAGATAGTCACGGTCGCCCGAGTGGAGGGGCTCCAGGTCGAAGTGGGCGCCCTCGAAACCGGCGTCGAGGATCCGGCGGGTGGAGGCGGCGATCGCGGCCCGCGTCGCCGGCCGCTCCAGCCGCAGCCCGTCCGGGCTCTCGCTGGCCAGCGTGTCGCCGAGCCAGGCCTGGACCCGGACGCCGGGCAGCTCCCGGTGCAGGGCCCCGATCAGCCACCGGGCCTTCCGGTAGGCGGACGATGGCAGGGTGCCGTCGTGCTCCAGCGGTCCCGAGTGCACGTACAGATCCCGGATTCCGCTGCTCCGCAGCCGTGCGGCCAGCGCCGTGACCTCCTTCCCGCTCTTCCGCCCGTCCACCCAGGCGTGCCCCAGCCACAGCGCGTCGTGGTGCCGGGTGCGGGTGCCGGGGGCCGGGTCGCCGGTGTAGTCGAGCCGCAGGGCGGTCTCGGCGGTGAGGACCGGGAGCAGGAGGAGGACGAGGGCGGCGGAGACACAGCGGACCGTCCGGCGCCGCCACGAACGGGACGGGCTCCGCGGGGCCGCCGGGGGGTGCGCGGGGTCGGGGGTGACAGGGTTTTCGGGGGTGGCGGGGGTTTCCGGGGTCTCCGGGGTGTCGGGAAGCTGGGGCGCGTCTGGGGTCTCGGGGGCCTCAGAGGGGTCGGGGATTCCGGGGGCGTCTGGCGTTCCGGTTTCGTCGGCCTGGGGTTCGTCCGCCTGGCGTGGGCCGGCCTGAGGGGCCGCGTCCTGGACCGCGTCGGCCCGGGAGTCCCCGTCCGTGGCCTGATCACGCCGGTCCTCGCCACCGTGACGGTCCCGGTGCTCGTCCATCGCGTCCCCCTGTCCGCCTCGTCCCCCACCCGCCCCCGTCCCGGTCGCGGAGCCGCCGACCTGCCCATACGCTCCGAAAGGTGACGTCCTCCCTGATGCGGGGCCGACCCCGGCGTGCCACGGCGCGCACCAGGGTGCGGGTGGCGCATGCGGTACTGGGCGGCCTGGCCGGGGCCGGGTGGCTGATGTTGCCGGTGATGACGATGACGGCGCACGATCCGGTTCCCGCGGCCGCAGCCGCGGCCGGCCCGGTGGCCGGTGCCGCCGAGCGTCAGGACGAGACGTCCTCGGCCGACCTCGTGCTGCCGCTCGTCGCCGGTGCCACGGCCGTGTCCCTGGCCGGCTACGGCTACCTGCGCCGCACCCGGCGCGCCCGCACCCGGACGACCCCGGGGACGGTCTCCGCGCAACCGCCGGCGCCCACCCGGGCCGACTCCGAACGGCAGGCCCGGGCGGCACTGCTGCTGGCCGACGAGTGCGTGCGGACCAGCCGGGAGGAACTGTCCTTCGTGCGGGACCTGTTCGGGCAGGAACGGACGGAACCGTTCACGCGGGCGCTGCGGGCCGCCGAGACCGAACTGTCGGCGGCGTTCGCGATCTGGCGGCGGTACGAGGAGGGCGTCCCGGAGGACGCGGGCTCCCGGCGGCAGGCCCTGGTGGGCGTGATCGGCCGCTGCGCGGAGGCCGGCCGCCGCCTGGACGCGGAGGCGGGGGCGCTGGACGGGCTGCGCGGACTCGGCGGGCCGGGGGCGGCCCCCCGGCCGGTGGTGCGGGGGACGGAGGCGGACGGGCCGGGAGCCGGCGGGCGCAGCGGCGCGAGCGCGGCGCTGGAGGTGGCCGAGGGACGGTTCCGGGAGGCCGCGGCCCGGACGGTGACCGCGCAGGAGACCCTGGCCGCGCTCCGGGAGCGCTACGCGTCCACCGCCTCGGCACCCGTCGCCGGGTACGTCGAACAGGCCAAGGACCGGCTGGTGTTCGCCACGGCCCGGCTCAACGAGGCCCGCCAGGCCGCCGACATGGACGACGGGGAACGGACCGCCCGGCACCTGCGTGCCGGGGAAGGCGCGGTGGCTCAGGCGGAGACCCTGGTGGGCGCGGTGGAGCGGCTCGCGGCGCACCTGCGGGAGGCGGCCGGACTGGTGCCGGCGGCGCTGACCGGCGCGGAGGCGGAGCTGGCGGCGGTCCGGGGCGGTGAGCGGGCCTCGCCGCCCCCGGACGAGCCGCGTGCCCGCCTCGCCCACGCGGACGGCGTGCTGGCGGCGGTCCGCGAGGAGCTGACCGGCGGACCGTACGACCCGCTGGACGCGCTGCGCCGGATCGGCCGGACGGTGGAGCGGCTGGGCGGAGCGCGGTCCGGTGTGCTGGGCGTCGCGACGCTGCTCGTGGCGCGGTGTTCCGTCGCCGGGGCGGAGGAATTCGTGGCGGCGCACCGGGGAGCGGTGGGCACGCCGGCCCGGGCCCGGCTGGCGGAGGCGGTGCGGGAGCTGGGCGCGGGCCGCGCCTCCCGGGCCGACTCGGTGGCCCGGGAGGCACGGGAGCTGGGCGAGCGGGATGTCCGGGCGTACGGCAGCCCGTACGCCGGTGCCGAAGGGGAGGCGGCCGGTCTCGCCGGTGCCGTGCTGGGCGGCGTCCTCCTGGCCGAGGACCCGGACGGCGGACCCCCGGCGGCCTACGGCGGCCCCCTCACCCGCTCCCGCCACCACCTGTGACCCACCCGGTGCAGCGCCGGTCCCGGCCCCGGCCCCCTTCCCGGTCCGCCGGGTCAGACCCACCGAAGCCCGACAGCGGGTTCGCCAACGCCGGCCGACGCAACCCGTCCAAGCCTTCGGCGGGTTCACTGCACGACCGGCGGAACCCGCCCAGGCCTCTCGCGCGTTCACTGCACGACCGGTGGAACACGGCCAGGAACCCAGCACGTTCACTGCACGGTCGGCGGAACCCGCCGAGAGCTCCCGCGCGTTCACTGCACGGCCGGCTGGCCGCCGAGCCCTCCCGCGGGTGCGTTCCACAGTCGGCGGAATGCTTGCGAGGCCCCCTGCCACCGGCGCAGCCGGCCCCGGCCCCACCGGGCCGCGCACCCGATACCCCCTGACGGGCCCCGACCGCCGGCGAGAAGGCCGCTCCGTCGCCTCGGGACCGTCCCCGGCCGTCCGGCAGAGCCCCGGTGAAGTCCGGGTCCGAGTGGGTCGGTGCCGGATCGGCAGGCCGGCCGGGGTGTCGTCAGAAGAGGCTCAGCAGCGCCTCCGCCGGGTCCGTGAGGGTTCCCTCGCCGCCCGGCAGGGGCAGCTCGAACCACACCGTCTTGCCGCGTGGCGTCCGGCGGGAGCCCCAGGCCGCGCTGAGCAGCCCGACGAGTTGCAGTCCCCGTCCGCCCTCGTCGGTGTCCCGGGCCCGCCGTCTGCGTGGCTGGACCAGCCCGGAGTCCCAGACCTCGCAGACCAGCGTGCGGTCCAGCAGGAGCCGCAGCCTGATGTCCCCCTCGCCGTACCGCAGCGCGTTCGTCACCAGCTCGCTCACCAGGAGTTCCGTCGTGTCGATCAGCGGCTCCAGGCCCCAGTCGGCGAGCTGCCCGCGGGCGTACTCCCGGGCCCGTCCGACGCTGCGCGGCTCGCGGGGCAGCGTCCAGTCGCCGACGGACTCCTCGGGCAGCCCCTGCACCCGGGCCATCAGCAGCGCGATGTCGTCCTCGCCGTGGTGGGTGTCGAGCGTGTTGAGGACGTGGTCGCAGACGTCCTCCAGAGGGCGGGAGGGGTCGGTGAGCGCGCCGACGAAGGCCTGGAGGCCCTCGTCCAGGGGGTGGTGGCGGGACTCGACGAGGCCGTCGGTGTACAGCGCGAGGAGCGCCCCCTCGGGAAGTTCGACCTCGACCTCCTCGAAGGGCTCGCCGCCCACACCGAGCGGCATCCCCGGCGGCACGTCCAGCATCAGGGCCGTCTCGCCGGGCTCGACCAGGACCGGCGGCAGGTGGCCGGCGTTGGCGAACGTGCAGCGCCGGGTCACGGAGTCGTACACGGCGTACACGCAGGTCGCGAGGTACACCTCGGAGAGGTCGGCGTCCCGGGGCTGACGGGCGGTGCGGGTGGCCTGCTGGACCCCGCCCGGCGTGCCGAGCCCCCGCGCGATCTCGTCCAACGCCGAGAGGACCTCGGCCGGTTCCAGGTCCAGCAGGGCCAGAGTGCGTACGGCCGTACGGAGTTCGCCCATCGCCACGGCCGCGCGCAGCCCCCGCCCCATCACGTCCCCGACGACCAGTGCCGTGCGGTGACCGGGCAGTTCTATGACGTCGAACCAGTCGCCGCCCACCTCGGTGGCCGCGTTGCCGGGCAGATAGCGGCAGGCGATGTCCAGGCCGGACGCCTCGGGGTCGCCGGGCGGGAGCAGGGACCGTTGCAGTATCAACGCCCGTTCGTGCTCCCGCCGGTACAGGCGCGCGTTATCGATGCAGACCGCGGCCCGTGCGGCCAGTTCCACCGCCAGGTCCCGGTCCCGGTCGCCGAACGGCTCGCTGCCCTTGGTCCGGGCGAACTGGGCGATGCCGACGACCGTGTCGTGGGCGACCATCGGCACGGCCAGCGTGGACTGCACGAGTCCGCCCTCCTCCGCGGGCACGCGCTGCGGGCGGGCGGTGCGCAGGGCGTCCGCGCAGGGCGAGCTGAAGGGGAAGTGGTGGACCGCGCCGACCTCGACGGGTTGCCCCGAGCTGGTGAAGGGGGCACCGGCGACGGCACTGGCGAAGGCGACGCGCCGCAGTTCGGCGCTGCCGTCGGCGAGGCCGGGCGGGGCCTCGTCCCCGGTCAGCAGACCCTGGTAGAGGTCGACGGTGGCGAGGTCGCAGAAGCCGGGGACGACGACGTCGAGGAGTTCACGGGCCGTCGTCTCCAGGTCGAGGGAGTTGCCTATGCGCGCGCCGGCGTCGTTGAGCAGGGCGAGATTGCGCCGGGCGGCGGCGGCCTCACGGGCGGCCTCACGGCGGGCGGTGATGTCGGTGCCGAGCCAGGCGACGCCGATGGGCCGGCCGCTGCCGCTCTGCACGCGGTAGAGGTTGATGGCCCAGTGCCGGCGTTCCTCGGAGCCCGGGACGAACCCGGAGACGTGCATGTCGGTGATCGACTCGCCGGTCTCCAGGACCCGCCGCAGGGTGGCCGAGACCCGCTCGGCCTCGGCGCGCGGCAGATAGTCGTGAACTCCCCTGCCCCGGTGGTCGTCCGGGGTTCCGCCGAAGATGGAGGCGAAACGGTGGTTGGCCCGACGGACCCTCAGGTCGTCGTCGATCAGCAGGAAACCGAACGGGGACTGGCCGAATATCGCCTGCGAGGCGGCGAGGTCGGTCTCGATGCTGCGGAGCGTGCGGACGTCCACGACGATACAGACGGCGGCCTTGTCGCCCTCGGCGGTGCGGGTGGGCATGACGTAGACCTCGGCCAGCCCCTCCTCGCCGCGCGTCCCGTCCGGCAGGTCCGGCATCCGGAAGGGAACCACTCCGGTCCACTCGCGCCCGTCGAGGATTTCGGCCATCTTCCGCTGGCCGCGGTCGCGCAGGTCGGGGTCGATGAACGCCTCGATGGGGTCCATGCCGACGGCGCGTGCGGCGGGGATACCGAAGAGCTGCTCGGCGCGCAGGCTCCACTGTTCGACCAGCCCGCCGGCACTGATGGAGAAGGACGCGACCTTGATGTAGTCGTAGATCGAACCGGGCGGACTGCTCTGCCACATGGCGTCGCCGGGTGCCGCGGCCGCCTCCGCGGCCTGGTTCCTCGCGCCGTCCGACGGGTCCTCGGACTCCGTGGCCTTCGCTGGTATCTCGCTCACGCGAACCGTCCCCTCCAGCTCACCGCACCCGGCACCGGTCACCGGGGGCGGCTGCCCGCAGTATCCAGCACTACGGCGCCGCACGACACGGTGTTCACGATCACAGCACGGTCCAGGTGTTTTTCGGACCGGTCCGTGACAACACTCCCACTCTTCTAACCAGGGAACACGCCGCCGAATCACCCACTCGGGACCGGGCGCGTGCCCGGCGCGCACCTGGACGGCGCACCGGCGGCTGTACACCCCCGTGCGCCCACGGCCGCCGCCTCACCCGGGCACCGCCAGTTCGAACCAGACGGTCTTTCCGCCGGCGCCGGGCCGGGTGCCCCAGCGGCGTGAGGATCCGGCGACGAGTTGCAGGCCGCGCCCGCTCTCGTCCTCCGGCCGCGCGACACGCTCACGCGGCGGGTCGGGAAGCGGGTCGGAGACCTCCACCCGCAGCGTGTCGCCCAGTGCGGCGGGACGGACCAGCCGTACCCCGATGGGGCCGGTGGCATGCCGCAGGGAATTGGTGACCAGCTCACTGACCAGTAGCGCCGCGAGGTCGGCCAGACAGTCGAGGTCCCAGCCGCGCAGCTGGCCCCGGACGGCCGCGCGGGCGTTGCGCACGGCGCCCGGTTCCGCGGGGAAGAACCACTCGGCGCAGTCACCGTCGGTGTCGATCACGCCGATCACTTCCCCGGCCAACAGAGCCCGCCCATGTCCGTTTTCATGGGGTTAATGGGCACATACCCGATATCCGGCGGGCAGTACCGCGCGTGAGGGCGCACTGTGGCACGAACGGCGTATGCGGCGCTCCGCGGGACCGGCGCGAGCGCCGCGTGCCTCGAGAACGGCGACATCCGGGACCCCGCGCGGGCACTCCGCCCCCTGCGGTCCCGGCACAGCCGGACCCACCGGCGGAACCGGCGGGCGACGATGCGGGCCCGTCGACGGCCCTGCGCGCGGTGGAAACGGACCAGTCGACGGACCCGCCCGAGGCGGACCCGTCGACAGACTTGCCCGAGGGCTAGGCGGACCGGTCGACGGACTTGTCCGACGGGGAGACGACCCCATCGACAGACCTACCCGACGGGGAGACGAACCCATCGGCAGACCCGTCGGGCCGGAGGGCGGACCCATCAGCGGACCCGTCGGGCCGGAAGGCGGAGCAGTCCGGTCGGGAGGGGCGGTCCGTGGACCCGGCCGGCGGGGAGGCCGTCCCGTGCGCGGGCTCGGCCGACCAGGAGGCCCCATCCATGGACCCGGCCGGCGGGGAGGCTTGCCCATGGGCGAAGTCCGTCGACCCGGAGGCGGCCCCATCGGCGGGCTCGGGCGGCTGGGAAGTGGCCGCGTCGGCAGGCCCCGCCGGCCCGGAGGTGACCGCACCGGCGGACTCAGCCGACCCGGAGGTGGCCGCGTCCGTGGACTCGGGCGGGCGGAAGGTGGCCGGGTCGACGGGCTCGGCCGGCCCGGAGGTGGCCGCGTCCGTGAACTCGGGCGGGCGGAGTCTTGCGGTCTCCCGGACCGCCGGGACGTCCTGGTCCAGCCACGGGACGTCCCAGAGTTGGGCGGGAGTCAGCCAGCGCAGCTCGTCGTGGTCCTGGAGGGGGCGCGGCCCGGGCGAACCGGGGCGCAGGCGGGCGGTCCACACCCACAGGACGTACGGCGCGCGCAGCGACCACTCCCCCGGCACCCGCCGGACGGGCTCGGCGTCGATGCCGAGTTCCTCGCGCAGTTCGCGCACCAGGGCATCCTCGGGCCGTTCACCCGGCTCCACCTTGCCGCCGGGCAGCTCCCAGCGCCCGGCCAGGTCGGCGGGCGCACTGCGGCGCGCGGCGAGCAGCCGGCCGCCGTCGAACAGGGCGGCTCCCACCACGACGATCCGTTCCGTCCCGGACGGCGTGCGCGTCATGAAGGGGAGCCTACGTCAGCGCGCTGACGGTCAGTTGTGCGCGCCGTCCCCGTTCTGGCCGATGCGCTCGACCCAGTACAGCTGCTTGTGCCCCCGGTCGTCGAAGCTGTCGGCGATCTTCTGCGCTTCCGCGCGGGTCGCGTACCGGCCGACGCGGTAGCGGTTGCCGTTGTCGTCCTGCCGTATCACGATCCAGGGCAGTGAGACCGTGCCCTCACTCATGGCCCCCACCGCCCGCGTTCCTTCCCGCACCGCCCCGCCCTCCCCCACGTTCGGCTGCGCTCTCGGGCCCCCGTCGCGCACCGCCTAAGGAAACCGCAATCCGCATATGCCCGAGCGTACGCCCAACCTTCACGCTGCGCATACGGCTTTTCACAAAGAGGTACGCAACCAGCCAGACCGCCGGGGGCGCACCGGGCCGAACGCGCCGTCGCGAACACGGCGACACCGGGTCGGGGTCGTGCCGGACTCACCCGGGCCACCTGCGAGAACGGCCGGATCGCTGCGGCTCCCGGCCGCCGGTGACGGCCGGCGAGGGCGCGTTTTCCGCCCACCCGGCGCGCCGGAGTGTGCGCTACCTCACGCGGCGGCGCACACGCCATACGCCCGGCGGCCCGTCACGCGGCCCGTCACGCGATCCGTCACCATGACGGCCCACCGCCGGAACGGCCGTACTCCGGCGGTCACTTCACGGGCAGGTGGTACGCGACCCGGTAGCGGTCGGCCGGGATCACCACGTCGGCGGTCTCGACCGGGCGGCCCGAGGCGTAGTACGTGCGCTGGACCACCAGGACGACATGCCCGGGGACACCGCCGAGCAGGTGCAGCTCCTCGGCGAGGCCGGGCCGGGCGCCGACCTCCTCCGTGACGTTGTCCACGATGACGTCGATGGCCCGCATGCGCTCGACCACGCCCATCCCGCCCAGCGGCCCCTCCTCGGGGAGCATCACCGGGGTGCGGCCGGTGACGGCGAGAGGCTCCCAGGAGGTGGAGAGCATCATCGGCTCGCCGGCCTGCCGGAAGAGGTACTTGGTGCGCATGACCCGGTCGCCGGGCTGGATCGCGAGCCGCTCGGCGAGCGCCACGCCGGCCTCGGCCTGTTCGCTGCTGGACTCCCAGGTGCCGCGCACGGCGGCGTCGGCCTGCTCCTGCCGGAAGGCCGTGGCACCGCCGGCCGGACGGAAGCCGGAACGGGCCACCTGCCGGGGCACGGGCCGCTCGCGCACGTACGTCCCCGAACCGGAGCGGCCCTCGACCAGCCCCTCGGCCATCAGCACCTTGCGTGCCTCCAGCGCGACCGTGTCCGAGACGCCGTACTCCTCGCGGATGCGGGCCTGGGAGGGGAGCCGGGTGTGGGGCGGGAGCGAACCGTCGACGATCTTCTTGCGGAGATCACCCGCGACACGCAGGTACGCCGGCTGCTCACCGAAAGTCACTGGCCGCTCCCATCAGGTTGTACAGACAGCAAGAGCCTGGCAACCCTGGGTTCCACCGTGCAAGCAAAGGCCAGAGAATCACTCGATGTGATGACAAACGGCTGGGGAGCGCTTCACCCAGGCACTTCCTCCCCCGAACGGCCGGACTCACACCTGGAGACCGGCCCGCACGGCGATCACCCGGGCCGGCACGACGAGTCCGGAGCCGGTGACGCAGCGCACCCCAAGCCCAGCTGACAATCAGTCAACTATGCTTGGATGACTGCCAGTTGTCGGCGCCAGCACGGCTTCCACGGGGACGTACGGCCCCGCTCGCGCGGACGGTGCGACCGGCGGGGGACGGGAGCTGCGGACGGGGACACCGGTACCGTGCTCCTGGGGCGGGGGCGGCGACAGCGCACGACCGGTGGCCGGCCAGAGGCCGGCCGGCGCGGGAGCCGGACGCATGATGAGCGGGACACGAACGGGGGCGGAATGAGGGTGGAGACCAGGCCGGACGGCCGGGTGGGCGACGAGGTCGTCCGCGCGGTGAACGGGCTCACGGCCCGATGGGCGGCGACCGCGCACGACGGCGCGGTCTTCTCCGCGACCGGGGTCTGGCCCCTGCTGGCCTTCCTCGCCGACGGCGCGGCCGGCCCGGCACGGGCGGAACTGGCCGGGGCGCTGGGCGTCCCCGCCGAGCAGGCGGCCGGCGCGGCGCGGGAACTGCTGGCGGGACTCGCGTCGGTGTCCGGTCTGGAGGCGGCGCTCGGCCTGTGGGCGCACCACGGCCTGCCCCTGCGCGAGGAGTGGCGGGCCGGGCTGCCCGCCGGCACCCACGGCGTCTTCGGGGACGACCTGGTCACCGCGCAGGAGCGGCTGGACGGCTGGGCGGCCGAGCGGACCGGCGGCCTGGTCGAGCGCATGCCGGTGACGCTGACCCGGGAGGCGCGGATGGTGCTGGCCACCGCGCTCACCCTGCGCACGAACTGGCGCCAGCCGTTCACCGAGCTGCCGCTGCGGCCCGCCGCCGGGCCCTGGCAGGGCCGTACCCTGCGCGGACTGCACCGGCGCAGCGTCCGGCCGGACCGCGTCGGGGTGGCGGGCACCCCGGACGGCTTCGTCACCGCGCTGACGGTGCCCGGGGACCACGGCATCGACGTCCACCTGGTGCTCGGCGAGGAACGGATGACGCCGGGTCAGGTGCTGGCGGCCGGCGTGGGCGTGGTGGAACGCGGCCTGCCGCTCACCGGGGGCGGCGGGCTGCCGCACGGGCACGTGGGCCCCGGCCTGCACGTGGAACAGCAGCCGGCCGTCGAGCCGGAACCGAGGACGCTGGACGTGACGACCGTGTCGTACGAGGTACGGGCCGATCACGACCTGCTCGCCCGGCCCGCCCTGTTCGGCCTCGCGACGGCGATGGACACCCGGGCCGGCCACTTCCCGGGCGTGAGCCCCCACCCGCTGGCCGTCGGCGAGGCCCGCCAGTCGGCGGTGGCCCAGTTCGGCGCGCTCGGTTTCCGGGCGGCGGCGGTCACGGCGGTCATGCCGGCACCGGCCGGCGGGGTCCCGTCGTACCGCTACGAGACGACGGTCGTCCGGGTCGCCTTCGACCGCCCCTTCGGCTTCCTCGCCACCGACCGCGAGTCCCGGCTGGTGCTGGTGGCGGGCTGGGTGACGGAACCGGCACCGTATCCGGCTCCGGGCTACGGACCGGTCGCACGGTGACACCGGGGCGACCCGTGCCACGCGCCCGCACTCACGGGTTGCGGATACAGCCCGGCGACGCCTTCCGCCGGCCCCGAGCGGACCTGGCGGCTGAGGTCGTCCGCGAGGATCTCGTACGCTCCTTCGGCGAGGCGGGCGACTTCCCGACGCCATCGAGGACGCCCGGCCCGACTCCGCGCCCGCCCTCGTGGCGCTGTACCGGGTGACGGCGAACGTGCTCCGCGTCAAGCGCACCTGGCGCTTCACCCTCAGCCACGCCACCGCGCACACCGCCGCCGCGGAGGCCGTCTGGGCCGACATCAACGCCCGCACCCAGGATTCGCTGATCCGGGCCCGGCACGACGGACTCCCCGCCCCGGACGACGACACCGACGCCCAGGACCCCGACAGGCTCGCCACGCTCGTGATCGACACCCTCCTGCTGGCGCGGGCCCACACGCCTGAACCGCACCGGGGCCCGTGGTCGATCTCGGGGGCCGGACCTCGCCGAACCACTGGACCGCTGTTGGGGAGGTCATGAAGACGAGAGCTCCGTCGATCAACTTGCGGCAGGGCGCCTCGGCGAATGGTGTACACATGGGACACTCGGTACCCTTGAGCGCATGACGCAGCCGCTGCCCATAGAGTCCATCCGCGAGGTGCGCGCCCACCTGGCAGAGGTCGTGGAGCGCGCCGACCGTGACGATGTACCCACGGTCATCACACGCAGAGGCAAGGAAGTCGCCGCCGTCGTCTCCGTCGAGGTCCTGCGCAAGTACCAGGAGTGGGAAGAGCGCGAGATCAACCGGATCATCGACGAGCGCATGGCCAGCCCGGCGCCCGGCATCCCGATCGAGGACATCATGAGGGAGACGCTGGCGCGCAGTGAGTGAGTACCGCACCGTCTTCCGACCCGAGGCGCAGGCCGAACTCCGGAAGATTCCCCGCGGCACGGCACTGCGCATCCTGGCCAAGCTGACGGAGCTGGAGAGCGATCCCCTGGGCTTCAACACCACCGCGCTCGTGTCACAGCCGGAGCGCCGTCGGTTGCGAGTCGGCGACTACCGAGTCGTCTACACGCTCGACAACGGAGAGCTGGTGGTGTGGGTCGTGCACGTCGGACATCGCTCCACCGTCTACGAGACCTGATCATGACTGAACCGACGGCAGATCCTCCAGCTCCCCCGCAGCACGGTGACGGCAAAGGGGCCGGCTCCCGAAGGAACCGGCCCTTTCATCACACTCGGCGTCCACTGGCGGACTCCGGACGCGTCACACGTTGAACCTGAACTCCACCACGTCCCCGTCCTGCATGACGTAGTCCTTGCCCTCCATGCGGGCCTTGCCCTTGGCGCGGGCCTCGGTGACCGAGCCGGTTTCGACGAGGTCGTCGAAGGAGATGACCTCGGCCTTGATGAAGCCCTTCTGGAAGTCGGTGTGGATCACGCCGGCGGCCTCGGGGGCGGTGGCGCCCTTCTTGATCGTCCAGGCGCGGGACTCCTTGGGGCCGGCCGTCAGGTAGGTCTGGAGGCCGAGGGTGGCGAAGCCGACGCGGGCGAGGGTGGCGAGGCCGGGCTCTTCCTGGCCGACGGACTGGAGGAGTTCGAGGGCCTCGTCCTCGTCCAGCTCGGCGAGGTCCGCCTCCAGCTTGGCGTTGAGGAAGATCGCCTCGGCCGGGGCGACCAGGGCGCGCTGGTCGTTCTTGAAGTCCTCGTCGACCAGTTCGTCCTCGTCGACGTTGAAGACGTAGAGGAACGGCTTGGCGGTGAGCAGGTGCAGGTCGTGGAGGAGTTCCGCACGCTCGCTGCCCTGGACGATGCCGTGCGCGAAGAGCGTGTCGCCCTTCTCCAGGATCTCCTTGGCCTCCTCGACCGCCTTGACCTTGGGCGCGATGTCCTTCTTGATCCGCGACTCCTTCTGGAGGCGGGGCAGGACCTTCTCGATGGTCTGGAGGTCGGCGAGGATCAGCTCGGTGTTGATCGTCTCGATGTCGTCCTTCGGCGAGACCTTGCCGTCGACGTGGACGACGTTCTCGTCCTTGAAGGCGCGGATGACCTGGCAGACCGCGTCCGACTCGCGGATGTTGGCGAGGAACTTGTTGCCGAGGCCCTCGCCCTCGGAGGCACCGCGCACGATGCCGGCGATGTCGACGAAGTCGACCGTGGCCGGAAGGATGCGGTCCGACTTGAAGATCGAGGCCAGCTGCGCGAGGCGGGCGTCGGGCACGCCGACGACGCCGACGTTCGGCTCGATCGTGGCGAACGGGTAGTTGGCCGCGAGCACGTCGTTCTTGGTCAGGGCGTTGAACAGGGTCGACTTGCCGACGTTGGGCAGGCCGACGATTCCGATCGTGAGCGACACGTTGCGACTTCCCGTTGAATGAGTGGGCCAGGGGCTGCCAGGCCAGAGACCGACACTGGCCGATCCACCAGTTTACGGCGTCCGGGGCGGCCGGCTCGCGGGAGCGGGGGACGGCCGGCCGACCGTCCCCCGTCGGCGTGTCTGAGGGCTGATTGGGCACATAAACAGACCTAAGTTGGTCCGATGGAGCAACGCAGGACGCGACATCCGCACAACCGGCCGCGACGAGGCGCACAACCGCCCGCCCCGCTGCCACCGCAGGCCCGGCGCGGGCCGGCCGGTGAGCGCGGGCCCACCCCGGGAACCGCCCGCGCGGCGCGGACACGCCGTACGGCGCGGCCCGCCCGACCGGCGGGAGCCGGCGGGCGGCCGGCCGACATGAAGCTCACCGGGCTCGGCAGCGGGCTGTTCTGCATCGCGGCGATGTTCCTGCTCGGCTATCTGGACCAGCTGCTCTTCGGGGCCTCCGGCACGGTGTACGGGCTGCTGTTCCTGCCGGTGTGCCTGCTCACGGCCCTGTGGGTGCGCGACGGGGACGTGCTGACCGCCCCGGTGGTCGCGCCGATCGCGTTCACGGTGGGGCTGCTGCCCGTCACCGACGGCACCGGAGGGCTCGCCGGCAGGCTGATGGGGCTGTTCACCGGGCTGGCCACACAGGCGGGCTGGCTGTACGCGGGGACGCTCACCGCCGGCGTGACCGTGCTCGTACGCCGGATGCGGTGGGCGGGGCAGCGCCGGCGGCAGAGTTGAGCGGCCGGGCCGCCCGGAAGTGAATTCCGGGCGGCCCGAACGGCTACGCCTGCTGGGCCGCTCTCATCGCCGCTCCCACGATCCCCGCGTTGTTCTGGAGCTGCGCGGGGACGATCTCCGCCTTGACGCCCTCGATCAGGTGCAGGAACTTGTGCGCCTTGCGGCTGACCCCGCCGCCGATCACGAACAGCTCCGGCGAGAACAGCATCTCCACGTGCGCCAGGTACTGCTGCACGCGCTGCGCCCACTCCTCCCAGCTGAGGTCGTGGTCCTCCTTGGCCTTGCTGGAGGCCCGCTTCTCGGCGTCGTGGCCGTGCAGCTCCAGGTGGCCCAGCTCCGTGTTCGGGACGAGGACGCCGTCCACGAAGAGGGCGCTGCCGATGCCGGTGCCGAAGGTGAGCAGGATGACGGTGCCCCGGCGGCCCTGCCCGGCGCCGAACTGCATCTCGGCGACGCCCGCCGCGTCCGCGTCGTTGACCACGGTCACCGGGAGGCCGCCGAGTCTGCCGCTGAACAACGCGCGCGCGTCCGTGTCGATCCAGCTCTTGTCGACGTTCGCCGCCGTACGGACCGTGGCACCGCCGGTGACCACCCCCGGGAAGGTCAGGCCGACCGGGCCGGTCCAGCCGAAGTGTTCGATGACCTGTTTGACCCCGTCGGCCACGCCGTCGGGTGTCGCCGGATGCGGGGTGAGCACCTTGCAGCGCTCCTGGACCAGGTCGCCCCGGTCCAGATCCACAGGGGCACCCTTGATGCCGGATCCGCCGATGTCCACGCCGAAGATCTGCATGGCTCCACGTTACGACGGACGACTGACAGTCATACCCCGGGTGTACCGGTCCCGCCGCGCTCGGCGGCCAGCGTGGCCGCCTCCTCGCGCAGGTCACGGCGGAGTTCCTTGGGCAGCGAGAAGGTGATCGACTCCTCGGCGGCCTTCACGATCTCCACGTCGGCGTAGCCGCGCCCGGCGAGCCACTCCAGGACCTGCTCGACGAGGACCTCCGGGACGGAGGCGCCGGAGGTGACACCGACCGTGCGGACGCCCTCCAGCCAGGCCTCGTCGATCTCGTCGGCGAAGTCCACCAGGTAGGCCTCGCGGGCGCCGGCCAGCTTGGCGACCTCGACCAGGCGCTTGGAGTTGGAGGAGTTGCGCGAGCCGACGACGATGACCAGCTCGGCTTCGGCGCCCATCTGCTTCACGGCGAGCTGACGGTTCTGCGTGGCGTAGCAGATGTCGTCGCTGGGCGGGGAGACCAGACCGGGGAACTTCGCCGTCAGGGCGTCGACGGTCTCCATGGTCTCGTCGACGGAGAGGGTGGTCTGGGAGAGCCAGACCACCTTGGAGGGGTCGCGGACCTCGACCTTGGCGACGTCCTCGGGGCCGTCGACCAGCTGGATGTGGTCGGGCGCCTCGCCGGAGGTGCCGATGACCTCCTCGTGGCCCTCGTGCCCGATCAGGAGGATGTCGTAGTCGTCGTTGGCGTAGCGGACGGCTTCCTTGTGGACCTTGGTGACCAGGGGGCAGGTCGCGTCGATCGTGGCGAGCCGGCCCTGACGGGCCTCGTCGTGCACGGCGGGGGCGACTCCGTGCGCCGAGAACATCACGATGTTGCCCGGCGGCACCTCGTCCGTGCGCTCGACGAAGACGGCGCCCTTCTTCTCCAGGGTCTGCACGACGTACTTATTGTGGACGATCTCGTGCCGGACGTAGATCGGGGCCCCGTACTGCTCCAGGGCCTTCTCGACGGCGATCACGGCGCGGTCCACACCGGCGCAGTAGCCCCGGGGGGCGGCGAGCAGGACACGGCGGCCAGGCGAAGCGGTCATGCGACCCATCGTAAGGCCGCGTCCGGTGGCCCGGAGATCACGCGCCCGGGCCACACGGGAGAACCGGCGGCCGGACGCCGGCCGGTGGGCGGGAAGCCGTCGCCCGCCGGCGTCGGCGGTGTCGTCACTTCGCCGGGGTCGCCGGGGCCGTCTCCGGGTTGCCGGGGTCGCCGGGGTCGTCTCCGGGTTGCCGGGGTCGTCGGCGTCGTCCGGGTCGTCCGGGTTGTCGGTACCGACCGTTACGCTCGGGCGCATGGCTGTGAACACGTCCCCCGAGGCCCCGCTCCCCGTCGGCGCGGTGTCCCGCATGATCGGGGGCTGGATCGACCGGCTGGGCGCCGTGTGGGTCGAGGGACAGATCACCCAGCTGTCGCGGCGTCCGGGCGCCGGCGTCGTGTTCCTCACCCTGCGCGACCCCTCGCACGACATCTCCGTCGGCGTGACCTGCTACCGCCAGGTGTTCGACGCGGTCGCGGACGTCGTCGGCGAGGGCGCCCGCGTCGTCGTCCTGGCGAAACCCGAGTGGTACGCCCCCCGGGGCCAGCTGTCCCTGCGCGCCGCCGAGATAAGACCCGTGGGCGTGGGTGAGCTGCTGGCCCGGCTGGAGCAGCTGAAGAAGGCGCTCGCGGCCGAGGGCCTGTTCGCGCCGGAGCGGAAGAAGCCGCTGCCGTTCCTGCCGCAGCTGATCGGGCTGGTGTGCGGCCGGGCCTCAGCCGCGGAGCGGGACGTGCTGGAGAACGCCCGGCACCGCTGGCCCGCCGTCCGCTTCGAGGTGCGCAACGTCCCCGTGCAGGGCGTGCACGCAGTCCCCCAGGTCGTCCAGGCCGTCAAGGAACTGGACGCGGCCGACGAGGTGGACGTCATCATCGTCGCCCGGGGCGGGGGCAGCGTGGAGGACCTGCTGCCGTTCTCCGACGAGCAGCTCGTGCGGGCCGTGGCCGGGTGCCGGACGCCGGTCGTGTCCGCGATCGGGCACGAGCCGGACAACCCGCTCCTCGACCACGTCGCCGACCTGCGTGCCTCGACGCCGACGGACGCGGCCAAGAAGGTCGTACCGGACGTGGGCGAGGAGCTGGAGCGGGTGCGGATGCTGCGGGACCGGGCGCGGCGCTGCGTGAACGCGTCCGTGGAGCGGGAGGAGCGGGGGCTGGCGCACGCGCTGGCGCGGCCCTCGATGGAGGACCCGCACCGGATGATCGACGTGCGCGCGGACCAGGTCGGCTCGCTGGTCGACCGCAGCCGGCGGACCGTGGGGCACCTGCTGGACCGCGCGGACTCGGAACTGACGCACACGCACGCGCGCGTGGTGGCCCTCTCCCCCGCGGCGACGCTCCAGCGCGGTTACGCGGTGCTCCAGCGGGCCGACGGGCATGTGGTGCGGGACGCGGAAGAAGTGGCGGAGGGCGAGACGCTGCGTGCTCGCGTCGCCGACGGTGAATTCACGGTGAAGGTGGGCGAATGACGGGCAAGGTGGACGAGGCGCTCTCGTACGAGCAGGCGCGCGACGAGCTGGTCGAGGTCGTACGGCGGCTGGAGGCGGGCGGTACGACGCTGGAGGAGTCCCTGGCGCTGTGGGAGCGCGGCGAGGAGCTGGCCAGGGTGTGCCGGCGCTGGCTGGAGGGGGCCCGGGCCCGGCTGGACGCGGCGCTGGCCGAGGAGGAGGACGCGGAGGGGGCCGCGGAGGGCGGGGAGCGGGCCGGGTAGCCGCCGCGGCGGGAGCGGGCCGGTAGGCGAGGGAGCGGGGGCAGGCCGGCGAGCGGAGGGCCGCGAGCAGGCCGGGCGATCTCACCGGGGCTGTGAGGCAAGTCACCACACCCCGGTTTTTGTTGAATGTTAAACCTCAACTGCCGTAGGGTCGTGCTGTCAGCCGGTCCGGATCCCGGACCGTCGCACACCCGAGGAAGGCACGCATGTCTCTCGTTCTTGACCCCGCCGCCCAGGACCTGCTGTTCCGCGAGGCCCGCACCGCGAACACCTTCACCGACGAGCCGGTGACCGACGAGCAGGTCCAGGCGATCTACGACCTGGTCAAGTACGGCCCCACCGCCTTCAACCAGACCCCGCTGCGCATCACCCTGGTCCGTTCCGCCGAGGCCCGCGAGCGCCTGCTGCCGCACATGGCCGAGGGCAACCGGCCCAAGACCGCCGCCGCCCCGCTGGTCGCCATCCTCTCCGCGGACAACGAGTTCCACGAGGAGCTGCCGGCCCTCTTCCCGGCCTTCCCGCAGGCCAAGGACCTCTTCTACGCCGAGCGTCCGGCCCGTGAGAGCGCCGCCGCGTTCAACGCCGCGTTGCAGGCCGCCTACTTCGTCGTCGGTGTCCGCGCCGCCGGCCTGGCCGCCGGCCCGATGACCGGCTTCGACTTCGAGGGCGTCCGCAAGGAGTTCCTGGACGACGACCACACCCCGCTGATGATCGTCAACATCGGCCGGCCCGGCCCGGACGCCTGGTACCCGCGCTCGCCGCGCCTGGCGTACGAGGACGTCGTCACGACCGTCTGAGCGGCCCGCACGCGAAGAGGCCCCCGGCAAGCGCCGGGGGCCTCTTCGCGTGCGGTGACGGTCACTTCATCCGCAGCGCCGCCGCCATCGCCGTCAGCTCCTTGAACGAGGCGGTGCCGGCCACCACCGTCGTGGAGCCAGGGGTGTCCTGGAGCACGAGGGCGTCGTAGCGGCCGCCGGTGTAACGGGTCCAGGTACGGCCGCCGGCCGTCTCGGTCCGCCGCGTCGCCGACGCGCCCTGGCTGGCCTGCTCGATGAACTCGGCGGGCTTCTCCGCGGACGACTGCTCGACCTGCGCGTACTGGCCGTCCGGAGTCTGGAAGCCGAGGTGCCAGTGGTCGGAGTTCTGGCCCTGGAAGCGCACGGAGGTCGCCTTCCAGGTGTCCGGCAGGCCCTCGGGAGCGGCCACCGGATAGCTCACCGCGCGCCGGGCCGTGATCAGCTCGACCCGGTAGTCGACCCGCTTGAGGTCGGGAGAGTGATCGTTGTGCGGGATGGCGAGGAAGTAGACGACCGCCGCCGCGATACCGATCAGGGCCAGGGAGATGATCATGTCCCGGGCCGTCTTCTGCTTGCCGTTCGAACCTGCCACGCCCACTATCGTCGCAGGTGCCCCAAGCGCTCATCCGTGGGGTCCCCTGCTCATATTGTCTGGTCGGCGATAGAGTCAGTGTCCAATACCCTCATCCGGCCGTCGTCGTATCAGAAAGGTGCGCTCCGATGACCGAAAATCATCAATTGCCGTCCGAACTCGACGTTCCCTCGGAGGCTCCCGACCGCAACCTCGCCCTGGAACTCGTCAGGGTGACCGAAGCCGCCGCGATGGCGGCGGGCCGCTGGGTGGGGCGCGGTGACAAGAACGGCGCCGACGGGGCCGCGGTGCGCGCCATGCGGACCCTCGTCTCCACCGTCTCGATGAACGGCGTCGTCGTCATCGGCGAGGGCGAGAAGGACGAAGCCCCGATGCTCTTCAACGGGGAGCACGTGGGTGACGGCACCGGCCCCGAGGTCGACATCGCCGTCGACCCGATCGACGGCACCACGCTGACGGCCAAGGGCATGCCGAACGCGATCGCCGTCCTCGCCGCCGCCGAGCGCGGCGCCATGTTCGACCCGTCCGCCGTGTTCTACATGGACAAGCTGGTCACCGGCCCCGAGGCGGCGGACTTCGTCGACATCGACGCGCCCGTGGGCGTGAACATCCGGCGGATCGCCAAGGCCAAGCGGTCCGCGCCGGAGGACGTCACCGTCGTCATCCTGGACCGGCCGCGGCACGAGGGCCTGATCCGGGAGGTCCGGGAGGCCGGCGCCCGTATCAAGCTCATCTCCGACGGCGATGTCGCCGGCTCGGTGTACGCGCTGCGCGAGGGCACCGGCGTCGACCTGCTGCTCGGCATCGGCGGCACCCCCGAAGGCATCATCTCGGCCTGCGCCGTGAAGTGCCTGGGCGGGACGATCCAGGGCAAGCTGTGGCCCAAGGACGACGAGGAGCGGCAGCGGGCCATCGACGCCGGGCACGACCTCGACCGGGTGCTCACGACCGACGACCTGGTCTCCGGGGAGAACGTCTTCTTCGTGGCGACCGGCATCACCGACGGTGAACTGCTGCGGGGCGTGCGGTACCGGTCGGAGACCGCGCTGACCGAGTCGATCGTCATGCGGTCGAAGTCCGGGACGGTGCGCAGGATCGACTCCGAGCACCGGCTGCGCAAGCTGCGGGCCTACAGCGCGATCGACTTCGACCGGGCGAAGTAGAGCCCCGGCCGGACGCCGCCCCGCGGCCGGGAACAGCCGCGCCCGTCCGACGGGCCGCGAGTCACCCGGCCGTCCCGCACCCCGGCCCGACCGGCCACGCCTGGCCGGATTGACCACGCCGGGTCGCAGTGGCCGCGCCACGTCGGAGTGGCCACGCCGGGCTGGAGTGGCCGCGCGCCTGCCGGAGGGTGCGGGCGCGCGTGCGGGCCGGGCAGTCGCACCCTCCGGCAGGCGCGTGCGGGCGTCGGCCGGCGGGTGCGGGCCGGCACTGTGGTCCGGCGGGTGTCGGCCGCCCATCGCCTGGCCGCGGCCAAGCCCCGGCCGTGTGCCGGCGCAGCCTCGCAGGGGCCACACCTGACCGGAGGGGCCGCGCGCCAACTGAAGGGTCCGGGCGCGGCCGGACATGTCGCACCCCGGCCGCCGCGTGCGGGCGTCGGCCGGCGGGTGCGGGCCGGCACTGTGGTCCGGCCGTGCGGCCCGGCGGGCGTCGGTCGCCCGTCACCTGGTTACGGCCACGCCCCAACCGCGGCCTCGGCGCGGCCCACCGCACGACCGCGTACCGGGGATCGACCCACGGCCCAGCCGCGCCCGGTCGGCGGGACCGGGCGCCGGGCGGAACGGCGACGCACACGCCCCGCCCCCCAGCCGCCTGCCGGCACAGCCCGGCCCGGCCCCTGGCCCAGCGCCACGCGCACCCCGCGCCGCCCAGCCACCCGCCTGAACGCCCCGCTCCGCGCCGAAGCCGCCCCCAGCACGTGCGCGAACGACAAGGCGCCCCCTGGGTGAGGGGGCGCCCCTGTTGGTGGCGGTCAGCCTGCTATGCGGTTGGGGGCGGGGCGGGCCGTCTTTTTGAGGTCCATGTCGCGGCGGCGGCGCCGGGCGAGGACCACACGGCGTTCGGCCGCCGTGAGGCCGCCCCAGACGCCGTAGGGCTCGGGCTGGAGGAGTGCGTGTTCGCGGCACTCGACCATGACCGGGCAGCGGGAACAGACGCGCTTGGCCGCGTCCTCGCGGGAGAGCCGGGCGGCGGTCGGCTCCTTCGACGGGGCGAAGAACAGGCCGGCCTCGTCGCGCCGGCACACCGCCTCGGTGTGCCAGGCGGCGTCTTGGTCCCTGTCCCGCGCCGGCAGCCGCTGCGCCGGGACGGCAGCTACTTGCACAGACGAATGCGGCGGTTGCTGCACGGTCTACTCCTGACGACGGCTTCGCGAGCGAGAGACGATGCAGCAAGGCCTACCCGCTGTGCGCGCGCCTATGCACAGAGTTCCCGACAGCGGGCGCGCGGCGTCTCCTTCACGCCCCCGGGTCAATGCCCCAGGTGTCTGCGGAGCTTGCGGTCGACCTTGTCCTGGACGCGCTCCAGGATGTCCGCGACCAGCCTGCCCCGCCGGGGCCGCGCCTCCACGTTGCCGAGGACGGCCCAGCCGTCGACGTAGACCACCGGTGCCCGGGAGTCGGCCGAGTCGAGCGGGCTCACCTCGAAGTTGCCGAGGACGCCGCCCCCGGTGCCGCGCAGCGAGACGTTCTCCGGGACGCGGATCTGGACGTCACCGAAGACGGAGACCGCCTTGATCACCACCTGCTGGTACTCGAAGATCGCCTCGCTGAGGTCGATCTCGACGCTGCCGAAGACCGCGTACGCGTGCAGCCGGCGCCCCGCGCGCCAGCGGCCCCGGCGCACGGCGCTGCTGAACACCGCCACCACGCCGGCGTCGGCCTCCTCCGGTATCGCGCCCGGCACGGGGCGGGGCGCGTAGGCGGGGGCGGCGGGCCGCTCGTGGGCTGCGGGCAGGTCCCGGACGAAGACCTCCAGCTCACCCACCGTCTTGGCGTGCAGCACGCCCTCCACCCGCTCGGCGTGCTCCTCGGCGGTCAGCCGGCCCTCCGCGAGGCCCTCGCGGAGGATGTCGGCGGTGCGGTCACGGTCGGCGTCCGAGGCGCGCAGCTCGGCGACGCGCGGCGCGGTGTCCCGGGGCTGAGCCTGCTTCTGAAGGTCCACGGCAGCAGCGTACCGAAACGCGATAGATCGCGACCAGGGGTGTGGACGACCCCGGTTGTGTCGCGACTGCGCCGTACGTCGCCGCGGTGAGCGTCAGGTCACAGCCGCTGAGCCTCACCTCACAGGTTCCGTGCCGGCGGCAGGTTCTAGGCTGGTGAGGCCCGCCAGCGTCGGCGGGCGGCCGTCCGTCAGAGTGAGGAATGGGCTGAGAGATGCCTGAGTTCGCGTACACCGATCTGCTCCCGCAAGGAGAGGACACCACTCCGTACCGGCTGGTGACGTCCGAGGGCGTCTCCACGGTGGAGGGGCCCGACGGGCGGACGTTCCTCACGGTGGAGCCGCAGGCGCTGCGCAAGCTGGCCGAGGAGGCGATCCACGACATCCAGCACTACCTGCGCCCGGCCCACCTCGCGCAGCTGCGCCGCATCATCGACGACCCCGAGGCGTCGGGCAACGACAAGTTCGTGGCGCTGGACCTGCTGAAGAACGCGAACATCGCGGCGGCCGGCGTGCTGCCGATGTGCCAGGACACCGGCACGGCGATCGTCATGGGCAAGCGCGGGCAGAACGTCCTCACCCGGGGCGAGGACGAGAAGCACCTCTCGCACGGCATCTACGACGCCTACACCAAGCTGAACCTGCGCTACTCGCAGATGGCTCCGCTCACCATGTGGGAGGAGAAGAACACCGGCTCCAACCTGCCCGCCCAGATCGAGCTGTACGCGACGGACGGCGGCGCCTACAAGTTCCTGTTCATGGCGAAGGGCGGCGGCTCGGCCAACAAGTCCTTCCTGTACCAGGAGACGAAGGCCGTCCTGAACGAGGCCTCCATGATGAAGTTCCTGGAGGAGAAGATCCGTTCGCTCGGTACGGCCGCCTGCCCGCCGTACCACCTGGCGATCGTCG
The DNA here is from genome assembly GCF_040637655.1 of Streptomyces sp. NPDC028722. Lineage (NCBI taxonomy): Bacteria > Bacillati > Actinomycetota > Actinomycetes > Kitasatosporales > Streptomycetaceae > Streptomyces > Streptomyces sp. NPDC028722. The sequence continues at coordinate 194,463 of NZ_JBEZWU010000005.1, forward strand.
TCGGCGGCACCAGCGCCGAGTACGCGCTGAAGACCGCGAAGTACGCCTCCGCGCACTACCTGGACAACGCGCCCACCGAGGGCTCACCGCTCGGCCACGGCTTCCGGGACAAGGAGCTGGAGGAGAAGGTCTTCGAGCTGACCCAGAGGATCGGCATCGGCGCGCAGTTCGGCGGCAAGTACTTCTGCCACGACGTGCGGGTGGTCCGCCTGCCCCGCCACGGCGCGTCCTGCCCGGTCGCGATCGCCGTCTCCTGCTCGGCCGACCGCCAGGCCGTCGCGAAGATCACCGCCGAGGGCGTCTTCCTGGAGCAGCTGGAGACCGACCCGGCGCGCTTCCTGCCGGAGACGACGGACGAGCACCTCGACGAGGCCGGCGACGTCGTGCGGATCGACCTGAACCAGCCGATGGACACGGTCCTCGCCGAGCTGTCCAAGTACCCGGTGAAGACCCGGCTGTCCCTGACCGGCCCGCTGGTCGTGGCCCGCGACATCGCGCACGCCAAGATCAAGGAGCGGCTGGACGCGGGCGAGGAGATGCCGCAGTACCTGAAGGACCACCCGGTGTACTACGCGGGCCCGGCGAAGACCCCCGAGGGCTACGCCTCCGGTTCCTTCGGCCCGACGACGGCCGGCCGCATGGACTCCTACGTCGAGCAGTTCCAGGCGGCGGGCGGCTCGAAGGTGATGCTCGCCAAGGGCAACCGCAGCAAGCAGGTCACCGACGCCTGCCACACGCACGGCGGCTTCTACCTCGGCTCCATCGGCGGCCCCGCCGCCCGCCTCGCCCAGGACTGCATCAAGAAGGTCGAGGTCCTGGAGTACGAGGAGCTGGGCATGGAGGCCGTCTGGAAGATCGAGGTCGAGGACTTCCCGGCGTTCGTCGTGGTGGACGACAAGGGCAACGACTTCTTCCAGGACCCGGCGCCGCAGCCGACCTTCACGTCCATCCCGGTGCGCGGGCCCGGCCTCGGCTGACCCGGTGACGCGACGTGTGACGGGAGCCCCCGGCCGCCGGCCGGGGGCTCCCCGCGTCCCGTACGGCGTCTCGCGGAGCGGTCGCCGCCGGCGGGGTGTACTCGTGGGGGCCGGCGGGGAATACGGGTTCCGCGTCAGCTGCTCACGTGTGCGGAGGTAGGACGATGACGAGCGAAGAGCCGCAGTACCGGACCGAGCACGACTCGATGGGTGAGGTCCGGGTACCGGCCCATGCCAAGTGGCGGGCACAGACCCAGCGTGCCGTCGAGAACTTCCCCGTCTCCGGGCAGCGCATCGAGCGGGCGCACATCGAGGCATTGGCCCGCATCAAGGCGGCGGCGGCGAAGGTGAACGCCGAGCTGGGTGTGCTGGACAAGGAGGTCGCGGAGGCGATCCAGGAGGCGGCCGGGGAGGTCGCCGACGGCCGGTGGGACGAGCATTTCCCGGTGGACGTCTTCCAGACGGGCTCGGGGACCTCGTCCAACATGAACACCAACGAGGTCGTCGCGACGCTGGCGAGCGAGCGGCTCGGCCGGGACGTGCACCCCAACGACCACGTCAACGCCTCGCAGTCGTCCAACGACGTCTTCCCGTCCTCCCTGCACATCGCGGCGACCTCGGCCGTCACCCATGACCTGATCCCGGCCCTGGAGCACCTCGCCGCGTCCCTGGAGCGCAAGTCCGGGGAGTACGCCGACGTGGTGAAGTCGGGCCGCACCCACCTCATGGACGCGACGCCGGTGACGCTCGGTCAGGAGTTCGGCGGTTACGCGGCCCAGGTGCGGTACGGCGTCGAGCGGCTGCGCGCCTCGCTGCCCCGGCTGGCGGAACTGCCGCTGGGCGGCACGGCGGTCGGCACCGGCATCAACACCCCGCCCGGCTTCTCCGCCGCGGTCATCGAGGAGGTCGCGCGGGTCACCGGGCTGCCGCTGACCGAGGCCCGCGACCACTTCGAGGCGCAGGGTGCCCGGGACGGGGTCGTCGAGACCAGCGGGCAGCTGCGGACCATCGCGGTCGGTCTGACGAAGATCGCCAACGATCTGCGCTGGATGTCGTCCGGGCCGCGCACCGGTCTCGCCGAGATCCGGCTGCCCGACCTCCAGCCCGGCTCCTCGATCATGCCGGGGAAGGTCAACCCGGTCGTCCCCGAGGCCGTGCTGATGGTGGCCGCGCAGGTCATCGGCAACGACGTCACCATCACCACCGCCGGGGCCGCCGGCAACTTCGAGCTGAACGTGATGCTCCCGGTCATCGCCAAGAACGTCCTGGAGTCGATCCGGCTGCTCGCCAACGCCTCGCGGCTGCTGGCCGACCGGACGGTCGACGGCATCACCGCGGACCGCGAACGCACCCGCGAGTACGCCGAGTCCTCGCCGTCCGTGGTGACCCCGCTGAACAAGTACATCGGCTACGAGGAGGCCGCGAAGGTCGCCAAGAAGTCCCTCGCCGAACGCAGGACGATCCGCGAAGTCGTCCTGGAGGGCGGGTACGTGGAGCGCGGCGACCTCACCCTGGAGCAGCTCGACGAGGCGCTGGACGTGCTGCGGATGACGCGCCCCTGACCGCGGGCGCACCTTTCCGGCCACGGCCGTACCACCGTGACGTGCGCCGCAGCATCGCATGAGCGGGGCACCTAATATCTGTCCATGGCGGACGACGGAGCGATGACACGAGCGGCGGCGGAACCTGCGGCGTACTGGACACCCGGGACACAGATCCTGTGGCGGTACCGGGAGAACGCCGGGGAACACGTCCACATCGCCCGGCCCGTCACCGTCGTACGGGATGACGCGGAACTCCTCGCGGTGTGGCTGGCTCCCGGCACCGAGTGCGTGAAGCCGGTCCTGGCGGACGGTACGCCCGTGCACCTGGAGCCGCTGGAGTCCCGCTACACCAAGCCGCGTACGGTCCAGCGGGACCGCTGGTTCGGCACGGGCGTGCTCAAGCTGGCCCAGCCCGGCCGGCCGTGGTCGGTGTGGCTGTTCTGGGATCCGGGCTGGCGGTTCAAGAACTGGTACGTGAACCTGGAGCAGCCGCTGGCCCGCTGGGCGCACGGGGTGGACTCCGAGGACCACTTCCTGGACATCTCCGTGCACCCGGACCGCGGTTGGCACTGGCGGGACGAGGACGAGTTCGCGCAGGCCCAGCGCGACGGGCTGATGGACGCGGAGACCGCCGAGCGGGTGCGGGCGGCCGGCCGGCAGGCGGTCGAGGTGATCCGCGCCTGGGGGGCGCCGTTCTCGGACGGCTGGGAGCACTGGCGCCCGGACCCGTCCTGGACGGTACCTTCTCTCCCCGAGGACTGGGACCGTACGCCTGCGCACGTGTCCTCATGAGACCCTTGATGCGCCCCCCGGCAAGAAACGTAGGATCGTCCTCCGCAAGGGCGCACCACACCAATTCCCGGAACGATCGCCGGGCTTGACCGAACGTCACCGAGGGGCGGCAGGACGTGAGCGAGGGGCACCACGGCACCACCGCGAGGACCTGCGGCGACACCGCCGCGGGCCGCGCAGACCTCGCCGCCGGCACAGGTACCACCCCCGACCACGCGGGAATTCCGTTCCTGGGGCACGTATTGCGGGTATCGGAATTTCGGCGGGTCCAACTGCCCTTGGCCCCGGACGGATGGATGCGACACGCGTGACGGAGCAGCCCACCTCCTTCGAACGCCCCCAGCCGGGCGTCGACCCCGCGGAGCGCCGCGGGGCACTCCTGCGTTCCCCGGAGCCCCTCGGCGCCCCGGCGTTACCGGTGCAGACCCGGGCCGACGGAACGCCGTCCGCCGCGGGCACGGCCACGCCCCGCGGCAAGGGACAGGACGGCAAGGGGAAGGAGCCCCCAGTCAACGGCCCCGAGCACTCCCAGCCCGCCACCGCCGAGCCCGGCGCCCATCGCCCGCGGCCCGCGCCGGAGGCCATCCCGGCGCAGCCCGGCGCCGAGCAGGAACGGACGCCGGCCGGTGAGGAGCGCCGTACCGGACGGGGGCTGCCGCCGGGGCGGCCGATGCCGATGCGGCGGGACGGGGACCGGCTGCGGTTCGTGGGCGCCGCCACCCGGCGGATCGCCCGCGGACTCGACCTGGACGAGATCGTGATGGGCCTGTGCCGGGCCACCGTGCCGACGTTCTCCGACGCCATCCTGGTCTATCTGCGCGACCCGCTGCCGGTCGGTGACGAGCGGCCCACGGGCCCGGTGGTGCTGCGGCTGCGCCGCACCGACCGGATCCCGGAGGAGCGCGACACCGAAGGGGCGCTGCTGCCGCCCGCGTTCGATCCGGAGCCGGAGCCGACCGCGCTGGCGGAGCTGTCGTCGCTGACCACCGAGCTGTGCGAGGTGCGGCCGGGCGGCGCGCTGAACGAGGTGCTGCGCGGGGTGCGCCCGGTGTTCGCGGACGCGCCCGCCGCCCGGGCCGCGCTGCCGGAACTGCTCGGTGAGGGCGGCGAGGCGGTTGTGCCGGGCGGGCAGCGCGCGATCCTGGCGCCGCTGCGCGGCCGGCGCCGGGTGATCGGGGCGGCCCTGTTCCTGCGCCGCCCGGACCGGCCGGCGTTCGAGGCGGACGACCTGTTGGTGGCCGCGCAGCTGGCCACCCACAGCGCGCTCGGCATCGACAAGGCGGTGCTGTACGGCCGTGAGGCGTACATCGCCGACGAGCTCCAGCGCACCATGCTGCCCGAGACCCTGCCCCGCCCGACCGGTGTCCGGCTGGCCTCCCGGTATCTGCCGGCGGCGGAGACCGCGCGGGTCGGCGGCGACTGGTACGACGCGATCCCGCTGCCCGGCAGCCGGGTCGCGCTGGTCGTCGGCGACGTGATGGGGCACTCCATGACCTCGGCGGCCATCATGGGCCAGCTGCGCACGACCGCGCAGACGCTGGCCGGGCTGGACCTGCCCCCGCAAGAGGTGCTGCACCACCTGGACGAGCAGGCGCAGCGGCTGGGCACCGACCGCATGGCGACCTGCCTGTACGCGGTATACGACCCGGTCACGCACCGCATCACCATCGCCAACGCCGGTCATCCGCCGCCCGTGCTGCTGCACCTGGGCGGGCGCGCCGAGGTGCTGCGGGTGCCGCCGGGCGCGCCGATCGGTGTCGGCGGGGTGGACTTCGAGGCGGTCGAGCTGGACGCGCCGGCGGGCGCGACCCTGCTGCTGTACACCGACGGGCTGGTGGAGTCCCGGCTGCGGGACGTGTGGACCGGCATAGAGCAGCTGCGGGAGAAGCTGGCCGCGACCGCGCAGCTGACCGGCCCGGACCATCCGCCGCCGCTTGAGGCGCTGTGCGACGAGGTGCTGGACATGCTCGGCCCGGGCGACCGGGACGACGACATCGCGCTGCTCGCCGCCCGCTTCGACGGGATCGCGCCGAGCGATGTCGCGTACTGGACGTTGCAGCCGGAGGACTCCGCCCCCGGGCAGGCCCGCCGGCTGGCCCGGCGCGCGCTGTCCCGCTGGGACCTGGAGGACCTGACGGACTCGGTGGAGCTGCTGGTCAGCGAGGTCGTGACGAACGCCGTACGGTACGCGTCCCGGCCGGTGACCCTGCGGCTGCTGCGCACGGACGTGCTGCGCTGCGAGGTCGGCGACGACGTGCCGCAGCTGCCGCGGCTGAGGCAGGCACGGGCCACGGACGAGGACGGGCGCGGTCTGTACCTGGTCAACCGGCTGGCCCGGCGCTGGGGTGCGACCCGGCTGAGCACCGGCAAGGTGGTGTGGTTCGAGCTGAACCGGGGCTGAGGCCCCGCGGACGCCGCTGACGGCGAAGGGCGCCCGGAGAGTTCCGGGCGCCCTTCGCCGTCGCGTGTCCCGCGCCGCTATCCGCCGAGACCGGCGTCGGGGGCGGGGTCGAGCGGGTCCTGTGTGGTGGGGGTGGTCGGTGGCCGGCTCGTCGGCGTCCGGCTCGGGGTCTCGGACGGCGTCTGCGACGGGGTCGTGGACGGCGTCTGCGACGGGCTGTGCGACGGCGTCGAGGATGTCGGGGGCGCGCTGCTCGGCGTCTGCGACGGCGTCCGGGTCGGGGTGGTGGGCGTCCATGTCGGCGTCGTCGGGGTCGGCTCGACGGCCGCGCCCTGGGTGGTCTCCAGGTCGAACGTGGCCCTGTCCGTCACGCCGAAGGTGTAGGCGGCCCAGATCTGCGCCGGGTAGCCGCCGCCGTTGATCCGGCCAGGCGCCGGGAGCAGGCCGGTCGCGCCCGTCATCGACACATGGGCCCGGGTCTTCGGGTCCTCGCCGAACAAGCCGACCGAGGTGACCAGGTCCGGGGTGTAGCCGGTGAACCAGGCCGACTTGTTCTCGTCGGAGGTGCCGGTCTTGCCCGCCACCTCCTGGCCGTCGCGCAGCGGGTTGTCCGCCACGGACCGCTTGGCCGTGCCGTCGTCCACCACGCCGGTGAGCACCGAGGTGACCGTGTCGGCGGCCGTACGGCTGATCACCGGGCCGCCGAGCGGGTCCGGTATCCGGACCGGACGGCCCCTGTTCTCGGCCGCCTTGATGATCGTCGGCGTCACCTTGTGGCCGTGGTTGGCGAAGGTGGCGTAGATGCCGGCCATCTCCACCGGGCTGGCGCCCATCGAGCCCAGGGTCTGTGCGGGCACCGCCTGCATGCCCTTGGTGTCCATGCCGAGCCTGCCGGCCGTGCTCATGACCTTCTCCATGCCCACGTCCACACCCATCTGCGCGAAGACGGAGTTGACGGACTTGTTCATGGCCTGCTGGACGGTGATCTTGCCGTAACTGACGTCGTCCTCGTTGGGCGGGGCGAAGCCGACGCGGGAGCCGTGGTCCACGACCGGGCGGCGGCTGGTGCCGTCGTAGAGGGTGTCGGCGTTGATCCGCGTGCCGTCCTGCGTGGTGGCGGCGCCGTCCAGGGCCGCGGCGAGGATGACCGGCTTGAACGTCGAGGCGGGCTGGTAGTCCCGGCGGGTGGCGTTGTCGAAGTAGTGGTCGTAGTAGTTCCTGCCGCCGTACAGCGCGACGATCCTGCCCGTCCCGGGGTCGACGGAGACCGCGCCGGCCTGGATGGCGCCGTCGACCTTGCGCTTCTTCTTGTCGAGCTTGCCGGTGAGCTGGGTCTTGACGGCCCTCTCCAGCGCGGCCTGCCTCTTGCGGTCGACGTTGAGGGTGATGGTCCAGCCCTTGTGGACGACCGCGTTCTCCGCCTGGGACGGGGTGAGTCCCTGCTGCGTCATGAGCTGCTGCTCCAGCTGCTGGTTGGCCAGCTCGACGAGGTAGCCCTTCTGTCCGCCGAGGCCGGGGGCGCCCTTGGGTTCCTTCGGCACGGGGAAGTGCAGGGCGGCGCGCTTGGCCTTGGGCAGCCAGCCCTCCTCGACCATGTTGTCCAGGACGTAGTTCCAGCGCGCGGTGACCAGCCGCTTGCCGGTGGGTGTGGCGACCGCCCAGTCGTACTGGCTCGGGGCCTGGAGCAGCGCGGCGAGGTAGGCGCCCTGCTCGACGGTGAGGTCCTGGGCGTCCACGCGGTAGTAGGCCTGGGCGGCGGCCTGGATGCCGTAGGCGTTGCGGCCGTAGTAGCTGGTGTTGATGTAGCCGGCGAGGATGTCGTCCTTGGACTTCTCGCGGTCCACCTTCAGCGCGATGACCAGTTCCTTCAGCTTGCGCGTGGCGGTCTGGTCCTGGTTGAGGTAGTAGTTCTTGACGTACTGCTGGGTGATCGTGGAACCACCCTGCCTGCCCTTGCCCGAGAGCGTGTTGACCAGGGCGCGGGCGGTGCCTCGGAAGTCGACGCCGGAGTCGTGGTAGAAGCTCTTGTTCTCGGCGGCGACGAAGGTGAGCTGGACCTTGCGGGGCACCTTGGCGAGGCTGACGATCTCGCGGTTGACGTGTCCGTCGCGGGCGAGGACCGTGCCGTCACTGAACTTGTAGACGTTGCTCTGCTGCTGGGCGGCGGCGTTGCCGGCCGGGATGTCCACGTACAGGTAGAGCCCGATGAAGCCCGCGATCACCAGCAGGCACATGCCGAAGAAGGTCCCGAGGATCTTCTTCCAGGTGAATATCCGGCGTATGAGGCCCCGGGCGGGCTTGCCGCCGGGGGCGGGCCCGATGCGGGTCGAGTCGGTGGGCGTGGGGCCGGGCGTGGGGCGGCGCCGGGGCGCCGCGCGGTGGCCGCCCTGTCGCGCTCGTCTCTCTTCCGCTCGTCCCATGGGTCCCTACGCTCGCTTCCGTCTCGGGGTCAGCTCCGAAAGCTAACACCCCTCTATATGACAAAGGGCGTCTGATCCGTTCTTTTACGGACGTGACAATCAGCACCCACTCCCAAGGAACCGACGACAAATGGGTGGTGCAGGGTTGCCTGGCGACTTAAAGTGCTATCACTTAGATAGAGGTCTGGGCGCACACCGTGCCCGGCCGCACCAGAACCGGGGGTCCCCTGTGTCCATATCCGAGCCGGCCGCCACCGCCGACATCCCCGAGATGCCCGCCCCGAAGGTGCGGGAGTTCGCCGCCCACAGCATCGGCGGCGGGCTCGCCCTGCTGTTCGGGCTGCTCGGCCTCGGCGCCGCGGTCGCCCTGTTCGCCGCCTCCGGAGCGACCTCCTCCCCCGGCACCCGCGGCGGCCTGATCACCGCCGGCGTCCTCGTCCTGCTGGCGGCCCTCGTCGCGATGCGCGGCCTGAACACGGTGGCGCCGGGCCAGGCCCGGGTCGTCCAGCTCTTCGGGCGCTACCGGGGCACGATCCGGCAGGACGGCCTGCGCTGGGTGAACCCCTTCACCTCCCGCACCCGCATCTCCACCCGGGTGCGCAATCACGAGACGGCGGTCCTGAAGGTCAACGACGCCTACGGCAACCCGATCGAGCTGGCCGCGGTCGTGGTCTGGAAGGTCCAGGACACCGCGCAGGCCACCTTCGAGGTGGACGACTTCGCCGAGTTCGTCGCCACGCAGACCGAGACGGCCGTGCGGCACATCGCGATCGAGTACCCCTACGACGCCCACGAGGAGGACGGCCTGTCGCTGCGCGGCAACGCCGAGGAGATCACCGAGAAGCTGGCCGTCGAGCTCCAGGCGCGGGTGGAGGCGGCCGGGGTGAGGGTCATCGAGTCGCGCTTCACGCATCTCGCGTACGCCCCCGAGATCGCCTCGGCGATGCTCCAGCGGCAGCAGGCGGGAGCGGTCGTCGCGGCCCGGCGGCAGATCGTCGACGGCGCGGTGGGCATGGTCGAGGCGGCGCTGGCCCGGATCGCGGAGGCGGACATCGTGGAGCTGGACGACGAGCGGAAGGCGGCGATGGTGTCGAACCTGATGGTGGTGCTGTGCGGCGACCGCGCCCCGCAGCCCGTCCTCAACACCGGAACGCTCTACCAGTGACGGACCGGACGGCCCCGGACCCCCCGGACTCCCCGGACTCCCCCGAGACGCCGGAGACCCCGAAGCGCCGGCCGCGACAGCGCAAGCAGGTGCTGCTGCGGCTGGACCCGTCGGTGTACGAGGCGCTGGCCCGGTGGGCCGGGGACGAGCTGCGGTCGGCCAACGCGCAGATCGAGTTCCTGCTGCGCCAGGCGCTGGCCGACGCGGGGCGGCTGCCCAAGGACACCGGGCCGCTGCCCCGCCGGGGCCGGCCGCCTGTGTCAGAACCGTGACAATCGCCCCCCACCTGCGGCCCCGTACCGCCTGCCACGAGCTGTCCACGCGGTGTATACATCCCGCGTATACACCGTGTGTACAGTGCTCCACATGTCCATCGGTCACACCCTCCTAGGACTCCTGGAGTCCGGCCCGCGCCATGGTTACGACCTCAAGCGGGCCTTCGACGAGAAGTTCGGTCACGACCGGCCGCTGCACTACGGCCAGGTCTACTCCACGATGTCGCGGCTGCTGAAGCACGGCCTCGTGGAAGTCGACGGGATCGAGGCGGGCGGCGGGCCCGAGCGCAAGCGGTACGCCGTCACCGACGCCGGCGTCACCGACGTGGAGCACTGGCTCGCCACCCCGGAGAAGCCGGAGGAATACCTCCAGTCGACCCTCTACACCAAGGTCGTCCTCGCCCTCCTCACCCACCGGGACGCCTCCACCGTCCTCGACACCCAGCGCGCCGAGCACCTGCGCAGCATGCGGATCCTGACCGACCGCAAGCGCCGGGGCGACCTCGCCGACCAGCTGATCTGCGACCACGCCCTGTTCCACCTGGAGGCCGACCTGCGCTGGCTGGAGCTGACCGCGGCACGCCTGGACAAGCTCCGTGAGGAGGTGGCCCGATGACCCCGCCGCCCGGCTCCCTGCTCGCCGCCGAGAACCTGCGCAAGTCCTACGGCCCCACGGTCGCGCTCGACGGCGCCGAATTCTCCATCCACCCCGGCGAGGTCGTCGCCGTGATGGGCCCGTCCGGGTCCGGCAAGTCGACGCTGCTGCACTGCCTCGCCGGCATCGTGCCGCCCGACTCCGGCTCCATCACCTACGACGGCCGTGAACTGGCCGGCCTGAGCGACGCCCGGCGCAGCGCGCTGCGCCGCAGCGAGTTCGGCTTCGTCTTCCAGTTCGGCCAGCTCGTGCCCGAACTGACCTGCGTGGAGAACGTGGCGCTGCCGCTGCGCCTGAACGGCACCCCCCGCAAGGCCGCCGAGCGGGCCGCGCTGACCTGGATGGAACGCCTGGAGGTCGACGACCTCGGGGGCAAGCGGCCCGGCGAGGTCTCCGGCGGCCAGGGCCAGCGGGTCGCGGTCGCGCGGGCGCTGGTCACCCAGCCGCGGGTGCTGTTCGCCGACGAGCCGACCGGCGCGCTGGACTCCCTGAACGGCGAGCGCGTCATGGAACTGCTGACCGACGCCGCCCGCTCCACCAACGCGGCCGTCGTGCTGGTCACGCACGAGGCCCGGGTGGCCGCCTACTCCGACCGGGAGATCGTCGTACGCGACGGGAAGTCACGCGACATGGAGCGCGCCGTATGAACGTGCGGCAGTGGGCCCGGGACCTCGGCATGGGTATCCGGTTCGCCTGCACCGGCGGGCGCGAGGGATGGGTCCGGATGCTCCTGACGGCGGTCGGCGTCGGCCTGGGCGTGGCCCTGCTGCTGCTGACGACCGCGCTGCCGAACGTGCTGACCGTGCGCCACCAGCGCGAGCAGGCCCGCCAGGACCTCACCTACAACGCGGCCGTACCGCCCAGGAGCGAGCACACCGTCCTGGTCGCCACCACCGACACCAAGTGGCGAACGAAGGACATCCGGGGCCGGCTGCTGGAGGCCGAGGGCCCCCGGGCGCCGCTGCCGCCGGGGGTGGACCACTTCCCGGCGAAGGGTGAGATGGCCGCCTCCCCCGCGCTGAAGGAGCTGCTCGCCTCGGACGGGGCGAAGCTGCTGCGGGAGCGGATCCCGTACCGGATCACCGGCACGATCACCGAGCCCGGCCTGATCGGGTCGCACGAACTGGCCTACTACGCCGGCGCGAAGGGCCTGGCGGTGAAGCCGAACAGTTCGCAGGTGCAGCGGCTGACCGCGTTCGGGGACCCGCACCCGACGACCGAGCGGGCCGACCCGGTGCTCATCCTGCTGATGCTGGTCGTGTTCGTGGTGCTGCTGATGCCGGTCGCCGTGTTCATCGCCGCGGCCGTACGGTTCGGCGGCGAACGGCGCGACCGCCGGCTGGCCGCGCTGCGGCTGGTGGGCTCCGACAGCCGGATGACCCGCCGGATCGCGGCCGGCGAGGCGCTGGCCGGAGCACTGCTCGGACTGGTCGTCGGTACGGTGTTCTTCCTGATCGGACGTCAGGTGGCGGGCTCCGTCGAGGTGCTGGGCGAGAGCTTCTTCCCGAGCTACCTGAACCCCTCGCCCGCGCTGGTCGCGCTGGTGGCGGTCGCGGTCCCGGCGTCCGCGGTGCTGGTGACGCTGCTGGCGATGCGCGGGGTGGTCGTCGAACCGCTCGGCGTGGTGCGGGCGGCCAGGCCGGCCCGGCGGCGCCTGTGGTGGCGGCTGCTGCTGCCGCTGGCGGGCCTGGCGATGCTGTACCCGATGATCGGGAACGGCCGCTCCCACGGCGACTTCAACCAGTACCTGGTCGTCGGCGGGGTGATGCTGCTCCTCGTCGGCGTGACCGCGCTGCTGCCCTGGCTGGTGGAGGCGGTCGTGGCCCGGCTCGGCCCGGGCTCGGTGTCCTGGCAGCTGGCCGTCCGGCGGCTCCAGGTGAGCAGCGGCTCGGCGGCCCGGATGGTCAACGGCATCGCCGTGGCGGTGGCCGGGGCGATCGCCCTCCAGATGCTGTTCGCGGGCGTGGACGGCCAGTACACGAAGGAGACCGGCCGCGACCCCGGGCGGGTGCAGATGGAGGTCGACCTCTCCGGCCGGACGCCGGTGCGGGTCGCCGGGCGGGAGTTGGCGCGGACCAAGGGCGTCAGGGCGGCGGTGGCGATCTCCACCGGCGGGCTCGGCGACCGGCGCCGCGACCCCCAGGACACCACGGTTGTCACCGTCGGCGACTGCGCGGCGCTGCGCGAGCTGGCCCATCTGCCGTCCTGCCGGGACGGCGACCTGTTCAGCGTGCACGGCGGCAACGGCGACGAAGGCCTGCGCGCCCTGCGCCGGTCGGGCGGGCGCGGCTTCCTCGACCCCACCTACTCGGACGCCGATCCCGGACGCGAGATCCCCTGGAGGGTGCCGGCCGGACTGCCGCAGGTCACCGTCCGCAAGGACGCTCTGAACACCGGCGTCGGGGGCCTGCTGGCCACCCCCTCCGCCCTGCCCGCCGCGGCCACCCCGACGCTGTACAGCCAGGTATACATCCGTACCGACCCGTCGGTGCCGGACGCGGAGGAGTACGCGCGCAACACGGCCGCGCGGGTGGACCCCCTGGCCAACGCGTGGCAGTGGTCCTCGACCCAGCAGTCCCGGAAGTACACCTCGCTGCGCACCGGCCTGTTCATCGGCGCGGCCGGGGTGCTGGCGCTGATCGGGGCCAGCCTGCTGGTCTCCCAGCTGGAGCAGTTGCGCGAGCGGCGCAAGCTGCTGTCGTCGCTGGTCGCCTTCGGCACCCGGCGCCGCACGCTGGGCCTGTCGGTGCTGTGGCAGACGGCGGTGCCCATCACGCTGGGCCTGCTGCTGGCCGCGGGGGTGGGCCTGGGTCTCGGCGCGGTGCTGCTGAGGATGACGGACACCCCGGTGTCGGTCGACTGGGCGAGCGTGCTGTCGATGACCGGTGTCGGCGCGGCCGTGGTCCTCACGGTCACTCTGCTGAGCCTGCCGCCGCTGGCACGGCTGATGCGGCCGGAGGGGCTGCGGACGGAGTAGGCGCACCGGACCGCGTCAGGGCTCCTTCCCGGGGGATCGTTCCCCCGGGAAGGAGCCCTTCCGTGTCTCAGGCGTCGTCGTCCACGACTCGCACCGGCAGGGCGCGCAGCGCCTCGCGCAGGGCCGCGGCCAGCTCCTCGTACTCGGCGGCGCGGGCCGCGCCGGCCCGCATCGCGAAGGCGACGCGGCGGCTGGGGGCGGGTTCGGCGAAGTAGCCGGTCAGCAGCTGGCTGCTGCGGGTGGTCTCCAGTTTCTGCGCGGTGCGCGGCAGCAGGGTGCAGCCCAGGCCGCCCGCCACCAGCTGGACCAGCGTGGACAGTCCGGCGGCCGTGGTGGTGACCGGCGCGTCCGCGCGGCCGGCCTCCCGGCAGATGTCCAGGGCCTGGTCGCGCAGGCAGTGGCCCTCGTCCAGGAGCAGCAGGTTCAGCTCCCTCAGTGCCTCGCGCGGGATGCCTTCCCGGCCGCCGAGCGCGTGGTCGAGCGGGGTGACGAGCACGAAGTCCTCGTCGAAAAGGGGCAGTTCGACGACCCCGGGGACACCGAGGGGCACGGCCAGCAGCAGCAGGTCGAGCCGGCCGGAATGCAGGCCGTCGACCAGGCTGGCGGTCTGCTCCTCGTGCACCTGGAGGTCGAGGTGCGGGTAGCGTTCGTGGACGAGCCGCAGCACGGCCGGCAGCAGGTACGGCGCGACCGTGGGGATCACCCCGAGCCGCAGCACGCCCGTGAAGGGCGCCCGGACCGCCTCGGCCTCCTCCAGCAGCGCCCCGACCGCGTCCAGCACCGCTCTGGCCCGTACGGCCAGCCGCTCCCCCGCGGGCGAGAGCAGCACCTTGCGGGTCGTACGCTCGAGGAGGGTCACACCGAGGGTCTCCTCCAGCGCCGAGACCGCGCCGGACAGGGCGGGCTGGCTCATCCCGATGGCCGCCGCGGCGTCCCGGAAGTGCAGGTGCTCCGCCACGGCGGCGAAGGCCCGCAGCTGCGCCAGGCTGGGCTGCCGCCGCTTGGTTCCGTTACTGATGGTCACTGATAGCCGCCTCCGATCAACACGACCGAGTGTAGCTATTTCCCTAATCAATGCACCCTGTGCCAACATCAATCACGTCCAACCCATGGGAAACGACCCCAAAAGGGAAGTTCCTTCGCTGCAAGGAGAGCGTGTGCTCACTGTCGGTGACAAGTTCCCCGAGTTCGAACTGACCTCCTGCGTCTCGCTGGAGAAGGGTCAGGAGTTCGAGCAGATCCACCACAAGTCCTACGAGGGCAAGTGGCTGGTCGTCTTCGCGTGGCCCAAGGACTTCACGTTCGTGTGCCCCACCGAGATCGCCGCGTTCGGGAAGCTGAACGACGAGTTCGCCGACCGCGACACCCAGATCCTCGGCTTCTCCGGTGACTCCGAGTTCGTCCACCACGCGTGGCGCAAGGACCACCCGGACCTGACCGACCTGCCGTTCCCGATGATGGCCGACTCCAAGCACGAGCTGATGCGCGCGCTGGGCATCGAGGGCGAGGACGGCTTCGCGCAGCGTGCCGTCTTCATCGTCGACCCGAACCACGAGATCCAGTTCACGATGGTCACCGCCGGCTCCGTGGGGCGTAACCCCAAGGAGGTCCTGCGGGTCCTGGACGCCCTCCAGACCGACGAGCTGTGCCCGTGCAACTGGAGCAAGGGCGAGGAGACCCTTGACCCGGTCGCGCTGCTGGCTGGTGAGTGACCCATGTCGCTCGACTCCCTGAAGTCCCGGGTACCGGACTACGCCAAGGACCTGAAGCTCAACCTGGGCTCGGTCATCGGCAACTCCGAGCTGCCCGCGCAGCAGCTGTGGGGCACGGTGCTGGCCACCGCCATCGCCTCCCGCTCCCCGATCGTGCTGCG
Source organism: Streptomyces sp. NPDC028722 (assembly GCF_040637655.1). NCBI lineage: Bacteria > Bacillati > Actinomycetota > Actinomycetes > Kitasatosporales > Streptomycetaceae > Streptomyces > Streptomyces sp. NPDC028722. The sequence continues at coordinate 209,542 of NZ_JBEZWU010000005.1, forward strand.
TGAGCTGGAGCCCGAGGCGAAGGCCAACCTGTCGCCCGAGGCGTACACGGCCGCCAAGGCCGCCGCCGCGGTGATGGCGATGAACAACGTCTTCTACCGCACCCGGCACCTGCTGTCCGACCACGAGTACGGCACCCTGCGCGCGGGCCTGCGGATGAACGTCATCGGCAACCCGGGCGTGGAGAAGGTCGACTTCGAGCTGTGGTCCTTCGCGGTCTCCGCGATCAACGGCTGTGGCATGTGCCTGGACTCTCACGAGCAGGTGCTGCGCAAGGCCGGCGTGGAGCGCGAGACCGTCCAGGAGGCGTTCAAGATCGCCTCCGTGGTGCAGGCCGTCGGCGTCACCCTCGACGCGGAAGCGGTGCTGTCCGAGTAGGACAGCCGCTCACCGGAACCCCGCTCACCCTCGGTGGGCGGGGTTCTGCGCGTCTTCGAGGGGGATGTCCTCGGGGGAGACCTCGGCCGTCCCGTCGCCGGACTCCCCGCCGGGCTCGGCGGACCCGGCGGGCTCGGCGGACCCGGCGGACTCGGCCGGCTGGTCCTCGGACGCCGGACCGTCCTGGACCTCCTGGGCGTAGGTCCGCAGGTATCCGACCACCGTGTTCGTCACCGCCACCAGCGGTACGGCCACCACGGCACCGCCGATGCCGGCCACCATGCCACCGGCCGCCACGGTCAGCACGACCGCCAGCGGATGGACACGGACCGCGCGGCCGAGGATGAACGGCTGGAGGACGTGTCCCTCGATCTGCTGGACCGCGAGGACCACGGCGAGAGTCATGACGGCGGCGAAGACACCCTGCGTCACCAGCGCCACGATCACCGCGAGCGCACCGGAGGCCACCGCGCCCACCAGCGGGATGAAGGAGAACAGGAAGATGAAGACGGCCAGCGGAACGGCCATCGGCACGTTGAGGAAGTAGATGCCGATGCCGATGAAGACGGCGTCGATGAGGGCGACCAGGACCGTGCCGCGGACGTAGGCGGTCAGGGTGCGCCAGGCGCGCGGACCGGCGCCGGCCACACCCGGACGGGCGGCGGAGGGCACCAGCTTCAGGAACCACTGCCAGATGCGCTCGCCGTCGTAGAGCAGGAACAGCGTCGAGAAGAACACCAGCAGTATGCCGGTGAGGGCCTCCACGATGACCTGGACGCCCTCTAGGCCCGCGGACGTGATCTGGTCGGCGTTGGCGCCGATCGCCTCACGGAGGTTCTTGGCGATCTGGTTGATCTGCTTGTCGGTGACGTGGAACGGGCTCTTCAGCAGCCAGTTGCGCAGGTCGTCGATGCCGCTCTGTATCTGGGTGGAGAGCGTGTCGATGTTCTCCATCACCTGCCAGGTCACGAACCAGCCCATCAGGCCGATCACGACGAAGCCGGCGACGGCGGTCATCGCGGTGGCCGGGCCGCGCGGCACCCCGCGGCGTCTGAGCCGGGCGACCGTGGGCTGGAGCAGCGCGGTGACCAGCAGGGCGATGACGAAGGCGAACACCACCAGCTGGATGGCGCTGATGACCCGCATCAGCACCCACAGGGTGCCGGCCAGCACCAGCAGCCGCCAGCCGGCCTCGGCGGCGACCCGCACCCCCCAGGGCACGGCCTGCGCCGGGTCGGGACGCGGGCCCGACGGAGCCACGGGCCGGCGCGGGGCCGGGACCGGCTCCTCGGCGGGCACCTCGGCCCGCCTGCGCCGGGCGGACCCGGTGCCGTCCTTCTCCACCTCCGCGCGGCGTTCGTCGAGGCGCTCGCTCATCTCGGTGAGGCCGGCTCCGAGCCGGCCCAGCCACCCTGGTACTCGCGACATGTCCGTCCTCTTCCCCCGCGCCCCGGGTGCTAGCCACCACTCCCCCCTGGAGTCGTTCCGGGTACGACCGTACAGGGCGAAAGCCCCTCCCCCGAGGACGGGGAGGGGCTGCGCTGGGAAGAACGTGTGCCGGCGGGCCTAGTACCAGTGGTTGGCCTGCCAGAACGACCAGGCCTGGCAGGGGCTGTGGTAGCGCTCGTTCATGTAGTTGAGGCCCCACTTGATCTGGGTGGCCGGGTTGGTGCGCCAGTCGGCACCGGCGGAGGCGTACTTGCCGGCGGGCAGGGCCTGGAAGAGACCGTAGGCGCCGGAGGAGGCGTTCACCGCCTGGTAGTTCCAGCTGGACTCGTGGTCCACGATGTTGCTGAAGCACTGGAACTGGTCGCCGGCCACCATCTGACGCGCCATCGCCTGGATCTGCGCCGCGCTGTAGCTGGTCTGGGTGGGGAAGGAGGAGGAGTCGCGGACGTCGTCGCGGCTGGCCGCCGCCGCCTTCGTCTCGGCGCGCTCCTTGGCCTGCTTCTCAGCGGCCTTGGCCGCCTGCTCGGCGGCCTCCTTCTTCGCGATCGCGGTCTCGGCGGCGGCCTTGCGGGCCGCTGCCTCCGCGTCCTTCTTGGCGCTCGTGTCCGCGGCGATGGCCTGTGCGTCGGCCTGCTGCGTGAGGGACGCGGTCTGCACCTGCGCCTGCTGAGACGCGGGGATGTCCGCGAGGAGCGTCGCGTCGGCTGCCGTCGCCTCGGCGTCGTTGGTCTGCGCGGTGCTGCCCGAGGCAACACCGACGACGCTTCCGACAGCGGTGACCGCGGTGGCCGAGGCCACTGCGAATCCCCGGACCGAAATCCGGCTCACACGGTTTCCTTCCAGCACCGTCCGCTTCGGTGACCCTGGCGGACGCGATCGTGCCCCTGACACTGGCCTCCCAACTGCGGGGTCACGGGAGGCGCGGGCCCGGTGGGCAACTCCCCGGAAGGGAGCGCCGCGTGGTGCTCGGGCGGCATACGGCGTCGTTATGGAGTTGGAGATGCTGCTGTTGTGCCATACCGCTGGGGGTACACGTGTGCCGTATGCGGGGCCTGACAGGACTGAGACTCTGCCGTAACCCCAGGGCGGGTGGCAATTCTGTGTTGCGTGTGAAAGCTCACATCCCGTTTGCGCCCAGTGATTTCAGGAAACCGCCACACACGAAGGCGCCGCCCGGCTAGGCTCCTATGCCTTTGCCGGACGGCGCCAAGTGTGCGTTACCGGATCAGATGTGACCGTCCTCCAGCATTTCGGTCACGAGTGCCGCGATCTGGGACCTCTCGCTGCGTGTGAGGGTGACGTGCGCGAAGAGGGGGTGCCCCTTCAGCTTCTCGACCACGGCGACCACGCCGTCGTAACGGCCGACGCGCAGGTTGTCCCGCTGCGCCACGTCGTGGGTCAGCACCACCCGCGAGTTGGCGCCGATCCGCGACAGGACGGTCAGCAGCACGTTCCGTTCGAGCGACTGCGCCTCGTCCACGATCACGAACGCGTCGTGCAGCGAGCGTCCGCGGATGTGGGTGAGCGGGAGGACCTCGAGCATCCCGCGCGCGGTGACCTCCTCGATGACCTCGCGGCTGGTGACCGCCGAGAGGGTGTCGAAGACGGCCTGCGCCCAGGGACTCATCTTCTCGGCCTCGGAACCCGGCAGATAGCCCAGCTCCTGACCGCCGACCGCGTACAGCGGACGGAAGACCATCACCTTCTGGTGCTGACGGCGCTCCAGGACCGCCTCCAGGCCCGCGCACAGCGCCAGCGCCGACTTGCCGGTGCCGGCCCGGCCGCCCATCGAGACGATGCCGACGTCCGGGTCGAGCAGCAGGTCGAGCGCGATGCGCTGCTCGGCGCTGCGGCCCTTGATGCCGAACGCCTCCCGGTCGCCGCGCACCAGGCGGATGCTGCCGTCGGCGGTGACCCGGCCGAGCGCCTTGCCGCGCTCGGACTGGATGGTCAGCCCGGTGTGCACGGGGAGGTCGGTCTCCGGGACGTACACGTGCCCTTCCTCGAAGAGGATGTCCACCTGCTCACCGGGGAGGGTGAGTTCGGACATCCCGGTCCAGCCGGAGTTCTCCGTGATGGCGAGCTCGGCCCGGTACTCCTCGGCGAGGAGGCCGACCGAGGATGCCTTGATCCTGAGCGGCAGGTCCTTCGACACGACGGTGACGTCGTACCCCTCGGCCTGGAGGTTGCGGGCGACCGCGAGGATGCGCGAGTCGTTGTCCCCCAGGCGGTAGCCGCTGGGCAGCACGCTGGGGTCCGAGTGGTTCAGCTCGACACGGACCGTCCCGCCGAGTTCCCCGATCGGGATGGGGGCGTCGAGGCGGCCGTGCTTCACCCGGTAGTCGTCCAGCAGGCGCAGCGCCTGGCGGGCGAAGTAGCCGAGTTCGGGATGGTGCCGCTTGGCCTCCAGTTCCGTGACCACCACGATGGGGAGCACGACCTCGTGCTCGTCGAAGCGGGTCAGAGCGTTCGGGTCGGCCAGCAGGACGCTGGTGTCGAGGACATAGGTGCGCCGGTCTGGCTTGTGGCGCTTTGTGCTGGTCACCACGGAAGGACGTACCCCCTCGGATGAGGTCGGGGAGCGACGGAGTGGGAGCAGTGCCGGGAGGGCGGGGAAGGCGGGGAGATACGGCCCGGCAGGGCGGAAGGATCCATGCCGGTCCACGGCCGCCCCGCGTGGGGCCGGCGACCGGCCCTCCGCCTCTTCGTCCGTGCCGTGATCGCACGATCGGGCTGGTGCAAGGGGCCTCCCGGGCGGACGGCCCCGAGCCGCCCGCTGAGATCCGACACCCGTGGTTCGGGTGTCGACCTGTCTGGACTATGCCCTCGAACGCGCGCCGCCATGCAAATGCGGCCAACAGCGCGACGGTGAACTCCTTCTTACGCGCGCCCCAACCGGAACACACGACAACGCCCCGTCACCGAGGGTGACGGGGCGGGGCCGGTGGGTCAGCCGCCGTAGCGGCGGTGACGTGCGGCGTAGTCGCGCAGGGCGCGCAGGAAGTCGACCTTGCGGAAGGCCGGCCAGAAGACCTCGCAGAAGTAGTACTCGGAGTGCGCGGTCTGCCAGAGCATGAATCCGGACAGCCGCTGCTCGCCGCTGGTGCGGATCACCAGGTCGGGATCGGGCTGGGCGCCGGTGTACAGGTGCCGGCCGATCATGTCGACGTCGACGGAGTCGGCGAGTTCCGCCAGCGGCACGCCCTTGTCCTGGGCGTCGAGCAGCATGGAGCGCACGGCGTCGGCGATCTCCTGCCGGCCGCCGTAGCCGATGGCCACGTTGACGACTATGCCGTCGATGTGGGCGGTGGCCTCCTGGGCCTCCTTCAGGGTGCGCTGCATGCCCGCGGGCAGCAGGTCCAGGGTGCCCACGTGGTGGACGCGCCAGCGGCCGTCGGCGGCGAGGGTGCGGACGACGTCCTCGATGATGCCGAGCAGGGGGACCAGCTCGTCCCGCGGCCGGTCGAAGTTGTCGGTGGACAGCAGCCACAGGGTGACGACCTCGACGTCGGTCTCGGAGCACCAGCCGAGGAACTCCTCGATCTTCTCGGCACCGGCCCGGTGCCCGTGGACGGTGCTGGAGCCGCTCGCCTTCGCCCAGCGACGGTTGCCGTCCATGATGACGCCGATGTGCTTGGGCACCTGAGCGTGGTCCAGGTGGCCTTCCACCCGGCGTGCGTAGAGCCTGACGAGCAGGCCGCGCAGCTTGTCGCGCAGGTTCACGTGACCCTCCGGGGGTTGGGCGCGGAGCAGGGGTGCCGGAGCCGTTGAGCCTACCTCTGCCGAAGGCCTGGTTCCGGCCCGGGGCTTGGGGGACGGGGTTCGTTCGTACGGTCTCGCCGCCGGGCGCGTCGGCCGGGCCGGCCGCTGCCGCGCGGCGCGGTGCCCGCCGGTGAGGACGCCGGACCCGCGCCGGGAGGTTCCGGTGCGGTGAGGTTCCGGCGTGGGGAAGAAAAAACGGGCCGGTCCGTGGGGGGGGAGACGGACCGGCCCGAGGGGGGGTTTCCACCATAACCCTTCGTAAGTGATGGTGGGTGCATCGACGCGGAACAACTACTCTCCGGAATCGCCCGGCAACGGGCCGGTGGCCGCGGAATGATGGATTCAGCGGTGTCGCGTGGCCGATTCGCAGCGGAATCCCAGGGAAATCCAGCCGAATGCACGTGCATTCGTAAGGATTGAGCCATTGTGGGGGTGTGTCGGGGCGTTGCCCGGGGATCCCCCCGCCGGGCGACGCCGTCAGCGAGCGGTGACTTGACGGTTCCGCTGCCGGCCCGCGCGTGTTCTCACCGGCGGACCGGCTTGCGCAGGTCGAGGAGGTGCCGGGTGCTGTGCGCGACGAACGGACCCCGCGTCCGGATGAGCGTGTGCAGCTCCCGCAGGCGGGGCTCGTACGCCTCGACGGTGAAACCGGGGACCATCCAGACCACCTTGCGCAGGAAGTGGACGACGGCGCCGATGTCATGGAACTCCATCCGCAGCCGCTCCGCCCGCAGCCCCACCACCTCCAGGCCCGCCGCCTCGGCCCCGGCCCGCTCCCGCTCCGGGTCGCGCGCGGCCCGCACCCGGGCCGGCTGTGGTCCGAGGAAGTACTCGACCAGTTCGAAGACGCTCGCTGGACCCACGTGCTGGGCGAAGTACGTGCCGCCGGGCCGCAGCACCCGGGTGATCTGCGCCCAGTCCGGGCGCACCGGGTGCCGGCTGAGCACCAGGTCGAACGCCTCGTCGGTGAAGGGCAGCGGCGCGTCGTCCGGCGCGGCGACCACCACGACACCGCGTGGCCGCAGCAGCGCCGTCGCCTTCGCCACGTTCGGCGGCCAGCCCTCCGTCGCCGCGACCAGGACCGGCCGGGCCGGTTCCGCCCGGCTCAGCGCGAAGTCCAGCACCTCCCCGCCGCCGGTCTGGATGTCCAGCGCGGCCTCGGCATCGGCCAGCCGCTCCCCCGCGGACCGGGCATACCCCCACGAGGGCCGCGCCTCACTGGCCCGCCCCTCGAACCAGGAGAAGTCCCACCCCTCGGTGGGCACGGCGGCCCCTTCGGCCACGAGGTCCTCGAACGAGCGGTGCACTGTCATGCCGCCATGATCCCAGCCCACGACCGGCGGAACCGGCCGCTCGCCGTCGCCGGCCGGGTGGGCGGGCCGGCGGGTTCCTCAGGTCGCCGTGGCGGGCTCCCCGAGGACCAGCAGCACGTACTCCCGCTCCTCGTGCCGGACCGTGCCGACCCGCTCGAAGCCGTGTCTCTCCAGCAGCCGGACGGAGGCGGTGTTGCCGGAGAACGGGTCGGCGTACAGCGGACGTACGGGCTCCAGCTCCAGGAAGAGGCGGAGCGCGTGGGTGCCGATGCCGCGGCCCCAGTAGGGCCGCCCGAGCCAGTACCCGACGAACCGGCGCCCGTCGGCGGTCCACGACACGACGCTCCCGGCCACCTCCCCGCCGACCGTGACCGTCCGCACCAGGCAGTCGGGGTCGGGGAGCACCCGCTCCCGCCAGTGCCGGAAGAAGTCGTCCCGCTGCCGGGGGACGAACGTCGAGCGCCGGACGGCCTCCGGGTCGTGCTCGTAGGCGAACAGGACCTCCAGGTCCTCGTCCAGGACGTCCCGCAGGGCCACCGTGTCGTGTACGTCGGTCATGCGGCGCAGTGTGACAGCCGCCACTGACAACGCCCCCGGGTCAGGGCACCAGGGGCCGGACCTGCTCGGCGGCGAACCGCACGAAGCCCTCCGGGTCGGGCTCGTCCGCCGTCGGCTGGAGGACGACGGTGTCCGCTCCGGCCTCCGCCAGCCGCCGCACGGCCGCGGCCACCGCGGCGGCGTCCCCCGCCACCCCCACGTCCGGCACCGACGCCACGCCCTCGGCGTCGAGTTCGGCACGCAGCCGGGCTTCGGCGCCCGCCCCCGTGGCGGCCAGGAGGTAGACGACGACCCGGTGGTGGCCGCCGCGCCCGGCCGCCCGCCGCCCTTCCTCGGCGAGCCGCCGGGCCCGCCGTACCCCGTCCACGGAGGTGGCGGCCGTGAGGAGGGTGCCGTCGGCCTTCTCCCCGGAGAGCCGGAGCGTGCGGGGACCGGTGCCGCCGGCGAGTACGTCGACCGGGCGCTCCGGAGGCCAGTCCAGGGCTACGTCGTCCAGCCGGACGTACCGGCCGCGCGCACTGACCCGTTCCCCGCGCAGCAGGGCACGCAGGGCGTCGAGATGCTCACCGAGCAGACCGAGCGGCGAGCCGGCCCGGGCCCCGACCTGTCCCATCCAGTCCTGCACCCCGTGACCCACGGTCAGGACGGCCCGGCCGGGGAACAGGCGCTCCAGGGTGGCGGCCTCCATGGCGGTGACGGCCACGTTCCTGAGCGGCACGGGCAACAGGCCGATCCCGATCCGCACCCGCTCGGTCCAGGCGAGCGCGGCGGCGGCCGTGGACACCCCGCCCTCCAGGAAACAGTCCTCCCACAGCCACAGCTCCTCCAGCCCCACCTCGTCCGCGAGGCGGGCGACGGCCCGCAGCCGCTCGGGCGGGAGCTGGGGACGGAACACGACACCGAGTGCAGTCATGAGGCTCTTCGTAGTGGGGAGGACAGGAAAAGACAACACGATTACGCGCGGGGGGACTTGCCGCTCCCCGCGGAGGGGGGGAACCCGGCATGAACACGGACGCGGGCAGGGGCGGGGACGCGCAGGGCACCGGGAGCTCGGCCGGGGGCGGGGCGCGGGGAGGGTGGCGGCGGGACGGGCGCGGGCGGCTGGTCCTGCGGTCGGGGACCGGGGAGGCGCTCGGCGCGCCCGTCCCCCTGGAGATCGCCGCCTCCTACCGGGCGCGGACGCGGGGACTCCTGGGCCGGGACTCGGTCGACGGGGCGCTGCTGCTGTCACCGGCGAGCGGGGTGCACACGTTCGGGATGCGGATGCCGATCGACGTCGCCTACCTGGACCGCCGTCTGACCGTCCTGGCCGTCCGCACGATGCCCCCGGGCCGCCTGGGCCTGCCCCGCCTGCGGGCACGGCACGTACTGGAGGCGGAGGCCGGGGCGATGGCGGGGTGGGGGCTGCGGGCCGGGGTGCGGGTGGACGTGGAGAGGGACAGGGGACCGGAGGAGGCGCGCCGAGGGACGGACGGGCTCACTGCTGGGTGCGCGGGAAGGACACCTCGACCCGGCGGTTCTTCTTCCGGCCGGCCTCGGTGGAGTTGTCGGCGATGGGGTACTGCTCGCCGTAGCCGCGGACGTCGAAGGTGACGGCCGGATCGTTCAGATCCTGGTCGAGGACGGCCTGTACGGCGTCGGCGCGCTTCCTGGAGAGGATGTCGCCGTGGGCGGAGGAGCCGAGGTCGTCGGTGAAGCCGAAGACGCGGACGCGGGTCGCGTGCTGTTTCCTGATCTCCTCGACGATGACGGAGACGCGGGCCTTCGCCTCACCGCCGAGTTCGGCGCTGTCCTTGCCGAACAGCACCTCGGCCTGGAGCGCGAAGGTCACGTCGGCGTTGGTGTCCTCCCGCCGTTCGTCCCCGCTCTGGTCCTCCACGACCGACTTGATGTCCAGCACCTTGGCCCCCGCCAGCGTGGCCCCCTCCGGAAGCTTCAGATCCGGATCGGTGGGGTCGACCTTCACGGCGGCGGCGGAGGGGGCGGCACCGGGAGGGGAACTGGGACCGGCGTCGTCGGCGACCGCCGTGGCGCCGTGCGCGTACACCGTGAGCAGAAGGACAGCGGCCGTCAGCGCGAGCCGGGGTGTGGGGGTCACGGCTGCCTCACCCGGAGATCTTGATGGTGGCGGAGGAGAAGGTCGGCAGCTGGAAGTCCACCTCGGTCGCGTTCGCGGGGGGCGCCGGGAACTGCATGAAGACCGCCAGGCTCTCGCCCGCCCTGAGTGTGGAGAAGCCCGTGGTCGTCAGGGGACGGCCCTCGGTGTCCCGCAGGACGTAGTACCGCTTCTTGCCCTGGGGATCGATGAGCGTGGCGCCGCCCAGAGATCTGCCGTTCCTGAGGATCTCGGTCTCGTTGCCGCTCAGGGCGGAGGGGACCACGACGCTGCCGGCGCCGTCGTTCTTCAGGGTGCCGTTGACGGTGACGAAGCCCCCCGAATCCCGCTGCGCGGAGGTGATGCGCAGGAGGAGACCGTCCGAGCCCTTCAGTTCGGCCAGCGGCTCGTCCGACTGCCCCTCCTGGGCGCTCGGACCGGAGCCGGTCGCCTCGGAGGCGGACGCCGAACTGTGCGGCTTCTCGTCGTCACCGCCGCTCCCCCCGCAGCCGGCCGCACCGACGGCCAGGCCGGCCGCGACCGACCACGCGACCACCCCCCTGCGGACCTTCGCAGTCAACCGCATGCTCATCGCTCCGCTTCCTTCGTCACTCATCGTTCGCTTGTCAGCCGGCCCAGATGGACGTCGAAGAGGTCTTCGGGCTTCGGCAGCCCCGACGGGTCGTGCGGGTCCGGATCCCAGGTGGTGCCGCCGTCGCAGCTGAGCCGGGGCAGCGCGTCGCCCTCGGCCCCCCCGGCGGGGAGGTCGACGATGCAGAGCGGGTCCACCACGGCGGTCGCGGACGCCGTGGACCTGACGTCCTCCGTGCCGGGTACGACGGAACGGCCGACGGACTTGTTGGTCTTCACGTCGACCTGGAAGGTCAGCGACTCCGGGGACCGGCAGGCACTCAGACGGGCGTCGTTCTGCGCGGCGAGCTGACCGGCCCGCCAGCACGGGTCGTCGATCGCGGCCCTGCCGTCGAAGATGTCCTGCCACTTCTTCGGGTCGGACAGCACCCGCACCCAGTCGTCGGTGAGCTGGGCCCGGGCGTTCTGGGCCGCCGCGAGCGCCGCCGCGTCGGCAGCCGTCTGGGCACCGCTGCGGTTCACCGCGCCCTGACCGACCGCGAGGTAGGCCAGAGCAAGAAAGAGCAGGCCCGCCACCACCGTGAGGTAGATGGGGAAGGCCTGCCCCGAGTCGTGTCGTGGGGGAGTCAGCCGCCGGTGACCTGGGCGATCTTCTGGGTGATCGCGTCGTAGATCGACTGACCGATGCTCGTACCGGTGATCGCCAGCACGATCGCGACCACCACGGCGATGATGCCGAGGTACTCCACCGCGGTCTGGCCCCGGTCGTCGCGGGCCGTACGGGACCGCAGGTACGCGACGGTGGTGTTGAACCATCTGCTCACGGTTTTCCCCTCCAGCTCGGCCTCGGACGGCGGCAGCGTACGGCGCCTCCCCCGGCCGGCCGGAGGGTCCCAGGGCCCAGGGGTGGGCCCAAATCTGCCGGGGGGTGTTCGGCGGGTGGGGCATGTCAGGACACCCCCAGCCATTTCGCCGTCGCCTGGGAGCGGGTGGTGCTGTGGAGCTTGGCGAAGATGTGGTTGATGTGGTTCTTGACCGTCTTCTCGCTGATGAAGCAGGCTGCGGCGATCTGCTGGTTGGTCATGCCGGACGCGATGAGGTCCATGATCTCCGCCTCCCTCGCACTCAGCCGGAACCGTCGTCGGAACGACTGTCCCACAGGGCGTTGCAACTGCGAAAGCGATTCGGCCGAGAAATCGTTTAATTTTGGGGAGGGTTGATCGGGGTCGTGTGCTGATGCACCTTCGCTGAGGGCAAGGAGGAGTGCGCGTGCCGCGCCCGGCGTGACGTGCGGCCGTCCCTCCCGTACGTCCCGTACCGCCGTCACCAGCTGCTCCGTCGTGAACTCGCCGTGCACCAGGTATCCCCCCGCTCCCAGCCGCAGCGCCTCTCGCACGGTCTCCGTCTCGTGGCTGTAGGTGAGCATCATGACGGGGGCCAGCCGTACCAGGTGGGGCAACGCCGAGATTCCGTCGACTCCGGGCATCCGGACGTCGAGGAGGATGACGTCCGGCCGGTGCCGCAGAGCCGCCTCGTACGCCTCACGGCCGTCCGTGGCCTCCGCCACCACCGTGGTGTCCGGACGGTCCGACAGCAGGGCCGTCAGTCCCGCCCGGACCACGGGGTTGTCGTCGGCGACCAGCAGCCGCAGCGGCGGTGGAGCCGGTGCCGGCGGCGGGAAGTCCGGCCGGGGTTCGCTGTGCGAGGCCCGCATGGTGCCTCCTCTCAGGCTTCCTGGGAAACGGGGTCGGCTGCCGGCAGGCGGAGGTCCAGGCGTACCTCCGTGCCGTGTTCGTGGCCGCCCGGCCCGATCCGGATGCGGGTGCCCGTCTGCGCGGCCCGTTCGACCATGCCGAGCAGCCCGAAGTGGCCGGAGTCCCGCAGGCGTTCCAGGGTGGTGCCGGGCGGGAGGCCGGTGCCGTCGTCGTGGATGGTGAGGCGGAGCAGGCCGCCGTGGACCGTGGCACGGATGTCCACCCGGGTCGCGGAGGCGTGGCGGTGGGCGTTCTCCAGCGCTTCCGTGGCGATGGAGAGGACGGGCCGGGCGACGGCGGCGGGCAGGGAGGGCAGGGCGGCGGCGTCCTCGGGCCAGTGGCATGTCACCGGCAGGCCGGTGCGCGTGGTGAAGGCCCGCGCATGGCCGGACAGGGCGTGCCACAGGGGGACGGGTGCCGTCGGGTCCGGCTGGTGCCGCCGTAGGTCCGTCAGCAGTTCCCGGGATTCCGCCGCCGCCCTGCGCGCCGAGCGGGACACCAGGGCCGCCTGCTCCCGGACGCGGACCGGGTCGGGCGCCTCCGCCGCGGCCGTGACCGCCAGGCCGTCCGCCGCGAGGGCCACGCCGTACAGGGTCTTGGCGACGGAGTCGTGCATCTCGCGGGCCAGCCGGGCGCGTTCCGCGTCCACCGCCTCCGTCGCCGCGAGGCGGGCCTGGACCGTCGTCAGGGCCTGGGTCGCGGCGCCGAAGCGGAGCATCAGGCCGCGCAGGGTGGAGCCCATCGCGCCGGTGATGACGCACAGGCCGGGCAGGAGGAGGGCCTCGGCGACGGGGGCGTGCCGGCCGGCCTTCAGCGTGGTGTGGACGAGGAGCAGGATCAGGGCTTCCAGGGAGGCGAAGCCGGCCGCGCCGCGCCAGCCGTAGACCAGGCCGGCCAGGAGCGGGGTGCAGACGCTGACGTAGGCAAGGGTGGTGTCCGGGCCCGCCGAGACGAGGAGGAAGGCGCCGCACAGGGTGTCGGCGGCGAGGAGGCTGGGGTGGCGCAGGAGGAGGGGGCCGAAGCGTTCCCAGTCGCGGAAGAGGACGTAGGACACCATGAAGGTGACGACGACGGCCGCGCCGACCAGGCGGGCGCCCAGGCCGGGGGCGGCGTTGAGGAGGGCGGCGGGGGCCGACACGACGGTCATCGCCAGACGGAAGCCGAAGACCTGCCGGCACAGCGCCTGTAGGGCACGGATCTGAAGCTTCTCGGACGGCTCGGCGGGTACGACCGCCTGCCCCGGCGAGGCCCCCTCGGCACCGCCGAACGCCTCACCACGCGGCGCCGCGTCGTCGGCCCCTTCGACCCACGGCGCCTCGTCTCCGGCCTCCTCGGCCCGCGGCACCGCGCCGTCGAACGCCTCGGCCGGCGAGGCAGCGCCGTCGGCCGTTCGAGCCGCCTCTGCCCCCGCCGTCTCGTCTCCGGCGGTTTCACCTCCACCGGCCACAGCCCCCGCACCTCGGGCAGCCGCACCGCCAACGACTCCAGCCCCGCCGCCCCTGCCCCCGGCGGCTGCGCCACCGGTCGTCCCACTCCCGGCAGCCGCCTCCCGGCCCCCGTCCGCCCGCGCCCCCGCACCTCCGGCAGCCCCGGTCTCACCTCCGGCGGCCCCGGGCCCGGCCCCGTCCGCCTCGCCCCCGTCGGGTGTGTCCCCGGAGGGGCCCGCGCCGCCCACCGCCTCACCTCCGGCGGCTCCCGTACCCCCGGTCGTGTTCCTGGCGCGGTGGGTGAAGCGGCGCCAGGCTGCGGTGGAGCCGGTGCGGCCGGTGTGGCCGGGCAGTGTCACCGTCATGGCCGTCCTCACTTCCCCGTGAGCGAGCCGAAGTCCACCCCGGAGCCCAGCAGCAGGCCCGCGCCCAGCAGGAGCATCGTGGCCGGCACCATGAACGTGGTGATCATCAGCGTGGCCTTGGGCACCGCGCGCGCGGCCTTGCGGCGGGCGTTCTGGGCGTCGGTGCGGCGCATGTCCCTGGCCAGGGAGACCAGGGTGTCCACGATCGGGGCGCCCAGTTCCTCGCCCTGCTGGAGTGCGGTGACGAACATGGCCACCTGTTCGGAGTCGTTCCTGCGCCGGAGTTCCGTGAAGGCCTGGCGGCGGCTCATGCCGAGGTCCATCTGGCGCAGGGTGATGTGCAGTTCGTCGGCCCACGGGCCCTCGTAGCGGGCGGCGACCCGTTCCAGGGCCTGGCGGAAGCCGAGCCCCGCGCTGACCACCACCGCGAGGACGTCCAGGAAGTCGGGCAGCGTGCGCTCGATGACGTCCCGGCGGACCCGGATCGCCGACCAGATGCCGACCTCCGTCCAGAACGCGCCGAAGGCCAGCAGGAGCAGGGCCACGAACCACTGGCCACGCAGCAGGAAGACCAGGAAGCCCACGCCGCCCAGCGCGCCGTAGACCGCGCGGCGGGCGGCGTAGCGGTCGATGGTCAGGCCGCCGGGGTTGCCCGCGAGGTCGATCCTGCGGCGGTACCTGGCCACGCGTCGCGGGCCCATGAGGCGCAGGACGGTGGGGGCGTAGCGCATGCCCATCCGGTCGACGGCCGAGCCCACCGCGCCGGTGCGGGTGGCGCCGACCTCCAGGGCGACGGCGAGGTCGGCGGGCAGGCGGGCGTCCGCGCGGTACATGCGCAGGCCCGCGAAGGCGCCCCAGACGCCGAGGCCCGTCAGCAGGGCGAGCAGCAGTGCCATGGTGCCTTCCTCAGACGTCGATCCGGCTCAGGCGCCGGATGAGGACGAAACCGACGGCGTACATGGCGAACGCGATGATCACGCTGGCCTGGCCGACCGGTGAGCCGGTCATGCGGTCCAGGGCGCCGTCCTTGACGCCGTTCATCAGGAACAGCGCGCCGATCCCGAGGACGGGGACGGCGTACGAGGTCATGGTCACCTGGGAGAGCTGGGTGCGGATCTCGCGCCGGGTCTCCTTGCGTTCCTCCAGGGTGTCGGTGAGGTTGCGCAGGGCGGAGACCACCTGGCCGCCCGCCCGGTTGGACAGGACGAGCGTGGTGACCAGGACGACCAGTTCGCGGGAGGGCAGCCGGTCGGCGAGTTCACCGAGGGCGTCGTCGAGCGAGTGGCCGATGGCCAGCTGGTCGGCGACCTTGCCGAGTTCCTCGCCCGCCGGGGCCTCCAGTTCCTCGGCCGCCATGCCGATCGCGGTGCGCAGGGCCAGGCCGGCCTGGGTGGCGTTGGCCAGGATGCGGGCGAGTTCGGGGAGTTGGCCGATGAAGCGTTCGATGCGTTTGCGGCGCTGCCAGTTGAGGAACTGGACGGCCGCCCAGATGCCGACGAGTCCGGCGAGGGGGCCGAAGAAGGGGGCCAGGGTGGCCTGGCCGACCAGCCAGAGCGCGGCGACCGTGAAGAGGACACCGGCGAAGAACTCGCCGGGTGTGACGTCGAGGCCGGTCGCCGCGAGACGCAGTTCGAGCCGGCGGCCCGGGCGGGTGCGGCGCAGTCGCCGGTCCAGGTCGCGGAAGTGGCGCCGGCGGCCGGTCGCCGGGAGCGCGCCGGTGTGGGCGAGGCGGTCCACGAGGGCGGCGCGCCGGGCCCGGCCCGAGGCGTAGGCGTGGATGCCGGCCACCGCCAGGACGCAGGTCAGCAGCGTCACACCGATGGTGAGCCGGACGAGGGTGTGCAGTTCCATGGGCCTACCTGGCTTCTCGGGTCGCGAGCTGGTCCGCGGAGTGGGCGACGCCGAAGGCCTGGGGGACGGGCTGGCTCGCCATGTAGAGGCGGTCGGCGGTGCGGCGGGGCAGCGGGAAGTACTGGAAGGTGCCGTGGACGCGGCCGTCGGGCGTCATGGGCCGGGCGTCGAACCGGGCGACGGTGGCCAGCCGGTACGGCTCCCCGCCGTGGCTGTCGAGCAGCGCGATCTCGGTGATGCGGCGGGCTCCGTCGGCGAACCGGGTGAGCTGGACGATGACGTCGACGGCGCTGTTGATCTGGTCGTGCAGGGCGACGAAGGGGACCTCGACGTCGGACATGGAGGCCAGGGTCTGGAGCCGGGTGAGGGCGTCCTCGGCGCTGTTGGCGTGCACGGTGGCCAGGGAGCCGTCGTGGCCCGTCGACATGGCCTGGAGCATGTCCAGGGACTCGCCGCCGCGGACCTCGCCGACCACGATCCGGTCGGGGCGCATGCGCAGGGAGTTGCGGACCAGGTCGCGGATGGTGATCTGCCCCTTGCCCTCCACGTTCGGCGGGCGCGACTCCAGGCGGACCACGTGGGTCTGCTGGAGCTGGAGTTCGGCGGAGTCCTCGATGGTGATGATGCGCTCGTGCGGGGGGATCAGCCCGGACAGGGAGTTCAGCAGGGTCGTCTTCCCGGTGCCGGTCGCGCCGGAGACGATGATGTTGAACTTGGCCTGCACCAGCCCGGCCAGCAGGTACACCATGTGTTCGTCGAGCGAGCCGAAGCCGATCAGCTCCTGGAGGGTGAAGGAGCGCGGGAAGCGGCGGATGGTGAGGATGGGCCCGGTCAGGGACAGCGGCGGGATGATGACGTTGACGCGTTCGCCGGAGGGCAGGCGGGCGTCCACCATCGGGTTGGACTCGTCCACGCGGCGGTTGACCGTCGACACGATCCGTTCGATGGTCTGCATCAGCTGGTCGGTGGAGACGAAGCGGAGCGGCAGCTGTTCGACCCGGCCGCCGCGTTCCACGAAGATCGCGTCGGGGCCGTTGACCATGATCTCGGTGACCGACGTGTCCTCCAGGAGCGGTTCGAGGATGCCGAGGCCGAGCGCCTCGTCCACGACCCGGCGGATCAGCTGGGCCCGTTCGACGGTGGACAGGACCGGGCCCTCGCGGCTGATGATGTGCCCGAGGACGCGTTCCAGCCGGGCCCGGCGTTCGGCGGCGGCCAGCGCGCTCATCTCGGCGAGGTCGATCTCCTCGAGGAGTTTGGCCCGGTAGGAGGCGACGAGGTGCCCGTCCCCGCCCCGGTTGCCGTGGTCCTCGGGGGTGCTGATGCGTGCCCGCAGGCTCATGGGGTGCTGCTCCTCGCCTGGTGGTCGAGCGGCATGGTGGCGGCTTTCCGGGCGGGGTCGAAGTGCCAGCCGGGGACGATCTGCGGGATGGACACGGTGGCGGTGACGGTCACCGAGCCGGCGCCACCGCCGTCCGGGCCGCACGACACCGAGAGCGCGCCGCTGACCGCCTGCGCGCACGCCTGCTGCGCGTCCTGCCCCAGGGACGCCGCCCGCGCCCCGGCCCGGGCCGCCGTACCGGCCTGCTCGGCGGCGTAGGCGACGGCTCCGATCTGGATGCCCGCCATGGCCACGATCAGCAGGACCGGGACGAACCCGAGGTACTCGATGGCGACTTGGCCCGCGTCGCGCCGTCCGCGCCGGTACGGCATCTCAGTGCTTCACCTCCTCGACGGCCCCCGCGTGGCCCCTGACCTCGACCGGGAAGTCGATCAGGCCGGGGAAGAGGACGGGGACGTGCAGCGTGACCTCGGCGGTCACGTAGCCACTCGCGTTGCAGTCCACTTCGGCACTCCCCTTCCATGCCGCCGACAGGTGCCTGAGCCCCGCCGCCGAGCAGGCCGCTTGCCGTGCTCCGCCCCGCGGTGCCGCCGTTCCCGCCCGCACCGCCTCGTCCGCAGCATTCCCGGCGAGCGTGAAGGTGTACCCCACGAGTACGGCCTGCCACACGAGCACCAGCGTCAGGACGATCAGCGGCGTCATCCCCAGGAACTCGACGCTGACCTGTCCGCGGTCTCCTCGGTCCCCGCGCTGTCCGCGGTCCAGGCATGCTCCGCGGTCCACGCACGCTCCGCGGTCTCCGGTCCGTCTCATGGGCCGCTCACTCCTTCCGGCGTCGCAGTCCGGCGGCGCCGCGGCCCGTGCCGCGGTGGGTGCCCTCGCCCGCCTTCGCCAGGCCCAGCTCCCCCGCGAGCGCCCACAGCGCCTGTTTCACCGTGCTCCTGCCGTCCAGCTCGTGGACCCGCCCGGCGTCCACGACCCCTTGCAGCTCACGGAAGTTGGCGGGGACGACGGTGCGGGCGAGTGCCGTGCCGGTGATGCGCCGGATCAGTGCGGGCTGGATCTCCGTGTTCCGCGCGTGCCGGTTGACCACCACCGTCGTCTCCTCGGCCTTGCGGATCTGGAGCCGGTCCCACATCCGTACGGTCCGTTTGGCGGCGCGTACGGCGATGACGTCCGGGGTGGTCACCAGCAGCGCGGTGTCGGCCATCTCGACGGCCACCGCGCCCGCGCCGCTGAGCTGGGAGCCGCAGTCGACGACGACGATCTCGTAGCGGGCGCGCAGGGCGCTGACGATCTGGCGGGCGGCCCGGTCGGTGACCTCCTCGCCGCGTTCGCCCTCGCCGGGAGCGAGGAGCAGGGCGAGTCCGGTGTCGTGGCGGAAGACGGCGTCGGCGAGTACGCGCGGCGAGATGTCGGCGATGGCGGCCAGGTCGACCACCGACCGGCGGAACTGGATGTCCAGGTAGGAGGCGATGTCGCCGGTCTGGAGGTCGAGGTCGAGGAGCACGGTGGCGCGCCCGGAGGCCTGGGCGGCGAGGGCGAGCTGGACGGCGGTGAGGGTGGCGCCGGTGCCGCCCTTGGCGCCGCTGACCGTGACGACCGTGCCGCCGGCCCCGCCGGTCACGTCGGCGCCGTGGCCGAGATGGCGGCGTACGCCCGTCGACCACTGGGCGACGGCCTGGACGCGGCCGGCGAGTTCCTCGTACGACAGCGGGAGCGCGACCAGGCCGCGGGCGCCGGCGTCCATGGCGGCGGCGAACAGGCCGGGACTCGCGTCGGTGGTGACGAGGACGACGCCGACGGCCGGGAAGCGCAGGGCGATCTCCCGGATCAGCTCCAGGGCCGGGACGGGGCCGATGCGTTCGTGGACGACGACGACTTCCGGGAGTTCGTCGACCGATTCGGCGGCGAGCCGGGCGAGGGTGTCGACCAGCTGGGTGGAGTCACCGGCCGGGGGCTGGGGTTCGGCGTCGGGGAGCTGGCTGAGCAGGGTGATGAGGGAGCGGACGGCGTCCGGGTCCGCGCCGGCCGGGAGGATCCTGGTGGGCATGGCCGCCTCTCACTTGTCCGTCGCGAGTTCGTAGGTGCGGTCCTTGTCGGGGACGCTGGTCTCGCTGCCGGGGGCCACGAGCGCGAGCCGGACGCGCTGGGCGAAGGACTCGGCGTAGGTGACGCGCTGGGCGTCGATGGTGGACAGCGCGAAGGTGATGGGGACGGCTTCGGTGGGCTGCTGGTTCTTGTCGCGGTCGGGGTCCAGGGCGGTGATCTGGCCGACGTCGAGGACCCGGGCGTTCGTCACGATGATCTTCGACTGGTCGGGGTCGCCCTCCTTCTTCCCCTCGAAGGTGGCGTAGACGTTGACGCGCGACCCGGGGGTGATCTTGCCGGCGACACCGGTCGCCGCGTCGATCATGATGGCGACCTCCTGCTGGCCGGGCCGGAGGGCGGGCCGGTCCACGATCATGTCGGTCTGGAGCAGGGAGCCGGGGTGCAGCGTGGTCACGGCGATCTTGCCGCGGAGCTGGCCGAGGTCGGTGACGGCGTGGTCGGACAGCCACCGCCTGGGCATCCGGATCCGCTGGAACTGGCCCGCGTCCAGCGTGGTGTACGGCTTCACCTCGGACCTGACCCGGTAGGCGGTGACCTCGGGCCCGACCTTGGAGTTCGCGTCGTGGACGACGGAGAGGACGCCGGCGAACGCGCCGAGAGCGCACAGGACCGACAGGATCAGGAGTATCACGCCGCGGCGCTGACGGGAGTTCATGAACCGTGCAACCTCATTGGGGGAATCGGTCGAGCGGGATGTGAGGGCGGTGTCCGGGCCGGTCAGGCGGGCGTCCGCCGGTCCGGTGCGCGGGGCGGCTCGTGGGCGGGCGGGGTGGCGGAGCAGAAGACGCAGCGGTCGCCGATGACGTCCATGCCGCACCAGTGGCAGCTGGTGCGGCGCACGGAGGTGACCAGTTGGTAGAGGACGGAGAGGTCGGCGAGGTAGCTGCAGAACTCGACCAGGCGGCCGGTCCCCCACCACACCGGGGACTCGGCGGGCAGCGGGGTCTCGCGCAGACCGTGCACGTTCCACGCCGTACCGAGCCCGGCCGCCCAGTCGCTCTGCAACTGCCCCTTGGCGACCAGCATCCAGGTGCCGAACTCGGGACCGTCGAGGGTGGCGTCGGGGGCGACCCTGACGAGTTGCGGCTCGGGGTGGGCGAGGACCGCGAACTGGCTGCCGGGCACCCAGGACCGGGCGTGCGCCTTGAGTCCGACCGGCACCCGGTCCAGCCTGGCGACGGAGCCGAGGACGGCGCCGGCGTGGAGGTAGTGGGTGAGCAGCCGTCCGGCGGAGGCGAGCACGCCCGGGCTCAGGTCGCAGGAGGCGAGCTGGCGCAGCTGCCGGGCCAGGACGGCGACCGCGAGGGGCGGCAGCCCGGGCCGGAACAGGGCGATACGGTCGCTCTCCAGCAGCGAGCGCAGCGTGTACAGCCGCCGTACGACCGGTTCCGGGGTGGCCTGTGAGCAGACGACGACGACATGGCCGTACTGCTCGGTGAGGGTGTGCAGTTCGGTGAGCGCGTCGTCCAGCGGTCTGTCGTCGAGCCCGCTCAGCACGGCGGCGGGCATGGTCCGTTCGTCCTGTGCCGGCAGTGCCATGTCGGCACTGGTCACGGCAATGGCAGTTGGCACGCGCAGCTCCCCGCTCTTCACACCCTCCGGCCCACCGGTGTGACTCCCATGTGCCGGGCGACTTCATTGCGTGACTACCTGAGCACTGTATCCACGGGCGTATGGCCGGAGAACAGCGTTCGTGGAGCCGGTGTGGAAGTCCCCCGGCGCAAGTCCCGTCAAACCGCCACAGGTTGAGCCCCTGGCCGGAAACGTGTTTGGTCTGGACCTCTTGACACCTCGATTGGTCTGGACCAACTTGGAGGCGAGCGGTGGCCACCGTGCTCTCCCCCTCTCCCCGCCAACTCCCCACCGGAGGCTCCCTGTGGACCGCGCACCAGGCATACCCAGACCCCGCGGACGGCGGTTCGCCACGTGGTCCGCCGCCACCGCCCTCGCCCTCTCGGTCGCGGGCCTCGCCGCGGCCACCCCGGCCTCCGCGGCGGACGTCAACAACGTGAAGAACGCCGGCTTCGAGTCGGGCCTGGCCAACTGGACCTGTACGGCGGGCAGCGGTACGACGGTCTCCTCCCCCGCGCACGGCGGCTCCGCCGCCCTCAGAGCGACCCCGGCCGGCCAGGACAACGCCCAGTGCACCCAGCCGGTGGCGGTCAAGCCCAACTCGACGTACACGCTGAGCGCGTGGGTGCAGGGCGGCTACTCCTACCTCGGCGTGACGGGCACGGGCACCACGGACGTCTCCACCTGGACCCCCGACTCCTCCTCCTGGAAGCAGCTGTCGACGACGTTCACGACCGGCGCGTCGACGACGTCCGTCACCGTCTACACCCACGGCTGGTACGGCCAGGCGGCCTACTACGCCGACGACGTCTCGGTCTACGGCCCCGACGGCGGTGGCGGCAGCGACCCCGCCCCGACGGTCCCGGCGGCGCCGGGCGGCCTGTCCGTGACCGGCACGACGTCCTCCTCGGTGTCGCTGTCCTGGTCCACGGTGTCCGGCGCGACGGGCTACAACGTCTACCGCAACGGCACCAAGGTGACTGCGGTGACCGGCACGTCCGCGTCGGTCACCGGCCTGTCCGCCTCGACGGCGTACACCTTCCAGGTCACGGCGACCAACGCGGCGGGCGAGTCGGCCAAGTCGGCGTCCGTGACCGGTACGACGTCCGCCGGCGGCGGAGGCGGCGGCGGAGGCGGCACCCTCCCCAAGCACGCGGTCACCGGCTACTGGCAGAACTTCAACAACGGCGCGACGGTCCAGAAGCTGTCCGACGTCCCCTCCGCCTACGACATCATCGCGGTGGCCTTCGCGGACGCGACCTCCACCCCGGGAGCCGTGTCCTTCAGCCTGGACTCGGCCGGTCTCGGCGGCTACACGGCCGACCAGTTCAAGGCCGACATCAAGGCCAAGCAGGCGGCCGGCAAGAAGGTCGTCATCTCGATCGGCGGCGAGAAGGGCTCCGTGTCGGTGAGCGACGCGGCCTCGGCGACGAATTTCGCCAACTCCGTCTACTCGCTCATGCAGACGTACGGTTTCGACGGCGTCGACATCGACCTGGAGAACGGTCTCAACGCGACCTACATGACGCAGGCACTGCGCGCGCTGTCGGCGAAGGCGGGCTCGTCCCTGATCCTCACGATGGCCCCGCAGACGATCGACATGCAGTCGACGTCCGCTGCCTACTTCCAGACGGCCCTGAACGTGAAGGACATCCTCACGGTCGTCAACATGCAGTACTACAACAGCGGTTCCATGCTGGGCTGCGACGGCAAGGTCTACAGCCAGGGCACGGTCGACTTCCTCACCGCGCTGGCCTGCATCCAGCTGGAGGGCGGCCTCGCCCCGTCCCAGGTGGGCCTCGGCCTGCCGGCGTCACCGAGCGGCGCGGGCAGCGGCTACGTCTCCCCGACGGTGGTCAACAACGCCCTGGACTGCCTGGCCAAGGGCACGGGCTGCGGCACCTTCAAGCCCTCCAAGACCTACCCCGGCCTGCGCGGCGCGATGACCTGGTCCACCAACTGGGACGCGGCGTCCGGCAACGCCTGGTCCAACTCGGTGGGGGCCCACGTGCACGCCCTGCCGTGACCTGACCCGCACGGCGACACCGGCGCCCGGACCCCCCACGGTCCGGGCGCTGTCGCGTGCCCGGGGGTGGGCTGCGGCTGGCCGGACCTGACCGGTCGGGTCCGTACCGCGTTGCGGCGGCCATGGCCCGACTGTGAGGATCCCGGGCATGGCCGAGCACGGGGGAGACGCCCACGCGGCGGGGCACGCCCGCAGGTCGCGGCTGTACGACTACGCGGAACCGACCGCTTCCGAGCAGGAGGGGACCGCGGCCGCGGAGACATCCGGCATCCCCGCCGCCGACGCCGTCGAGCGCGGACGCCGCGCGTTCGCCGTCCTGCTGGGCGAGTTCCGGCGCACGGCCGTACTCGTCCCCCTCGACCCCGAGGACGGCAGCCCGCTGACCGCGGACTTCGGCGGCGTCCGCTGGTTCTACGCCTTCTCGGACGAGCCGGCCCTGGCCCGGTTCGCGCTCGCGCGGGGGGAGGGCGGCCGGCAGTGGCCGTACCAGCGGTGGCTGGGTGCCCGTCTGCTGGACGCGGCCGTACCGGCGACCGGAGTTCCGTGCGGGGTGGCGCTGGACTGTGCGGACGGTGCGGGCGGGACGGTGTTTCCTCCGGTACGCGGGGTCGTGCCGGACGCGGTGGCGGTGGACGTCGACGGTGAGGCGGGGGACGAGCGGTGACCGACAGCGGCAAGGACCTGAGGACCGACGGCCTGAACCTGATCGCCAAGGGGCTGACCGATGCCCTGGGCGAGCTGAAGGAACTGGGCATGGTCGGGGACGCCGGGGCCGGGCGCGGCTTCGGGAGGATCGCCCTGTCCGGGCTGGAACTGGGCCACGAGGGGCTGACGGGGGATTTCAAGTCGTTCTGCGAACGCTGGGAGTGGGGCGTGCGCTCGCTGATCGACGAGGGGAACGGTTTCGCGACGAAGACGGGTCTGGCGGCGGGCACGTACTACGAGAACGACCGGTACGTCGAGGGCACCTTCAAGGTCGTCACCAACGCGGCCGTCGGCAACCCGTACGCCTCCGAGGAGGACGTGCAGAAGAAGGGCTGGGGCGACATCGCCACGTCGGGTGCGTTCGGCGGTGATGTCGACTACAGCAAGGAGTCCTTCACGCAGGCGGGGGACAACAGCGTGCAGGGCTGGAAGGACGCCGGACGCGACGTGCTGACCTCGCACACCGCCCCGCCGGGCCTGAACCCCGCCGACCTGCACGAGACGTTCGGCATCTCGGACGACCGGTACGACCAGTTGCTGGACGACACCCTCGGCCCCTCCCCCGAGGCCCGCGCCGAGGCCGCCGCCGAGCGGCAGGGCGGTGCGGGCTGATGGGCATCGGAGACATCACCGATTCGCTGCTCAGCGGCGGCGAGGATCTCGTCGACCGCGGCAAGAAGCTCCTCGGCAAGGGCGTCGACCACACCACCGACAAGATCGGTGAGGGCCTGGACCACTTCGGGGCGCACAAGTGGGCCGACGTGGTGGAGGACTGGGGCGACGGCATCGCCTCCGACCTGGGCGCGACCCCGGGTGAGCAGCAGCTCGGCGAGAGCGACGAGGCGAACGAACTCGTCCACGGCAGCCCGGCGAAGATCCGGGAGAGCGCCAAGCACCTGCGGGACTTCCACGGCGCGTTCGACAAGGTCGGCCGGGGGCTGAGGAAGGTCGACTCCTCCGGCTGGCAGGGCGAGGGCGGTGATGCCTTCCGCGAGAAGTTCGGCGTCCACCCCGCCAAGTGGGCGCGGGCCGCCGAGGCGTGCGGGACGGCGGCCGGGGCG
This sequence comes from Streptomyces sp. NPDC028722, assembly GCF_040637655.1. Lineage (NCBI taxonomy): Bacteria > Bacillati > Actinomycetota > Actinomycetes > Kitasatosporales > Streptomycetaceae > Streptomyces > Streptomyces sp. NPDC028722. The sequence continues at coordinate 233,901 of NZ_JBEZWU010000005.1, forward strand.
CTGGAGTCGTACGCCGACACCGTCAAGTGGGCGCAGGATCAGGCACGCGAGGCCGTGGAGCTCTACGACAAGGGTGTGAAGGCGTCCAGGGCGGCGTTCGAGACCTACCGGCAGCAGACCCGGTCGTACCGGGCCAAGGCCGAGACGGACGTGGATCCGGGCCCCGCACCCGGCTCGTTCCACGATCCGGGCAAGGCCGTCGTCCAGGCCGCCCACCACAAGCTGGCCGAGGCCCGCAAGCAGCGCAACACCGCCGCCTCCGAAGCGCAGGGCAGGGTCAAGGCGGCCCTGGCCCACGCCCCCGCCGAACCACCGCCCCTGCAACGCGTCGAGCACGACCTCGCCGACGGTCTCCGGTCCAACGCCACCGAACTCGCCCACGTCGTGGGCGGCGCCCTCAAGGGCACGGCCGGCCTGGTCGACTTCGTCCGCGGCCTGGACCCCGTCGACCCCTACAACGTCACCCACCCGGCCGCCTACCTCCAGAACGTCAGCATGACGCTCTCCGGCCTGGTCTCCAGCGGCGCGCACCCCGAGCGGACCGCGAAGACCATGTACGACGAGTTCCGCAAGGACCCGTCGGAGTTCGGCGGCCGCATGATCCCCCAGTTCTTCGGCACCGACGGCATCGGCATGGAGGCAGGGCTGGCGAAGGACGCGGCGGAGGCGGGCCTCACGCGCCGGGCGGCGGAAGCCGCGGCGGCCCGGGAAGCACGGGCGGGGGCGGAGGGCGCGGCGGGGAAGTCGGCCCGGGACACGGTCGACCACGACCCGCCGCGGCACTCGCACGACGAGAACAGCGCCAAGGGCTGCGGCGACCCGGTCAACGTGGCCACCGGCACGATGTACCTGCCGCAGACGGACGTCACCCTCCCCGGCGTGCTGCCGCTCGTCCTCGCCCGGCGGGTCGAGTCCGGCTACCGCCTGGGCCGGTGGTTCGGCCCGTCCTGGTCCTCCACGCTGGACCAGCGCCTGGAGATCGACGCGGAGGGGGTCGTCCTCGTCACGGAGGACGGCCGCCTCCTGTCGTACCCCCACCCGGCGCCGGGCCTGCCCACCCTGGCCGGCCACGGCCCCCGCCTCCCCCTGGACCGGGTGGAGGACGGCTACACGATCACGGACCCCCGTACCCACCGCACCTGGCACTTCGCCGACCGGGGGCCCGGCCTCGCGGTCCTGGAGCAGGTGGACGACCGCAACGGCAACTGGATCACGTTCGAGTACGACGCCGGGGGCACGCCTCTGGGCGTGTTCACGAGCGCCGGACAGGGCGTCCGCATCACCACGGACGCGGGCCGCGTCACGGCGTACCACCTGACCGCCACCGGCGAGGAACTGAAGCGCTTCGGCTACACGGACGGCAACCTCACCGAGGTCGTCAACTCCTCGGGCCTCCCGCTGCGCTTCACGTACGACGAGCGGGGCCGCGTCACGTCCTGGACGGACACGAACGACCGCGGTTACGCCTACGCGTACGACGACCAGGACCGCTGCACCGCCCAGAGCGGCGCGGCAGGCCACATGGCCGTCCGCCTGACGTACGGGGACCCGGACCCGGCGACGGGCCTGCGCACGACGACGGCGACGACGGCCCAGGGCCACACGCACCGCTACCTGATCAACGAGACCTGGCAGGTCGTGGCGGAGACCGACCCGCTGGGCGCGACGGTCCGCCACGTCCGCGACCGCCACCACCAGTTGCGCTCCACGACGGACGCGCTGGGCCGCACGACGACGTTCGAGTACGACGGGACCGGCGACCTCACGCGCGTCGTCCGCCCGGACGGCCGCGAGGCAAGGGCGGAGTACAACGGGCTGGGCCTGCCGGTGAAGGTCGTGAGTCCGGCCGGCACGGTGATCCACCAGACGTACGACGACCGGGGCAACCGCACCTCGGTGACGGACGCGGCGGGCCGGACGACCCGCTTCACGTACACGGAGGCCGGCCACCTGGCCTCGGTGACGGATCCCGCGGGGAACACGACGACGCTCGTCTGCGACCGCGCGGGCCTCCCGGTGGAGGTGACGGACCCGCTGGGCGCGACCGTGCGCCACGAACGGAACGCGCTGGGCCTGCCGACCGCGATCACGGACCCCGCCGGCGCCGTGACCCGTCTCGCCTGGTCGGTCGAGGGCCACCTGACCCGCCGTACGGCCCCCGACGGCACGACGGAGACGTGGACGTACGACGGCGAGGGCAACTGCACCGGCCACACGGACCCGCTCGGCGGCGTGAGCCGCTTCGAGTACACCCACTTCGACCTGCTGACCGCCCGCACCGGCCCCGACGGCATCCGCTACGAGTTCGACCACGACACGGAACTGCGCCTGACCCGGGTCACGAACCCGCAGGGCCTGACCTGGACGTACGCGTACGACGCCGCCGGACGCCTGTGCGCGGAGACCGACTTCGACGACCGTGTGCTGACGTACACCTACGACCCGGCGGGACGCCTGGCCTCCCGCCGCAACGCGCTCGGCGAGGAGGTGACGTTCGAACGCGACGAACTCGGCCAGGTCCTCCGCAAGAACGCGGCCGGCCAGATCACTGCCTACACCTACGACCTGACCGACCGGCTCGCGGGCGCGACGGGCCCGGACGGCACCACCCTGACACTGCTGCGCGACCGGCACGGCCGCCTGCGCTCCGAGACGGTCGACGGCCGGACACTCACGTACACCTACGACACCCTGGGCCGCCGCACGGGCCGCACGACCCCGGCCGGCGCCGTCTCCACCTGGTCCTACGACGCGGCGGGCCGCCGCACGGACCTGGTGGCGTCGGGCCGGTCCATCGACTTCACGTACGACGAGGCGGGCCGCGAACTGACCCGCCGGGTCGGCGGGGCGATCACGCTGGAGCACACCTTCGACGCGCTGGGCCGCCTGACGACCCAGTCGGTGACCGGCACACACGGCCGCACGGTCCAGCACCGGGCGTACACCTACCGTGCCGACGGCAACCTGACCGGCATCGAGGACCACCTCGCCGGCTCCCGCCACTTCGACCTGGACGCGACGGGACGGGTGACGGCGGTCCACGCGGCGGGGTGGACGGAGCGGTACGCCTACGACGAGGCGGGCAACCAGACCCAGGCGTCCTGGCCACCGGACCACCCGGGCGCGGAGGCGGCCGGCTCCCGCTCGTACGCGGGCACCCGCATCACCCGGGCCGGCAACGTCCGCTACGCACACGACGCCCTGGGCCGCATCACCCTGCGCCAGAAGACCCGCCTGTCCCGCAAGCCCGACACCTGGCGCTACGAGTGGGACGCGGAGGACCGGCTGACCTCGGTGGTCACCCCCGACGGCACCCGCTGGCGCTACACCTACGACCCCCTCGGCCGCCGCACGGCGAAACTCCGCCTGGCGGACGACGGCGAAACGGTGCTGGAACGGGTGACCTTCACCTGGGACGGCACCACCCTCTGCGAACAGACGACGACCTCCGCCGGCCTCCCCCACCCGGTCACCCTCACCTGGGACCACCAGGGCCTGCGCCCCCTGTCCCAGACGGAACGCATCACAGCGGCCGACGCGCCACAACAGGAGATCGACTCCCGCTTCTTCGCCGTCGTCACCGACCTGGTCGGCACCCCCAGCGAACTGATCGACGAACAGGGCGACATCGCCTGGCACACCCGCAGCACCCTGTGGGGCACAACGGCGTGGTCGACAAACAGCACGACCTACACACCCCTACGCTTCCCAGGCCAGTACTACGACCCGGAAACGGGCCTGCATTACAACTACTTCCGCCATTACGACCCGGAAACGGCACGATACCTGACGCCGGATCCTCTTGGACTCGACCCAGGCCCCAACGCGGGTACGTACGTCCATAATCCCCATACCTGGGCGGACCCGTTGGGTCTCTTTGGATGCAAGCCCGGGGAGGGCGGTTCAGCCGAGATCGACCCGCGAAAGCTCGACTACGTATTCAATAAGGACATCAAGCCGGACTCCCACAATTCTCCTCGCGCATTACAGAACCAGCTGCAACTTCACCGCATCGGCATCAGCGATACGCCACAAGCGCGTCAATATCTGACGGACCACCTGACGGAGGCAGCCCAGCAACCGCTCGAACGCACCTTCACGAAGCAGTGGAATGGCGGTAGCGGCGAGTTCGGCGTCACCAACTCCGTGCTGTACGGGCCTCACGGGGCTCTGGGACTCGAGAGCACGTGGGAGCTTCTGCCCGGTGGCGGCCGTAGATTCTCCACTGTGATCTTCCGCGGCAGCGGGCCGAACGTCAGCATTTCGGGCAGTTTGCCCCACTGGCCGCCATACAGCAGAAAGTGAGACACCATATGTACCGGGAGTTCCTCGCCCCCAGCGACGAAGGGGTCCTCGCAGCGATCGGCGAATGGCCTGACACCGATGAAAGCGGTGCACGCGTCCTCACGTGGCACAATGGCGACGGGGAATCACTCGCCCTCTCCTACGACACCCTCGCCAGGTCGGTGAGAGTTCGCTGGCTGAGCGGTCGCGGCGACGTACTATTGGACATTTTCCGCGAAAGTGCGACGCGATTGTCCTTCACTCTCGGCCCGGTTGCCACGCACGTCTCGGTCGACTTCCACATGGGCGAATGCTCCGGCGCACTGAGCATCCAGGTGACCCCGCACTTCGCCGTGCATGACCGCCTGCTTTTCCAATGACCGACCTCCTTCGGTCGACCGGGCCGGGTTCGGCTGGCCCCTTCCTGTCACATGCGACGCGACATCACCGGACCCCACTGTTACCCACTTTCGGGTGAGGGGTGTCGCGTCGGGTTCCTGAGGTGGGCGCTCAGTGGCAATGCCGCTCATACGTGGACATTGCAGCCGCCAGTCACAGATATGTGCGCGAATCGTAACGGTGCCCGGCGTCTCCGGGATCGTCCCCGTGCGCCGCTGCATGGTGTGGATGTGCGGCCGACCGGCCGCCACCCGTACACCGCACTTCGCTGCACCGGCCCCGTCCCGGGCCGTCGGCAGAGGGGTGTGTACAGCCCTTGCGAAGGGGGACTTCGTGTCCGTTTCCGTATCCGTCACCGCCCGCCGTGTCGCTGCCGCCACCGTGGCGGCGGCCGCCGTCGTGGGTGCCGTGGCACTGCCGGCCTCGGCCGTCGACCGTGACCACCACCGCTCGCACCGCGCCGAGGTGGTCATCAGCGGCGTACAGCACTCCTCGCCGGTCCGTCACTACCGCTACGAGCGCCCCCTGAACCGGGAGTGGGTGGAGCTCGCCAACGAGAGCCGCCGAGCCGTGAACCTCGACGGGTGGACGCTGTCCGACGAGGACGGCCACACCTACACCTTCCGGCACTACCGGCTGGCGGGAGACGCGACCGTCCGCGTGCACACCGGGTTCGGCCGGGACAACCGCAACGACCTCTACCAGGACCGCCGCCAGTCCGTGTGGGGCGACGACTACGACACCGCGACCCTCCGCAACGACCGCGGCCGCTTCGTCGACGCCGTCTCCTGGGGCGACGACGACCGTGACCACCGCGAACGCCGCGGTGACGACCGCGACCACCGCGACCACCGCGGTGACGACCGCGACCACCGCGACGGCGGACGGCACGGCGGGCGTCACTGATCCCCGCCCGTCCCTGCGGCGGTGAGGACTGACCTCGCCCACCGGCAGCGCGCCCTTCCCCCCGGGGAACGGCGCGCTGTCCGCTTGCCCACCGCGCGGGGCGGCACCTCACCGGGCGGGACGCACGCGTGCGAAGCCCCCGGCCCACTCGTCCGCGTCCACGTCCACGGTGTGCTCGTCGATGACGAAGCACCCCGGATTCGTCGGCGAAGCCCGGCAGGAGGCGGGTCCGGCGCATCTGCCCCCGGCCCTACGCCCCTCACGCGTACTTGACCCAGGCATGCCAACCCCCCACCATGAGCGCCAACCCGCACAGCGGACTCACAGCTACGCCGCACGGCGGGTCCGCATCAGCACGTCGCACTGACGCACCCCCCAGCTCCCCAGCTCCACCCCCCGCTTCCGGCGACCCCGGAATTCCTGGAGACCCAAGGAGAGTTCATGCGACTTCGTATCCGCGGCTCCGGCGCGCCCGGCGGCAGACGTACCGCCGCCCTCGGCGCCCTGCTCGCCCTCGCCCTCGCCGCCCCCGTCTCGGCCACCGTCGGTCAGGCCAGTGCCGACAGCGCCCGCCGGGCCGCTCCCTCCGGTGACGACGTCCGGCAGTACGAGATCCACCAGAGCACGACTCCCGTGACCCGTACGGCCATTCAGGCGACCGGGGTCACCGTCGACGAGGCCGACGAGGAGACCGTCGTCGTCTCCGGGCGGGCGGAGCAGATCCGGCGGCTGCGCCGGCTGGGGTACGACGTCCAGCCCCTGGGAGCCGCGCCGCAGCGGACCGGAACCCGGCTGTACGACTTCCCGAGCGCCGACTCGAAGTACCACAACTACGCCGAGATGAACGCCGAGATCGACCAGCGGCTCGCCGCCCACCCGGGCATCATGAGCCGGCGGGTCATCGGGAAGTCGTACCAGGGGCGGGACATCGTCGCCATCAAGGTCAGTGACAACGTCGGCACCGACGAGGACGAGCCCGAGGTGCTGTTCACCGCCCACCAGCACGCGCGCGAGCACCTGACCGTGGAGATGGCGCTGTACCTGCTGCGGGAGCTGGGCGCGGGGTACGGGACCGACTCCCGGATCACGAACCTCGTCAACAGCCGGGAGATATGGATCGTCCCGGACCTGAACCCGGACGGGGGCGAGTACGACATCGCCAGCGGGTCCTACCGGTCCTGGCGGAAGAACCGGCAGCCGAACTCCGGTTCGTCGTACGTCGGTACGGACCTCAACCGGAACTGGGACTACAAGTGGGGCTGCTGCGGCGGTTCCTCCGGGTCGACGTCCTCGGAGACCTACCGCGGGTCCGCCGCCGAGTCCGCGCCCGAGGTGCGGGTCGTCGCCGACTTCGTGCGCAGCCGGGTCGTCGGCGGGCGGCAGCAGATCAAGGCCGGGATCGACTTCCACACCTACAGCGAACTGGTGCTCTGGCCGTTCGGGTACACGTACGCGGACACGGCGTCCGGGATGACCGCGGACGACGCCGCCGCGTACAAGGCCGTGGGGCAGAAGATGGCGGCGAGCAACGGGTACACGCCGGAGCAGTCCAGCGACCTGTACATCACCGACGGGTCGATCGACGACTATCTGTGGGGCACACAGAAGATCTTCGACTACACCTTCGAGATGTATCCGGCGTCCGGCGGAGGCGGGTTCTACCCGCCCGACGAGGTGATCGAGCGGGAGACCTCCCGGAACAAGGACGCCGTGCTGCAACTGCTGGAGAACGCGGACTGCATGTACCGGGCCATCGGCAAGGCCGCCCAGTACTGCGGCTAGCGGCTAGGCCTCCTCGAAGTAGGCGTCGAGTACCGCGTCCAGTGCCGACTCCCACTCCGTGAAGCGCGCCCTGGCCGTCGCCTCGATCTCGATCGGGTACCAGCGGCGGTCAGGGGTGTGCACGGTGACCGTGAAGCGCTTGCCGAAGCGGGGCGACTCCGTCTCCACCGCGGCGATCTCGTCCCAGCCGAACTCGCAGTCCTCCTCGTCCAGGCGGAGGCGGACCCCCCGGTGGTCTGCGACGATCCGGGCCCGGCGGTCGGACGCCTCGAACACCGGCCCCTCGGGGGTCTGTTCGCCGTCCGCCGCGTCGGTCGCCGTCCCGACGGCCACCGGATCGTCCGCCACCGGCTCGCCCGCCACCGGCTCGCCCGCCACGGGATCGTCCGACACCGGGTCCTCGGCCTCCGGTTTGCCGGCCGCCGAGTCCTTCGCCGGCGGACCCGCGGGTGACGGGCCCGTGATGCCCGGGATGAAGGCCGGGTCGAAACCGGCGCCCGTCACGGGCTCGGCCTTCACCGGCTTGGCCTTCGACGGCTCGGCGTTCAACGGCTCGCCCTCCGACGGCTTGCTGCTCGCTCCTATGCGCTGCTCCACGGCGGCAGTATGGACGACTTCCCTGTGCCGGAACCAGTCAGACCACGAACACGCTGACCACACCGGCCACCGCGAACCCCGCCAGTGACAGCACCGACTCCAGAACCGTCCATGTCCGCAGGGTGTCGCGTTCGCTGATGCCGAAGTACTTCGCCACCATCCAGAAGCCGCCGTCGTTGACGTGCGAGGCGAAGATCGACCCGGCGGAGATCGCCATGATGACGAGGGCGGTGAAGGCCTGGGAGTGGTGGTCCGCCGCCAGCAGGGGTGCCACGATGCCCGCCGTCGTCACGATGGCCACGGTCGCCGAGCCCTGGGCGACCCGCAGCACGAGCGAGATCAGGTAGGCGAGGGCGATCACCGGCAGTCCCACGCCGTGGAAGGTGTCCGACAGGGCCTGGGCGACCCCGCTGGCCTTCAGTACGGCGCCGAAGACCCCGCCCGCGCCGACCACCAGCAGGATGTTGCCGACGGGCTTCAGGGACGCCGTCGACACCCTCTCCAGGGAGGTGCGGGACCAGCCGCGCCGGATGCCGAGGAGGTAGCAGGCCAGGAGCAGGGCGACGGTCAGGGCGACGAAGGGGTTGCCGGCGAACTCCAGCACCGAGCGGCCGGGGGACGGGTCCAGGGCGATGGAGGAGAAGGTCGCGGCGAGGATGAGCAGCAGGGGCGTGCCGATGATGGCGAGGACCGTGCCGAGCGGTACCGGCCGCTCCTGCGGCGCCACGCCCTGCGCGCGCTGTTCGGCGAGGACGGTCCGCTTCGCCTCCTCCGCGGCGTCGGCCATGTCCTGCGGTACCGCGACGAAGATCCGCTCTCCGATCCAGGCGGCGTACGCCCAGGCGGCCAGGACGGCGGGGAGGCCGCAGACGGCGCCCATGAGGATGATCCAGCCGAGCTGGACGTGCAGCAGTCCGGCGGCGGCGACCGGGCCGGGGTGCGGTGGCAGGAAGGCGTGGGTCATGGACAGGCCGGCGAGGAGCGGCAGGCAGTAGAGCAGGATGGACCGGCCGGAGCGTCTGGCGGCGGCGTAGACGATCGGGGCCAGGACGAAGATGCCGACGTCGAAGAAGACCGGGATGCCGAAGAGCAGGCCGGTCAGGCCCATGGCCAGGGGGGCGCGGCGTTCGCCGAACAGGTTCAGCAGGCGGCCGGCGAGCACTTCCGCGCCGCCGCTGACCTCGAGGATCGCGCCGAGCATCGTGCCGAGGCCGATGATGATCGCGACGTGGCCGAGGATGCCGCCCATGCCGGACTCGATGGTCGAGACGGCGTCGGAGCGCTGGACGGTGCCGAAGAGTTCGGTGACCGAGAGGCCGGCCAGCAGGCCGACGGCTATGGAGACGGCGAGGAGGGCGACGAACGGCTGGAGCCTGACCTTGATGATCAGCAGGAGGAGCAGGGCGATGCCGAGGGCGGCGACCGTGAGCAGGCCGGGGGTGCCGTCGACGAGGAGGAGCAGGCCCCCGGTGTGGGGTGGGGCGGCGGGGGCCGGTGCGGCTGGCTGAGCGGACATGGCGGGGGTCCTCTTCGTAAATGCATGCTGCTTTCGGGCAGGGGGGATCGCGGCACGGCGCCCCGGAGGGTGCCGTGCCGTACGGGACGTGCGGAAGGAGAGGAAGGCGCGGGAGGCGCGGGAGGCGCGGGAGGCGCGGGAGGCGCGGGAGCGCCAGGGGCTCAGCCGAGGACGGCGAGCGCGTCGATCTCGATGAGCAGGCCGGCGGGCAGGCCGACGTAGACCGTGGTGCGGGCGGCGGGCGGCTGGGTGAGGCCCTGCTCCGCGAAGTAGGCGTTGTAGATGTCGTTCATCTCGGCGAAGTGGCCGACGTCGGTGAGGTAGACGCGGATCATCATGACGTCGTCCCAGCCCGCGCCGCCCTCCTGGAGGATCGCCCGTACGTTGGCGAGGGTCTGGAGGGTCTGCTCGCGCAGGGTGGGGCCGGCCGGCGTCGGGGGCCGGCCCTCCTCGGCGGGCAGGAAGCCGACTTGACCGGCGACCTGGAGGATGTTGCCCTTCCTGACGCCGTGCGAGAAGGCGGCGGGCGGGGCGGTGTGGGTCTTCGGGGTGAGCGCGGTCTTCTCGGTCATGCGGGGGTGCCCTTCACTGGCGTTCTTCCGGAGTACTCGCCGCTGATCGCGTCGGCGGTGCGGCGCACCTGCGGGAGCAGGGTGAGGAGTTCGTCGGCGGTGACGACGACGTTGGGCGCGGAGACCGACATGGCCGCGACGACGCGTCCGTCGGCGCCGCGGACCGGTGCGGCCACGCAGTTGATGGACTCCTCGTGGCCGCCGAGGTCGGTGGCCCAGCCCTGTTCGCGTACCTGCTCCAGCTCCCGCAGGAACGCGGCGGCGTTGGGGGTGGAGCGGGAGGTGTACAGGGGGTAGTCGAGCTTGTCCGCGAGGGCGCGGCGCTCGGGTCCGGGGAGGTCGGCGAGGAGCAGCTTGGCCACGGCGGCGACCGTGATGGCGACGGGTTTGCCGATCCGCGAGTACATGCGGACCGGATAGCGGCTCTCGACCTTGTCGATGTAGAGGACCTCGTTCTCCTCGTACACGGCGAGGTGGACGGTGTGTCCGCAGCTCTCGTTCAGGCGCGCGAGGTGGGGGTGGGCGATCTCGCGGATGTCGAGGTTCTCCATCGCTTCCTGGGCCAGGGCGAAGAGGCGGGCGCCCAGGCGGTAGCGCTGGTCGGACTGGCGGTAGACCAGGCCGTGTTCGTGCAGGGTGCGCAGGAGACGCAGTGCCGTGGACTTGTGGACGCCCAGGCGGTCGGCGACCTGCCCGAGGTCTGCGGGGCCCTCGGCGAGCAGCGGCAGGATGCTCAGGGCGCGGTCGACGGTCTGACTCATGGGGTGTTCGCCTCCTCCGGGGCCCGGTCGGCCTGTGTCCAGCCGGGGCCGAGTCGAAGTCTCCCCCATGCGTCGTCGTCCAGGGCGGCGAGGCGGTCGGCGTGGTCGCGGGCGGGGGGTGCGGCGAGGTCGCCGGGGGTGGTGAGGGCGGCGGCGGCCATCAGGTGGCCGTGGCGGAGGCGGTCGCGTACGGGGAGTCCGCGCAGGGTGGCGGAGAGGAAGCCGGCGGCGAAGGCGTCCCCGGCGCCGGTGGGCGCGACGACGCTGGTGCGCGGGGCGGGTTCGAAGGCGGGCCCGCCGTCGAACGCCGTCGCTCCCGCGGCCCCCTGCTTGACGACCAGCACCGCCGGTTCGGGCAGTGCCGCGCGGATCGCCGTGGGTCCCCCGGTGACGCCCCACGCCTGCTCCGCCTCGTCCTCCCCCACGAAGACGAGGTCCGCCCCGCGGGCCAGTTCCAGGAGGGCCGACGGGTCGGTTCCGGGCAGGCCGGGGCGGTGGTTGACGTCGAAGGAGAGCAGGGGGCGGCCGGCGCCGGGGGCCGTCAGCGCGCGCATCAGCGCCAGGCAGTCGCCGGACAGTGCGGCCGTGATGCCCGACAGGTGCAGCACGTGTCCCGCCCGTACGGCCGCCAGGTCCACGTTCCCGGTGCTCATCGCCGAGGCGGCCGAGCCCTCCCGGTAGTAGGCCACCTCGTGGGCGCCCGTCCCGCGGTCGCCGGCGGTGCGGAAGTACACGCCGGTGGGGCGGCCGGTGTCCCGGCGTACGGCGGAGACGTCGACCCCGTAGCCGGCGATCCGCTCCACCAGGTGGTCGCCGAAGCCGTCGGCGCCGACCCGGCCGACCCAGCGTGCCGTGTGCCCGAACGCGGCCAGCGCGCAGGCCACGTTGGACTCGGCGCCGCCGATGGCCCGGTCGAAGGAGGGCACGTCGGCGAGGCGGCCGGGCCGGCTGGGCAGGAAGGTGACCATGGACTCGCCGAGCGTCACCACGTCCACGACGTCCCACGGGTGCGCACCGGCCGAGGCGTAAGCAGCGTCGTCGATGATGGCTCCTGTCGATTGCCGGGTGACGGTTCTCCGTTGACCCGGTGTTCGGCGAGATGCTAGACACCAGTCAGCACCACACGCAATGGTCGTTGCACATAGCGCAATGACACAGGGACCGAGAGAGGGGCCTCATGAGCACCGAAGCGCTCGCCCGCCTGGCCGGGGAACGGCTCGCCGGCCTGGCCGGGGAACGTGTCGACCACCGCTTCAAGGGCCTCCCGCCGGACGCCGACGGCCTGACCGTCGGCGAGCTGACGGCCCAGCGCCGCAACCTGTTCCGGGCGGACGACGGCTTCACCACCCCCGTGCTCGCGCTGTCCGCCGAGCGCCTCGCGCACAACCTGGCACTGATGGAGACGTACACCGCCCGGCACGGCCTGGCCTTCGCCCCGCACGGCAAGACGTCCATGGCCCCGCAGCTCTTCCACCGCCAGCTCGCCCACGGCGCCTGGGGGATCACGCTGGCCGTGCCCCACCAGGTGCGGGTCGCCCGCGCGTTCGGCGTCCGGCGGGTCTTCCTCGCCAACGAGCTGGTGGACGCCTCCGCGCTGCGCTGGATCGCCGCCGAGCTGGCCGCCGACCCGGAGTTCCGGTTCGTCTGCTACGTCGACTCCGTGCGCGGGGTCGAGCTGATGGACGCGGCGCTGCGGGGCACGGCCCGTCCGGTGGACGTGGTGGTGGAGCTGGGCGCGAGCGAGGGCGCCCGGACCGGCGTGCGGACCGGGGCGGAGGCCGCCGCGGTCGCCGACGCGGTGGCGGGCACCGGCACGCTGCGGCTCGTCGGCGTGGCGGGGTACGAGGCCCAGGTGCCGGACGCCTCCCCGGAGCGGGTGCGGCAGTGGCTGGAGCGACTGGTGGGCCTCGCGGTCGAGTTCGACGGGGCCGGGCGCTTCGCCGGGGCGGACACCGTCGTGGTGAGCGCCGGCGGCAGCGAGTGGTTCGACGCGGTCGCCGACGTCTTCGCCGGCATCCCCCGGCTCTCCCTGCCGGTGCTGCGGCTGCTGCGTTCCGGCGCCTACGTCTCGCACGACGACGTGCACTACGACAGGCTGACGCCGTTCAACCGGGTGCCCGAGGAGGGCGCGCTGGAGCCCGCGTTCCGGCTGTGGGCGCAGGTGGTGTCCCGGCCGTCGCCCACGGAGGCGTTCGTCAACGCGGGCAAGCGCGACGCCGCCTACGACCTCGACCTCCCGGTGGCCCACGTGGTACGCCGGGACGGTACGGAGCGACCGGCGGCCGGCATCGAGGTGAGCGCCCTGTCCGACCAGCACCTGTGGCTGCGCACCGCGCCCGGCGCGGACGTGGAGACCGGTGACTGGATCGGCTTCGGGCTGTCGCACCCGTGCACGGTCTTCGACAAGTGGCAGCTGATCCCGGTGGCCGAGGCCGACGGCACGGTCGTCGACTACGTCCGCACGTTCTTCTAGGAGGCCCGCGTGGAGGACCTGGTCATCCGGGACGCCGACGTCGTCGACGGCAGCGGCGCGGACTCCTACCGCGCCGACGTCGTGGTCGACGGCGGCCGGATCGTCTCGATCGTGAAGGAGGCCGCCGCCGCGGGCTGCCAGCGGCCGGGTGCCGTGCGGGAGCTGGACGCCGAGGGCCTGGTCCTCTCCCCCGGCTTCATCGACATGCACGCCCACTCCGACCTGGCCCTGCTGCGCGACCCCGACCACAGCGCCAAGGCCGCGCAGGGGGTCACGCTGGAGGTGATCGGCCAGGACGGGCTGTCGTACGCGCCGGTGGACGACCGCACGCTGGCGGAGGTGCGCCGGGCGATCACCGGCTGGAACGGGTACGGCGACGACATCGACTTCGACTGGCGGTCGGTGGGCGAGTACCTCGACCGGCTGGACCGCGGCATCGCCGTGAACGCGGCCTACCTCGTCCCGCAGGGCACGGTCCGGGCCCTCGTCGTCGGCTGGGAGGACCGCGAGGCCACCCCCGCGGAACTGGACCGGATGCGGCGGCTGGTGGCGGAGGGGCTGGAGCAGGGCGCGGTGGGGCTGTCCTCCGGCCTGACCTACACGCCCGGCATGTACGCCCGGGACGGCGAACTGGCCGAGCTGTGCCGGGTGGTGGCGTCGTACGGCGGCTACTACTGCCCCCACCACCGCTCCTACGGCGCCGGCGCCCTGGCGGCCTACGCCGAGATGGTCGCCCTGACCCGGGAGGCCGGCTGTCCGCTGCACCTGGCCCACGCCACGATGAACTTCGGCGTGAACCGGGGCCGGGCGCCCGAACTGCTGGCCCTGCTCGACCGGGCCCTGGACGAGGGCGCCGACATCACGCTGGACACCTACCCCTACACCCCGGGCTGCACCACCCTGGCCGCGCTGCTGCCGGGCTGGGCGAGCGAGGGCGGCCCGCAGGAGATCCTGGCCCGGCTCGCCGACCCGGCGGCGGCCGAGCGCATCCGGCACGACCTGGAGGTCACCGGCTCCGACGGCTGCCACGGCGTGCCCGTGGAGTGGGAGACGGTCGAGATCTCCGGGGTCACCGACCCGGCGCTGGGCGCTCTCGTGGGCCGTACCGTGCGGCAGGCGGCGGACCTGCGCGGCGAGACGCCCTGGGCCACGGCCCGCGAACTGCTGCTGCGGGACCGGCTGGGGACGACGGTCCTCCAGCACGTGGGCCATGAGGAGAACGTCCGCGCGATCATGCGGCACCGGGCGCACACCGGCGGTTCCGACGGCATCCTGCGGGGCAGCAAGCCGCACCCGCGCGCCTACGGCACCTTCCCGCGCTATCTCGGCCACTACGTGCGGGAGTTGGGCGTGCTGACACTGGAGGAGTGCGTCGCCCGGCTCACCGGGCGGCCGGCGGCCCGGCTGCGGCTGCCGGACCGCGGGCTGGTGCGCGAGGGGTACCGGGCCGATCTGGTGCTGTTCGACCCGGCGACGGTCGCGCCGGGCGCCACCTTCGCCGAGCCGCGCCGACTGCCGGAAGGCATCCCGTACGTCCTGGTCGACGGCCGGTTCGTCATCGAGGACGGCAGGCGGACGGACGTGCTGGCGGGGCGGGCGGTCCGCCGTACTCCGGTGTGACCGCCCGCCGCCGGTGGTTACGGCTTGGGCAGCGTGCAGCCGGACGCGCTCAGGTTGAGCTTGTTGCCGGTGGTGAAGCAGGCCGGGACGTTGTAGATCTCCTCGGCGTAGTTGATGCCCTGACGGACGGTGACGTTGCCGTTGGCGTCCACCTCGCACGGGTTGTTCTCCGTGCAGCGCTGGCCGTCCTCGTTGCCCGTGTTGTTCACGGCGACGACCTTGCCGGTGGTGGTGTCGATGACCGGGGAGCCGGAGGTGCCGCCGATGGTGTCGCAGGCCGAGGTGTAGCGGACCGAATCCTTCCAGGTCCAGTCGCCCTCCTTGAGGCGGTACACGAACCCGTCGATGTTGCAGCTGTAGATGCGCTTCCAGTAGCCGGAGACCACCTTGATGGCGGTGCCGGCGACCGGGTGCGTGTCCTGCACGGTGAGCGGGCTGATGCCGTACGAGCTCCTGATCGCCGCGTACGTGGTGGTGGTGCGGTAGATCGTGACGTCGGTGTCCGTCATGGTCGAGTAGACGACCTGGTTGGCCCGGAGGGTGGCGACCTTGGTGCCGGCGGAGTTCAGCAGCCCGAAGGTACGGCTGGAGGACTGGCCGGTGATGACCTCGCCGGGCGCCGGGAAGCCGGTCTCCAGGCAGTGGCCGTTGGTCAGCACGAGCGCCGGGTCGGTGTCGGCGGAGTTGGGGAAGCGGATGACGGAGCCGGAGCAGTTGCTCAGCGAGACGGTGCCGGCGAAGTTGACGGTGACCGCGGCGGCCTTGGCGGAGTGCGGGGCGACGGTCTTCGCGGCGGGCGCGGCGGCGTGCGGCGCCGTGCTGTGCGGTGCCGCGGCGTGCGGCGCGGCGACCGCCGGTGTCGCGCCCAGCCCGGCTATCGCCAGGGAGGAGAGCGCGGCAAGGAGAGGCTTGTTCATGTGGGGGTCCCCTCTTACGACTTGGGCGACCGGAGGTCCTCCGGCCGCCCACTCGATTGTCATGCGCATTCTCATGGGCCGGAGGGCTCGGGGACAAGGAGCCGCGTCAGGTCATAGGGGTTTCCCTGTGCGCGCGCTCAACTCTCGCACCGGGATCGGTTCTACGGCACCCGTCCTTCCCAACCACGCGTGCAGCCAGGGGCGTTGAGACGCCGGGTGGGTCAGCGCGGCCGCTTCGGCCATCTGTGGCCGTGACCGCGGACGTACGGACTGCCGGAAGCGGACACCGTCGGGCCGGCGGTCGGGGCCGTGGACGTGGGGGCGGCCGAGGCCGTCGCGGGGGCCGTGGCCGTGGCGGACGGGCTGCCGCCCGGCCCGCCCGGGGCGGTGCTCGGGGCCGTACCGCCGGAAGGGCGGGCGGTGGCCGTGCGGGAGGGCGGGGCCACGGCGGAGGCCGTGGCGGTGACCGGCACCGTGGCGGCCGGGGCCGTCGTGGCCGGGGTGGGCGTGTCCGTGCCGCCGCCGTCGGTGGCCGCAGTGCCGCCCGCGACCCGTCCGCCGTCCACCGGACGGGATCCGGCCGGGGTGTGCGCACCGGACAGAGCGGCGATCACCGCGACGGTTCCGGCCACCCCGAGGGCACCGGCGACCACCGCCACCCGGCGGCGGTCACTCCCGCGCCGCCGCGCCCGCCGGCGCCCGGCCCGGCCCGTGCCGGACCCGTCCGGCCCGGGTTCCGCGGGCACCGGGGGCAGCTCGCGCGTGGCGTCGTACGCGTCGTGCCAGCCGTGCGCCGCGGCCGGGTCGGCGTACTCCTCGTAGGCCGGGGTCCGGGCCGGCCGCGGGTGGTAGACGTTCGGCCGGACTTCCGGCGCGCCGCCCGCTCCCCGCGGGCCGTGCGCTCCCGCCTCATGCTGCCGTTCCGTGGACATGTCAGCGGATTCTAGAGACGCAAGTGACTCCTGAGACAGTCAACGGCGATATCCGGGCAAAGCCCTGTGTCTCGCGTGGTGGAAAACACGACCCACGAGGCATTACCGCGCCGTAAGCTCGCGGCATGCAGGTGATCCAGTCGACGAAGCTCGCCAACGTCTGTTACGAGATCCGGGGCCCGGTTCTCGAGGAGGCCATGCGGCTGGAGGCGGCGGGCCACCGCATCCTCAAGCTGAACACCGGCAACCCGGCGGCGTTCGGCTTCGAGTGCCCCCCGGAGATCCTCGAGGACATCCTCCGCAACGTCTCCACGGCGCACGGCTACGGCGACGCCAAGGGCCTGCTCGCCGCCCGCCGCGCGGTCGTCATGCACAACCAGACCATCGGCATCGAGACGGACGTCGAGCACGTCTTCATCGGCAACGGCGTCTCCGAGCTGATCGTGATGGCGATGCAGGGCCTGCTGGACGACGGCGACGAGGTCCTCGTCCCCGCCCCGGACTACCCCCTGTGGACGGCGGCCGTCTCCCTCTCCGGCGGCACGGCCGTGCACTACCGCTGCGACGAGCAGGCGGACTGGATGCCCGACCTCGCCGACATCGAGCGCAAGGTCACCGACCGCACCAAGGCGCTCGTCATCATCAACCCGAACAACCCCACGGGCGCGGTCTACGACGAGGCGATGCTCAAGGGCCTGACCGACATCGCCCGCCGGCACAACCTGCTGGTCTGCTCGGACGAGATCTACGACCGGATCCTCTACGACGGCGCCACGCACACCCCGACCGCGAAGGTCGCCCCCGACCTGCTCACCCTGACCTTCAACGGCATGTCGAAGGCCTACCGGGTGGCGGGCTACCGCGTCGGCTGGATGTCCGTCTCCGGCCCGCGCGCGCACGCCGACTCCTACATCGAGGGTCTGACGATCCTGGCCAACATGCGGCTGTGCGCCAACATGCCGGGCCAGCACGGGGTGGTGGCCGCGCTCGGCGGACGCCAGACGATCAACGACCTGGTGCTGCCGGGCGGGCGGCTGAAGGAGCAGATGGACACCGCCTACGAGCTGCTGACGCAGATCCCGGGCGTGAGCTGCGTACGGCCCAGGGGCGCGCTGTATCTGTTCCCGCGCCTGGACCCGAAGGTCTTCAAGGTCAGGGACGACCGGCAGCTGGTCCTGGACCTGCTGCGGCAGGAGAAGATCATGGTCGTGCAGGGCTCGGGCTTCAACTGGCCCGAACCGGACCACTTCCGGGTCGTGACCCTGCCGACGGTCGCCGACCTGCGGGACGCCGTGACCAGGATCGGCACCTTCCTGGACGGGTACGGCCAGCCGTAGGGCCTCTCGTTGGGACCGTGCCGGGCCGCCGTGGGCGGACGGAGGGGCAGCGGAGGACCGCGTTCCGTGACCCGACTCAACTTTAGACGAAATCCAAGCTAGGATGGTTTCCTGTCAGAGCACAGGAGGCCATCCCCATGTACGAACCGATCCGCTCCAAGTCGGTCCACACCACGATGGCCGGCACCGCCTCCGGCTTCCCGCACCGCTCGCGCGAGGAGGAGCTGGACATCCAGCTCGCCGGTCACCTCTCGGCGCTGCTCGCCGTCACCGACGAACTGCGCGCACTGGCCCCGTCCGAGGACCTGGACACGGCCGCGGAACGCCTCGCGGCGCAGGTGACCCGGCTGCGGGGAGGACGTACGACCCTGCGGGCGGCGCCGGCCGCGGCGGGCGACCCGCACGCGCTGCACCGGCACGCCCACACGCTCGCCGGGCGCGCGCTCCTCGTCGCCGCCTCGCGCGCGGACACGGCCGCGGCGATCCTCACGGCGGAGCGGATGGACGCGCACGGCGCCGTGCTGTCGGAGCCGAAGGAACTCAGCACCGCCCGCTGAGCCCCTGCCCGGCTCCCCCCGATCGGCCCCGGTCCGCGTGCACCCGCAGCGACGCGCGGACCGGGCGCCACACACCACGCGCGTTCCCGGCCGCCGGAAAAGGCCGTACGGACGGCGGAGGGGCCCCGCACGCCGTTGTGCGGGGCCCCTGCCGGTCAGGTGGGTCCCACGGCCGGCCGTGACGATCGCTGGTCAGGGCACGCGACCGGCCGTGGAGTCGTCGGGGGCGGTCAGCCCAGGCGCTCCACCAGCGCGCGGTACTGGTCCCACAGCTCCTTCGGCGTGTGGTCGCCGAAGGTCTCGAGGTGACCGGGGACCAGGGCGGCCTCCTCGCGCCACACGTCCTTGTCGACGGTGAGCAGGAAGTCCAGGTCGGACTCGGACAGGTCGAGGCCCTCGGTGTCCAGGGCGCCCCGGGCCGGCAGGACGCCGATCGGCGTCTCGACGCCCTCGGCCGTGCCCTCCAGGCGCTCCACGATCCACTTCAGGACCCGGGAGTTCTCGCCGAAGCCGGGCCAGACGAACGCGCCCTCGTCGTTCTTGCGGAACCAGTTGACGTAGTAGATCTTCGGCAGCCTGGACTGGTCCTTGTCCTTGGCCACGTCGACCCAGTGGGCCATGTAGTCGCCCATGTTGTAGCCGCAGAACGGCAGCATCGCGAACGGGTCACGGCGCAGCTCGCCGACCTTGCCCTCGGCCGCCGCGGTCTTCTCCGAGGCCACGTTGGCGCCGAGGAACACGCCGTGGTTCCAGTCGAAGGACTCCGTCACCAGCGGCACCGCGCTGGCGCGCCGGCCGCCGAAGAGGATCGCCGAGATCGGCACGCCCTTGGGGTCCTCCCACTCGGGCGCGATGATCGGGCACTGCGAGGCCGGCACGGTGAAGCGGGCGTTGGGGTGGGCGGCCGGGGTGCCGGAGGCCGGCGTCCAGTCGTTGCCCTTCCAGTCGGTCAGGTGGGCCGGGGGCTCCTCGGTCATGCCCTCCCACCACACGTCGCCGTCGTCGGTGAGCGCGACGTTGGTGAAGACGGCGTTGCCCCACAGGGTCTTCATCGCGTTGGCGTTGGTGTGCTCACCGGTGCCGGGCGCGACGCCGAAGAAGCCGGCCTCGGGGTTGATCGCGTAGAGGCGGCCGTCCTCGCCGAACCGCATCCAGGCGATGTCGTCGCCGATCGTCTCCACGGTCCAGCCGGAGATCGTGGGCTCCAGCATGGCGAGGTTGGTCTTGCCGCAGGCGCTCGGGAAGGCGGCGGCGACGTACTTGGACTCGCCCCGCGGCGGGGTGAGCTTGAGGATCAGCATGTGCTCGGCCAGCCAGCCCTCGTCGCGGGCCATGACGGAGGCGATGCGCAGGGCGTAGCACTTCTTGCCGAGCAGGGCGTTGCCGCCGTAGCCGGAGCCGTAGGACCAGATCTCGCGCGACTCGGGGAAGTGCGAGATGTACTTGGTGGAGTTGCACGGCCACGGCACGTCCTCTTGGCCCTCGGCCAGGGGCGCGCCGAGGGTGTGGACGGCGCGCACGAAGAAGCCTTCCTCGCCCAGCTCGTCCAGGACGGCCCGGCCCATGCGGGTCATCGTGCGCATGGAGACGGCGACGTAGGCGGAGTCGGTGATCTCCACGCCGATCGCGGACAGCGGGGAGCCGAGGGGGCCCATGCAGAAGGGCACGACGTACATGGTGCGGCCGCGCATGGAGCCGCGGAACAGGCCCTGCTCGCCGGCGAAGATCTCCCGCATCTCGGCGGGGGCCTTCCAGTGGTTGGTCGGGCCCGCGTCCTCCTCCTTCTCGGAGCAGATGAAGGTGCGGTCCTCGACGCGCGCGACGTCGGTCGGGTCGGAGGCGGCGTAGTAGGAGTGGGGGCGCTTGACCGGGTCCAGCCTCCGGAACGTGCCCTTGGCGACCAGTTCCTCGCTCAGCCGCTCGTACTCGGCCTCGGAGCCGTCACACCAGACCACGCTGTCCGGCTGCGTCAGTTCGGCGATCTCGTTGACCCACGAGATCAGTTCCTGGTGATGGGTGGGGACGTCGGTGGGAGCCGCGATGTCGCGCGCCACGATTGCTCCTAAATGAGGGATTTTTGGGTTGTTCGCCCCGTGGGGGCCGCGACCCGGATGCTTCGTAGCCCGCTCATCCGGTGCCGACCGCACTCATTTGATCATCCGAGTCTAGTGCCCATCTGTCCAGAGGGCATCACAGGTGAGCAGCGTGAGGAATCCCACGGTTTCCGGGGTTCTTTGCGTCCACGTTGGGTTCAACTGAAGGACTTTTTGCCACGGCGCCTTAGAAGGGCGGCACTGATGGGCGATTTCCGGCGGCCTGGGTACCATGCGGTCCATGACTGCGTCCGTCCCCGACACGCCTACGGACACGCCGGCCGCCGGCCGCGGTCCCGTCGAGATCTCCCTGCCGCACCCCGTCAAGCCCCGGCTGCGCGGCTGGCTGCACCTGGGCATGTTCCCGGCCGTACTCATCGCGGGACTCGTGCTCACCGCCGGCGCCCACTCCGCCAGAGGCCGCGTCGCGTGCGGGATCTACGTCCTCACGGCCTGCCTGCTCTTCGGCGTCAGCGCGCTGTACCACCGGGGCGACTGGAACCCCCGGATGGACCGGATCCTGCGCCGCCTGGACCACGCCAACATCTTCCTGATCATCGCGGGCACCTACACCCCGCTGACCCTGCTGCTCCTGCCCGGCTCCAAGGGCCGGTGGCTGCTGTGGGGGATCTGGGGCGCCGCCGCCGCCGGCATCGCCTTCCGCGTCTTCTGGGTCGGCGCCCCGCGCTGGCTCTACACGCCCTGCTACATCGCGATGGGCTGGGCGGCCGTCTTCTTCCTGCCCGACTTCGCCCGCACCGGCGGCATCGCCGTCCTGGTCCTGGTCGTCGTCGGCGGGCTGCTCTACAGCGCCGGCGGAGTCGTGTACGGCATCAAGCGGCCGAACCCGTCACCGCGCTGGTTCGGCTTCCACGAGGTCTTCCACTCCCTGACCCTCGCCGCGTTCGTCGTGCACTACGTCGGCATCTCGCTGGTGGCCTACCGGCACGCCTGACCCCGCCCGCCCCGGCCGTGGCCGCCGCCACGGCGGATGGCCGACAATGACCGGCATGACGGCCGCACCCCCGCCCACCGCCTCCGCCCCCGACGGGCGCCGCCCCGGCCTGCGCGAACGCAAGAAGACCAAGACCCGGGAGGCGATCCGCGCGGCCACGTACGCGCTGATCGAGGAGCGGGGCTGGGAGGCCACGACGATCGACCGGATCGCCGCCCGGGCCGAGGTGTCGCCGTCGACCGTCCTCAGGTACTTCCCGGCCAAGGAGGACATCGTCGTCACCGACGAGTGCGGCGCGCTGCTCCTGGCCGAGATCCGGCGGCGGCCCCCGGAGGAACCGTGGCCGGACACCGTCCGCCACGTCCTGCGGCAGGCCGTCCGGCGGGGCGTCGAGGAGGACGCCCGCATCTCCAGGCTGCGGACCCGGCTGATGGTCCAGGTCCCCTCGGTGCGCGCCCGCATGAGGGAGCGGATGTCGGTCACCGGCCGCACGCTCCGCCAGGCCATCGGCGAGCGCACCGGCCTCGACCCGGACGGCCTGGAGGTGCGGGTCCACGCCGAGTCCCTGGCCGGCGGCCTGATGGAGACCTCCCTGTACTGGGCGGAGAAGGACCACCGGGACGACCTCGCGTCCCTGGTCGACCGCGCCCTGGACGTCCTGGCGCACGGCCCGGCCGGGAAGAACCCCTGAGGCGCACAGGGCGGCCCGTGCGATCCTGACGGCGTGAACGGACCCGAGATCCACGTCGAAGTCGCCCCCGGACTCCAGCTGTTCGTACCGCCCGGCCGGCGCGCCGGCGCCACGGCCGTGACCACGGACGGCGTCTCGACCCTCGGCCACGTCGTGGAGTCCCTCGGGGTGCCGCTGACCGAGGTCGGCGCGTTGGTCGTGGACGGCCGGGAGGTCGCCGTGTCCCACGTCCCGGCGGCGGGCGAGACCGTGCGGGTCCGGGAGGTGAGCCGCCCCCAGCGGGTTCCCGGCGCACCCCTCCGCTTCCTCCTCGACGTCCATCTCGGCACCCTGGCCCGCCGGCTGCGGCTGCTCGGCGTCGACACGGCGTACGAGTCGACGGACATCGGCGACCCGGCGCTCGCCGCCCGCTCGGCGGCCGAGAAGCGGGTCCTGCTGAGCCGCGACCGGGGCCTGCTGCGCCGCCGGGAACTGTGGGCCGGCGCCTTCGTCTACAGCACCCGGCCGGACGACCAGCTGCACGACGTCCTGGACCGCTTCGCCCCCGACCTGACCCCGTGGACCCGCTGCACTGCCTGCAACGGCCTGCTGCGGGAGGCCACCCGGGAGGAGGTCGCCGACCAGCTCAAGGGCGGCACCCAGCGGTCGTACGACGTCTTCGCCCGGTGCACGGCCTGCGGGCGGGCCTACTGGAAGGGCGCCCACCACGAACAGCTGGAGGCGGTCGTGGAGCGGGCGCTGAGCATGCGTGCCCAGGGCGGCTGAGCACGCCGGCCGGTGCCTCGCCTTCCGTAGGGCGCACGGCCGGTTCAGGGGGTGGTCAGCCGGGCCTCCAGGGCCGCCGGGTCCGTCACCGGGAGGTCGCAGACGAAGCCTCGGCAGACGTAGGCGGTGGGCGCGCCGTCGATGAGGACGCGGTCGGCGAGGAGCGGGAACTCGTCGCCGTCCGGGACGCCACGGGCGACCACGGCACCCGGAGCGGGCGCCAGCAGCGCCGTGCGGTGCAGGGCGGTCGTGCGCTCGTCGTCCCGGGTCGGTCCGACGACGGCCACCTCGCGCGGCCCGTCGAGCAGCGCCTCGGCGACGGCGAGCCCCCACCCGATGAACCGGGGCACCCGCGGCCCGAGCGTCTTCACGACCCCCAACGCCCGTTCGGCGCCGGTCCGGTGGGCCTCGGAGCCGGTGTGGGCGGCGTACCCCAGCAGCGCGCCGGCCGCGGCGGTCCAGCCGGAGGGGGTGGCGTTGTCGGTGGGGTCCTGGGGCCGGCGGATGAGCTGTTCGGCGTCGGCGGCGGTGTCGAACAGGGCACCGGTCTCCGGGTCGGTGAACCGGGTCAGCACCTGGTCGAGGAGGAGCCCGGCGAAGTCCAGCCAGACGCCCTCGCCGGTGACGGAGGCGAGCGCGAGGAAGCCCTCGGCGACGTCGGCGTAGTCCTCCAGCACGCCCGCGTTCGGGCCGACGCGGCCGTCCTTGCTGGTGCGGGCGAGCCGGGCGTGCTCGTCCAGGTGGACGCGGACGAGCAGGTCGGCGGCGCCGAGGGCGGCCTCGGTGAGGTCGGGCCGGTCGAAGTAGGCGCCGGTCTCGGCGAGGGCGGCGACGGCGAGCCCGTTCCAGGCGGCGACGACCTTGTCGTCCCGGCCGGGGGCGGGCCGCAGCGCGCGCTCGGCGAGCAGCCGGCTCCGCACCGACGCGATCCGCCCGGCGTCGGCGACGGCCTCCGTCCGCGGGAGCTGGAGCACGGACTGGCCGTGCTCGAACGTGCCCTCCTCGGTCACGCCGAAGTACGTCACGGCGAGGTCGGCGTCCTCGTCACCGAGCACCCGGCGCAGCTGCTCGGGCCGCCAGACGTAGTACGCGCCCTCCACGTGCCGCCCGGTGCCGTCGTCGCTGTCGGCGTCGAGTGCGGAGGCGAACCCGCCCTCGCTCGTGCGCAGCTCGCGGACCATGAAGTCGGCGGTCTCCAGCGCGACCCGCCGGGCCAGGTCCGACCCGGTGACCCGCCACAGGTGGGCGTAGACCCGGCAGAGCAGGGCGTTGTCGTACAGCATCTTCTCGAAGTGCGGCACGACCCAGTCGCGGTCGACGGAGTAGCGGGCGAAGCCGCCGCCGAGCTGGTCGTAGATGCCGCCGCGCGCCATCCGCTCGCACGTGTCCCGCGCCATCTGGAGGGCACCCTCGGCGCCGGTCCGCGCGTGGTGGCGGAGCAGGAACTCCAGCACCATGGACGGCGGGAACTTGGGCGCGCCGCCGAATCCGCCGCGCTGCGGGTCGTACTCGCGGGTGAGCCCGAGGAGGGCCTGCGCCTGCTCCTGCTCGCCGGGCGCGCGGTCGCCCTGGTGGCTGATCTCCCGCTGGGCGAGGTCGCGGACGATCTTCCCGGCGACATCGGTGACCTCGTCGTGGCGGGTGGTCCAGGCCTGCTGGACGCCCTCCAGGACCTGCCGGAAGGAGGGCATTCCGTGCCGGGGGGCGGGCGGGAAGTAGGTGCCGAAGTAGAAGGGCTCGGCGTCCGGGGTGAGGAACACGGTCATGGGCCAGCCGCCCTGCCCGGTGGCCGCCTGGACGGCCTCCATGTAGACGGCGTCCACGTCGGGGCGTTCCTCGCGGTCGACCTTGACGCTGACGAAGTGCTCGTTGAGGTAGTCGGCGGTGGCCCGGTCCTCGAAGGACTCGTGGGCCATGACGTGACACCAGTGGCAGCTGGAGTACCCGACGCTCAGCAGGACGGGTTTGCCGGCCTTGCGGGCGGCGTCGAAGGCCTCGGCCGACCAGGGCCACCAGTCGACGGGGTTGTCGGCGTGCTGGAGCAGATACGGAGACGTCTCATGGGCCAGTCGGTTCACCGTTCCACTCTGCCACGGCCCCCGGCGGCGCGGAGAGACGCGGAAGCACCGGGCGTGCCCCGCCCGTACCGGACCACGGGGGCGGCCCCCACCCCGCCGGGGCGGCACCGGCCGCGGTCCGGGGGGCGCGCATGCCGCCGGGCCGCCACACCCCGCGCGGTGCGGGGGTGACGGAGCCGGCGGGGCGGTGGCCCCGGGTCAGCCCTGCGGGGCCGGGGAGTCGGCCTGCTGTCCGGCCTTGTCCGCGCCGGCGTCCGGGGACTCCTGGAAGTCGACCTTCCGCATGTGCTTGCTCATCGACTTCATCAGACCCCACACGGCCAGGGCCATCACCGCGAAGACGATGAAGCCGAGGACACCGGGGGTGACCTTGTTCTCGTCCACCTCCTTGGCGAGGGGGACGAGGTGCGTCACTGCCAGGCTCACGCTTGCGCTCATGTCAGGCATTGTCCCGGACGCCCGCGAAGAGGTCGTCCTCGGGGAGGGAAGTGTCGACGAGGGACTTCGCCAGCTCGTACTCCTCGGTCGGCCAGACCTCCTTCTGGAGGTCCAGCGGCACCTTGAACCAGCCGCCGTCCGGGTCGATCTGCGTGGCGTGGGCGATCAGCGCCTTGTCCCGGATCTCGAAGAAGTCCCCGCACGGCACGTGGGTGGTCAGCGTGCGCTCGGTGCGCACCGTCTCGTTCCACCGCTTCAGCCAGTCCCCGTACGGCGACTCCAGGCCGCGGTCGAGCATCGCCCGGTGCAGCGCCTCGGTGCGGGGGCGGTTGAAGCCCTGGTTGTAGTAGAGCTTCAGCGGCTGGTAGGCGGGGCCGAACTCGGCCTCGGGGTACTTCTCGGGGTCCGCCGCGCCCTCGAACGCCACCATCGAGATCTTGTGGGTCATGATGTGGTCGGGGTGCGGGTAACCGCCGTTCTCGTCGTAGGTGGTGATCACCTGCGGGCGGAAGGAGCGGATGCTGCGCACCAGTTCCCCGGCGGCCTTGTCGACGTCCTCCAGGGCGAAGCAGCCGTCGGGCAGCGGCGGCAGCGGGTCGCCCTCGGGCAGGCCGGAGTCGACGAAGCCGAGCCACTCCTGCCGGACGCCCAGGATCTCGCGGGCCTCGTCCATCTCCTTGCGGCGGACCTCGTGGATGTTCTCCTCGATGTACCGGTCACCCTGGAGCTTGGGATTGAGGATGGACCCGCGCTCCCCGCCGGTGCAGGTCACCACCAGCACGTCCACCCCCTCGGACACGTACTTCGCCATGGTGGCCGCGCCCTTGCTCGACTCGTCGTCGGGGTGCGCGTGAACGGCCATCAGTCGCAGCTGGTCAGTCAAGACTCAATCCTCGGTCAGTCGGCGCCCCGTGTCTTCGGCGCGATCGGCGGCTTCTATAGTGACGGAATCGGGGGGCGTTTAATTCCGCGGAGAGGACGATCATGAGTACGGCGAGCGCGCGGCTGCCCGAGGGCCGCTACGGCCGTTCCTCGGACGAGCGTGCCGACCGCAAGCTCAAGGTCGCCGCGACCGTGCTGGGCGCGGCCCTGCTCGCCCTGGTCGGCTACTTCGCCTACCACTACGTCGCGCAGAACGAGATCAGCGGCCAGGTGATCACCTTCCAGGCGTCCGACGAGGCGGTGCGGGTGCATCTGGAGGTGCACAAGGACGCCGGCGCCTCGGGCTACTGCACCGTGCGGTCCCAGTCGGCCGACGGCGCCGAGGTCGGCCGGGCCGACTTCCGCTTCTCCGGGTCCGCCACCCGGATCGACAAGGTCGTCACGCTGCGTACGACGGCCCGCGGGACGACGGCCGAGCTGCTGGGCTGCCACACCGGCTGAGGACGGGCGGGCACTTCCCCGATCACCCGAATGCGTAGACCCTGACCTGGGCCGATGCGATTCTGATGGCTTATGTCCTCCCCCTTTCGCCCGTGAATTGTTAGGCTCGTGGTTTCGCCCATCCAAGAGGGAACATTCTTCTGGGTAGGGCGATGCTTTGTATTCCCAGTACCGACGAGGAGCACCCTGTGACCCAGACCAGCGAGAACGTCACCTGGCTGACCCAGGAGGCGTACAACAAGCTCAGGGACGAGCTTGAGTACCTTACTGGTCCTGCGCGCACGGACATCGCCGCCAAGATCGCGGCCGCGCGCGAGGAGGGCGACCTGCGCGAGAACGGCGGGTACCACGCCGCCAAGGAGGAGCAGGGCAAGCAGGAACTGCGGGTGCGCCAGCTGACCCAGCTCCTGGAGAACGCCAAGGTCGGCGAGGCGCCGGCCGCGGACGGCGTGGTCGCGCCGGGCATGGTCGTCACGATCGCCTTCGACGGTGACGAGGACGACACGCTGACGTTCCTGCTCGCCTCCCGCGAGTACGCCAGCTCGGACATCGAGACGTACTCCCCGCAGTCCCCGCTCGGTTCCGGCGTCACCGGCCACTCGGTCGGCGAGGACGCGGAGTACGAGCTGCCGAACGGCAAGAAGGCCTCGGTGCGCATCCTGAAGGCCGTGCCGTACACGGGCTGATCCCGGCCCCCGGCCCGTCGAGCCCCCGGCGGGAGCGCCGGGGGCTTCGCCGTACCCCTCCCCTGCCGGACGCGCGCCGCCGGGCGGCGGCCGCGCGGCCGGTGGTCAGCCGATGACCGGGTATCCCGCGTTCCGCAGCGCCTGGCCGACCTCGGCGCAGTGCGCCGGCCCCTTCGTCTCCAGGTGCAGCTCGACCTCCGCCTCCGCGAGCCCGAGCCGGGGATCGGTGCGGACGTGGCTCACGTCGAGGACGTTGGCGTCGGCCGCCGACAGCACCCCGAGAAGCGTGGCGAGGGCACCCGGCCGGTCCGTCAGCCGCAGCCGCACGGCCAGGTACCGGCCCTGGGCGGCCATGCCGTGCCGCAGCACCCGCTGCATCAGCACCGGGTCCACGTTCCCGCCGGAGAGCACCGCGACGACCGGCCCCTCGAAGGCGTGCGGCGCGGACAGCAGCGCGGCGACCGGGCTCGCCCCGGCCGGCTCCACGACCAGCTTGGCCCGCTCCAGGCACAGCAGCAGCGCGGCCGACAACTGGTCCTCGCTGACCGTGCGCACCTCGTCGACCAGGTCCCCGACGATCCCGAACGGCACCGCGCCCGGCCGGCCCACCCTGATGCCGTCGGCCATCGTCACCGGGTTGCGCACCGACACCGGGCGGCCCGCGGCCAGCGAGGGCGGGTAGGCCGCCGCGCCCTCCGCCTGCACGCCCACGATCCGCACCTCCGGCCGCAGCGCCTTCACCGCCACCGCGATCCCGGCCGCGAGCCCCCCGCCGCCGACACCGACGACGATCGTGCGCACCTCGGGGCACTGCTCCAGGATCTCCAGGCCGACCGTGCCCTGCCCGGCGATCACGTCCGGGTGATCGAAGGGGTGGATGAACACCGCCCCCGTACCGGCCGCGTACTCCTGGGCGGCGGCCAGCGTCTCGTCGACCACCTGGCCGTGCAGGCGCACCTCGGCGCCGTACTCCCGGGTCGCGCTGATCTTCGGCAGCGGCGCGCCCTGCGGCATGAACACCGTCGCGGGCACACCCAGCAGCGCGGAGGCCAGCGCCACGCCCTGCGCGTGGTTGCCGGCGCTCGCCGCCACCACGCCGGCCGCCCGCTCCTCGGGCAGCAGCCCGGCGATCCGCACATAGGCGCCCCGGAGCTTGAACGAGCCGGTGCGCTGGAGGTTCTCGCACTTGAGGTGGACGGGCCCGCCGACCAGCTGGGACAGGTGCCGGCTGCCCTCCATCGCCGTCACGCGTGCCACGCCCGAGAGCATCTTCTGGGCACCGCGTACATCGTCCAGGGTGACGGAACGCAAGGTGCCGGCCGTGCCGTAGCTCATGACTCCAGCATCGCAGTTCACGTCCGCGCACGACGGGTGTGACCAAGCTGCGAGACCGGGTTCGCGCAGCGCCGGTACGGTGCGGCGCCGGGCCGCGTACCCTGTCCCCCAACCCAGCAGCCATCACGAAGCGAGCCTCCGGCCATGCCCACAACACCTGAAATGTCGATGGACATGACGACCGTCGGTGACACCGGTCTCCTCGACACCCTCCAGCACGAGGTGGCGCTGTTCGCGCGCCGTGCCGAACAGACCCGGCTCGGCGGCATCGGCCAGGTGCGCAACTCCATGGACCGCGCCGCGTACCTGCTGCTCAACCGGCTCGACCGGGAAGGCCCGATGGGTGTCAAGGCGCTCGCGGCGAGCATGGGCATCGACTCCTCCACGGTCACCCGGCAGGTGGCACCCCTGGTCGACACCGGGCTCGTCAAGCGCACCTCCCACCCGGAGGACGGGCGCGCGGTGGTGCTTCAGCTGTCGCCGCGCGGGGCCACCCGGCTGGAGGAGGTGCGCTCGTCCAGACGTCAGCTCATGGCCGAGCTGACACACGACTGGGCGCCCGAGGAGCGCGAGCAGTTCTGCATGCTCCTCACCCGCTTCAACGGCGCGCTCTCCGCGCGGATGACGGCACCGGGTGGCCCGGCGCCGGACCAGCCGCCGACGGCCTGAGCGCTTCGCCGGCCGGGCCCGGCCGGCCGGCCCGCTCCCGACCCCTTGACCCCGGGCCGCCGCCGGTCTCAGATGAGACCGGGTCCTGCTTCGTACGCGGTTCACCTGTCCCGTACCGGACAGGGCCCCTTCAGGGGGAGGCCCGGTGCGTGATCGGCAAGTGGCCCGCGATGCCCGCCGGGCCGGGGAGTTCCAGGCGTTCGCCGCCGGCGCGGCCGGACGCCTGCTGCACGCCGCCACGCTGCTCACCGCGGAGGCGCCGGACGCCAACCCGCGCGCGCGGCGCCTGCTGACGCACGCCCTCGCGCACACGTACGCCCGCTGGGACCGGCTGCGCGGCGAGGACCCGTACGACTGTGCCCGCCAGTACCTCGCCACGCGCTTCGCGCGCACGCTCTGGCACCGGTACGGCGTCCCCGGCCGCGCCCGGCCCGGTCCGGGCAGCCCGCTCGCCACCCTGACCCCACGGGAACGGCTGATCCTCGTCCTGCGGCTCTACGAGGGGGTCGCCGAGGAACAGACGGCGGCCCTGCTCGGGCTGCCCGCGGACCACGTGCACACGGTCTGCGACCGCGCGGCGGCCACCCTGCTGCACCCCGCCCGCCCGGCCGGCCCGCACCCGGCGGGCCCGGAGGTGGCACCGTCATGAGGGACGGACGCGGCGGGAGAACGCGGTGAACCGGGCCGAGCGGGAGGCCGCCGTACGGCGGATCATGGAACGGACGCCGGCACCCGTACCGCCGGAGCTGTACGCGGAGGCGGTACGCCACGGCGAGCGCCGGCTGCGCCGGCGCCGGCTCGCCCGCCGGGTGCTGTGGCTGCTGGCGTGCGCCGCGGCCGTCGCGTTCACCGTGTGGGCGGCCGAGGCGCGCCCGTGGGCGGAGCCGCCCTCGCAGACGACTCCGCCGGTCACCGGCTGGTGACCCCCGGCCGCTAGCCGAGGGCCTGCTTCAGGTCCGCCAGCAGGTCGTCGACGTTCTCGATGCCGACGGACAGGCGCACCAGGTCGCCCGGTACCTCCAGCGCGGAGCCGGCCGCGGAGGCGTGGGTCATCCGGCCGGGGTGCTCGATGAGGGACTCCACGCCGCCGAGCGACTCACCGAGGGTGAACACCTGGGCCCGGTTGCACACCTCGACGGCCGCCGCCTCGCCGCCCTCCACCCGGAACGACACCATGCCGCCGAACGCCTTCATCTGCTTGGCGGCGACCTCGTGGCCGGGGTGCTCGGGCAGGCCCGGGTAGAGCACGCCCGTCACGCGCGGGTGCCGGCTCAGCATGTCGGCGATCCGGGTGGCGTTCTCGCTGTGCCGGTCCATCCGCACCGCGAGGGTCTTGGTGCCGCGCAGCACCAGCCAGGAGTCGAAGGGGCCGGCGACGGCGCCCATCGCGTTCTGGTGGTAGGCCAGCTCCTCGCCCAGCCCCGGGTCCGAGACGATCAGCGCACCGCCGACCACGTCGGAGTGGCCGCCCATGTACTTGGTCAGGGAGTGCACGACGACGTCGGCGCCGAGCGACAGCGGCTGCTGGAGGTAGGGCGTCGCGAAGGTGTTGTCGACGACGAGCCGCGCGCCCGCGTCGTGGGCGACCTGGGCGACGGCGGCGATGTCGGTGATGCCGAGCAGCGGGTTGGAGGGGGTCTCCACCCAGACGGCCTTGGTCTTCGGGGTGATCGCGGCGCGCACGGCGGCCGGGTCGCTGGTGTCGGCGACGGACCACTCCACCCCCCAGCGGGTGGCGACCTTGGCGAACAGCCGGAAGGTGCCGCCGTAGGCGTCGTTCGGGATCACCACGTGGTCGCCGGGCACGAGCAGCGTACGCAGCAGCGTGTCCTCGGCCGCCAGGCCGGACGCGAAGGCGAGACCGTGGCGGCCTCCCTCCAGCGCGGCGAGGTTCTCCTCCAGTGCCGTCCGGGTCGGGTTGGCGCTGCGGCTGTACTCGTAGCCGCCGCGCAGTCCGCCCACGCCGTCCTGCTTGTAGGTCGATACCTGGTAGATCGGCGGGACGACCGCGCCGGTCGCGGGATCCGCGGTGTTGCCCGCGTGGATCGCGAGGGTCTCGAAGTGCTGACTGATGTGCCTGTCGCTCATGCCTACCGAGCGTAGTGCGCCCGGCCGGATACTGAGTCCCGCCCGGCTCCGGGGCGCACCGGCGCTAGGGATATCCCTGTGCGGGCGGCCCGCGTCCGCGCGCCCCTGTCATGCTCCGGTCGAAGGTTTTCCACAGGTACGCGGCGGGGTTCGCCAATTGCCGGCGGCGTCTGGTTCGCTTGGGGCATGGCGATTCTCTGGCTGCTGACGGCGCTGCTCATGCTGGGCTTCGTCCTGCTCCCGGTCATGCGGCGCAGGCGCGGGATGATCGAGCAGGTTCCCCCGGGACACCCGGACGCCGCCGACCCGGAGGACTACGGCTTCGTGCGCCAGGAGGAGCTGGACGTGCGCATGCCGGGCCCCGACCAGGACCTGCTGGACGTCCTGGAGCTGGTGCAGCGCACGCAGGACCACCGGGCCGCCGCCCAGCTGCTGGCCGGCACCGAGACCGGGGGCGAGCTGCGCTGGCAGCGGGTGCAGGCCTTCGCGGGCGCCGCCGCGCTGGAGCTCCAGCAGCGCCCCGGCGGGATACACACGACGCCGGGCGGGCAGTGGCTCAGGGTGTGGCGGGCCGAGCAGCCCAAGGACGCGGGGGGCGCCGCCGTCCACGCGGAGTTCCTGGTGCAGCAGGCCTGGCGGACGTCGACACCGGGCACGGACGACTTCCGGATCATCATGGAGGAGGCCCGGGCCGCCTGCGCCCAGGCGGCCCTGCTGGCCCCCGGCGACCCGGTGCCGTATCTCTCCGAGCTGTCCGTCGCACGCGGGCTGGCCTGTTCGCGGGCCGAGTTCGAGCAGCTGTGGCTGAAGATCCTGGACCGCGCCCCTCATCACATGGGCGCGCATCTGGCCGCGCTGCACTACTGGTGCGAGAAGTGGCACGGCTCGCGCGAGCAGGCGTACGCCTTCGCCGAGGCAGCCGCCGCCCGCGCCCCGCGGGGCTCACTGCTCGCCGCGCTGCCGCTGTTCGCGGTGTTCGAGCACCTCCCGGAGGTGAACCTGGTCGCGGGCTTCTACCAGAGCGAGGTCGTCACCCGGGCGATCCACGGCGCGCTGCACGCGGTGCACGCCGCCCGCCCCGACGACCCGACGCTGCCGCACGTCCGGCATCTGCTGGTCTTCTTCCTGGTCCGGGCCGAGCGCTGGGCGGAGGCCATGCACCAGCTGGTGCACGTCGACGGTCACGTCGGCGCCCTGCCCTGGACCCTGTGCGCCGACCCGGCCGCGGAGTTCGCCGTCTACCGCGCCCTGGCGGTGGCCGGCTACGAGGCCAACGGCGGCAACCCGGCCACCCTCCCCGGCTGACCCCGTCCCGGCCTCGCAGCGCCCTTCCGACCGGCGGCAGTGCCTACTCCGCGGCCGGTCGGCCTCCGCGTGCGCCGGGGCGCCTCGCGGTCAGCCCTCGGCTCGGGCGGGCAGCCGCCATCCCGGGCGCGGGAAGTGGCAGGTGTAGCCGTCCGGGTAACGCTGTAGGTAGTCCTGGTGCTCGGGCTCGGCCTCCCAGAAGGGACCGACGGGCTCCACTTCGGTGACGACCTTGCCCGGCCAGAGTCCGGAGGCCTCCACATCGGCGATCGTGTCCTCGGCGACCCGCTTCTGCTCGTCGTCCACGTAGTAGATCGCCGAGCGGTAGCTGAGGCCGATGTCGTTGCCCTGGCGGTTCCGGGTGGTCGGGTCGTGGATCTGGAAGAAGAACTCCAGGATCGCGCGGTAGTCGGTGCTCGCGGGGTCGAAGAGGATCTCGATGGCCTCCGCGTGCGTGCCGTGGTTGCGGTACGTCGCGTTCGGCACGTCACCCCCGGTGTAGCCGACCCGGGTCGCCGTCACGCCCGGCAGCCGACGGATCAGCTCCTCCATGCCCCAGAAGCATCCACCCGCCAGCACGGCCCTCTGCGTCTGCGCAGCCATTGCGGCTCCTCCCATATCTGTCAGTCGAGTGTCCGGTACCCCGCACCCTCAACGCGCGAGGGCCCCGAGCGATTCCACGGGCCGGTCGGGCTCGCGGACGGCGGGGCCGCCTCGGGGTGCCGGCGCCGCTGCCCGTGCCGCTCGGCGGCGGTTCGAGGCGGGGACCGAGCTCGACGGCATCGACGGGACGTTCCTGGACGGCTCCACCGCACCGGAGGTCTGCGCCGTGATCAAGCATGGCCGGCGTTGACAACGCTCGTGATCGATACACCTGGGACACCTGGGCCCGGATGACGGAGGCCGGCCCCGCGCATGTCGTGCGACCCGTCGAGGACGGCGGCGTGGCCGCACGGGCGTACGGCGCCGGGGAAACTTCCGGGTGGCACGGACAGGGGCGGGGCCGGGCGGGTTCGTCGCGCTGACGCGTTCCCGCCGGCCCCCTCCGCACCGGCCGGCCGGCCGCCGGTCAGATGGTCGCCGTGTCGATGACGAAGCGGTAGCGGACGTCGCTGGCCAGCACCCGCTCGTACGCCTCGTTGACCTCGGCGGCGCTGATCAGCTCTATCTCGGCGCCGATGCCGTGCTCGGCGCAGAAGTCCAGCATCTCCTGGGTCTCCTGGATGCCGCCGATCATGGAGCCCGCCAGGGTCTTGCGGCCGCCGATCACCGAGAACAGGTTGAGGGCGACCGGCTCCTCGGGCGCGCCGACGTTCACCAGGGCGCCGTCCACCTTCAGCAGCGACAGGAGCGCGCCGAAGTCCATCGGGGCCGACACCGTCGAGACGATCAGGTCCAGGCTGCCGGCCAGCTCCTCGAAGGTCTTCGGGTCACTGGTGGCGTGGTAGTGGTCGGCACCGAGCTTGAGCCCGTCGTCCTTCTTGCGCAGCGACTGGGAGAGGACCGTGACCTCGGCGCCCATGGCGTGCGCGATCTTGACGGCCATGTGGCCGAGGCCGCCGAGGCCGACGACCGCGACCTTCTTGCCGGGACCCGCGTTCCAGTGGCGCAGCGGGGAGTAGGTGGTGATGCCCGCGCACAGCAGCGGCGCGGCCACGCCCAGGGACAGGCCGTCGGGGATGCGGACGACGTAGTTCTCGTCGACGACGATCTTCTCGGAGTAGCCGCCGTAGGTGGGCTCGCCGTCCTTGCCGACGGCGTTGTAGGTGCCGACCATGCCCTTGAGGCAGTACTGCTCCAGGCCCTTGAGGCAGTTCTCGCACTCGCGGCAGGAGTCGACCATGCAGCCGACGCCCACCCGGTCGCCGGCCCGGAACCTGGTCACGCCGGAGCCGACCTCGGCGACGACGCCCGCGATCTCGTGACCGGGGACCATGGGGAAGATCGCCTCGCCCCAGCCCTCGCGGACCTGGTGGATGTCGGAGTGGCAGATGCCGGCGAACTTGATGTCGATCAGGACGTCGTACTCGCCGACCGCGCGGCGCTCGATGGTCGTCCGCTCCAGCGGGGCCTTCGCGGCGGGCGCGGCGTACGCGGCAACAGTGGTCATGCCGGGGGTCTCCTAGCTGTCTCGCCTGCCCGGCCGCCTTGTGGCCGGGCACGGTGTCCAGCCTGCCCCGCGGGCGGCCGATCACCCAGACCACGCCTTTGCGTACGACTGCCGTGCCTACCACCGGTGGGGACAGGCTCCTGTGCGTACGACCAGGAATACTGGGCGCATGGACAGCAGGGACGAACAGCCGGACGCGGCAGCCGGCACCGGCCGGACGCTGGACCGGCGGGCGGAGCTGAGCGAGTTCCTGCGCAGTCGGCGCGCCCGGCTGAAGCCGGAGGACGTGGGCCTGCCCGACTTCGGACGGCACCGCCGGGTGCCCGGGCTGCGCCGCGAGGAGCTGGCGCAGCTGGCCGGGGTGTCGGTGGCGTACTACACCCGGCTCGAACAGGGCAACGGGAAGAACGTCTCGGCGGAGGTGCTGGGCTCGATCGCCCGCGCCCTGCGGCTGACGGACGCGGAGCAGGCGCATCTGACCCATCTGGCCAAGCCGAAGGCGCACAAGAAGAAGCCGGCGGCACGGCAGCAGCAGGTGCGGCCGGCGCTGCGGCAGCTGCTGGACACGATGAACGGTGTACCGGCGTACGTCGTGGGCCGGCGCGCGGAGATCCTCGCCTGGAACCGGATGGCGGCGGCGCTCTTCGGTGACTGGGCTCAGCTGCCGCCGGGCGAACGCAACTGGGCCCGGCTGGTGTTCCTGTGCCCCGAATACCGGGACCTGTTCGTCGACTGGGAGCAGAAGGCGATCGACATCGTCTGTGCCCTGCGCATGGACGCGGGCTGCTATCCGGACGATCCGCGGCTGTCGGCGCTGGTGGGGGAGCTGTCCGTCAAGAGTGAGGAGTTCCGCCGGCTGTGGGCCACGCACGACGTCAAGGAGAAGAGCCACGGCGTCAAGCACCTGCACCATCCCCTGGTGGGAGCGCTGGCGCTGAACTTCGAGAGTTTCCGGCTGACGGACGGCTCGGACCAGTCCCTGATCACCTACCACGCCGAACCGGCCTCCCCCTCCGCCGACTCCCTGCGCCTGCTGTCCAGCTGGGGCACGGACGCGACCCTCGCGGTGCCGTCGGTGTAGTGCGGCGCCGGACGGCGGACGGCCCGCGGGAGGCGTCGGCTTCCCGCGGGCCGTTCGTCATCGGGTCGTCCGGCTAGTGAGGGTTCACTTGCCGTAGTACGCGTTGTAGATCGTGATCTCCGACGTGTTGCCCTTCTTGTCGGTGATCCTGGCGCGGAACGAGACGGCCTTGTTCCGTGCCGGGTTCCGGACCGTGATCCTGCCGCTCCGGACGTCGGTCCTCTTGAAGTTCTTGCCGTCGTAGGAGACGTAGACGGCGAGGGACTTCAGGTTGCCGCCGGCGGCCGAGCCCTCCACGGTGACCGGGAAGGTGACCTTCTTGCCGGCCGTGACCCGGCTGTCCGGGCCGGTCGTGGCCCCGAAGTGCAGGGCGGAGGCGGGCAGCTGGGTGAAGCCGTCGGACGGCTTCCTGGAGCGGAAGGTCCAGGCCGCGTCGATCCGCGTCGAGGCCTCCGACACCTTCGGGGAGCGCTTGACCGAGGTGGTCAGCCGGTAGGCCGCGTCACCGGCCGGGACCTTGAAGGTCTTCTCACCGAACAGCGGGTCGTCGTTGGACCCGACCTTGGTGCCGTTGCGGTACAGGGTGGTGTTCACCGAGGTGAAGGCCGAGTACCCGTTGTGCCTGCCGGAGTCGGCGACCAGTGACAGCGAACCGGCGATCTCGTTGCCGTCGCGGAAGAGGCCGGAGTCCTTGCCGAGGTGCGGGCCGAACACCGCGGTGTTGACCGTCTTGGTGTACGTCCGGCCGGCCTCGAAGGCGAACTGGCCCAGCTGGTAGCCGGTGTCGGTGACCGGGAACCCGTCCTGGTCCTTCCCGCCGTCCTGCTCGAACTCCAGCCCCCACGTGACGCCGCCCTTGGCGGACAGGTGCAGGGTGCGGGTGCCGGGCAGGGGCTGCGGAATGCTGACCGAGGAGGCGCCGGTGCTGCCGGGCAGCCAGCCCACCGCGTCGATGGATCCGGTCTTGCCCTTGGCCGGCGCGCCCAGACGGGCCTTCACCGTGGCGAGGTCGCCCGCCTTGTAGTGCTTGGTGTAGCCGGTGGCGAGCTGCTTGACCGGGCCGCCGGAGGTGACGTCGTACTGCTCGTGGGCGCCCTTGGTCCAGTGGCCGTCCCACTGCTGGTAGAGCGAGCCGGCGGGCAGCTGCGGGCCGAGGTGGGCGGTGCGGAAGTTCTTGTACGTGTCCAGGAACCAGCCGTAGCCGTACTGGCCGTCACCGATCGTGACGTCGAACTCCGGCGAGGCGAATTCGGACTTCAGGCCCCTGGCGGGGACGGTGATGTCCACCGGCCTGGCCTTGCGGGCGTCGATCATGATCGTCTGCTTCTTGCCGACGGTCAGCTTGGGCTGCGCGATCCAGTCGATGCCCTTGGAGGCGTCCTGCGGGTCGCCGTAGACCGACGTGTTGAGGATGTACGTGCCCTTGGGCGCGCGCACCTTCACCGTGCCGGACTTGTCGTACGGGCTCAGCGAGGTGCCGTTGGCGAGACCGGCGACGCCGTTGAGGTCGGCACCGTAGTACGGGGCCGGCTTGCCGTCGCGGCCGATGACCTTCAGGGTGACGTCGTACGACTCCACCTCCCGCTGCACCGCCGCCGCCGTGCGGACCGTCTGGCCGTCGCCCGTCGCCGTCACGTACGCGGAGTAGGCGCCGTCGACGGTGCCGCCCAGCCTGGTGTCGACGGTGAGGCCGACCGAGGCCTTGCCGTGCGCCGGGACGGTGATCTTCGTCGCGGCGAGCTTGAAGAAGCCCGACGGGGCCGCCGCGCCCTTGGGGCCGGTGGCGCTGCTGGTCAGGGTGAGGGTGACGTCCTTGGCGCCGAGGTTGCGGTAGGTCAGCGCCTTGGTCGCCGGTTTGTCGTCGGTGTGCGGCCATTGCTGCACGCCGAACGTCACCGACACGGGCTCGGCGACGATCGACTGCTTGATGGCCTTGTCGACCTGGATGCGCCCCGTGCCCTGCTGGAACGGGGTGTACTTGCCGTCCTTGGCGGAGCCGGTCAGGGCGCCCTTCAGTTCGGCGTAGCCCCAGTCGGGGTGTTCCTGCTTCAGGATGGCCGCGGCGCCCGCGACGTGCGGGGTGGCCATCGAGGTGCCGGAGATGGTCAGGTAGCCCTCGGGCTTCTCGCCGACCTCCTGGTCGATGACGCTGCCCTTGGCCGCGGCGGCGGTGATGTCCACGCCGGGCGCGGTGACGTCCGGCTTGATGGCGCCGTCGCCGATGCGCGGGCCGGTGGAGGAGAAGTCGGCGAGCTTGTCCTTCTTGTCGACGGCGCCGACGGTGAGCGCGGCGTCCGCGCTGCCCGGCGAACCGATCGACTGGGGCCCGTCGTTGCCCGCGGCGATCGCGAACAGGACGCCCTTCTCGGCGGAGAGCTTGTTGACCTCGGCCTCGAGGGGGTCGATCTCGGGGGTGTCGTAGCCGCCGAGACTCAGGTTGATGACGGAGGCGCCCTGGGAGACCGCCCACTCCATGCCGGCGAGGATGCCGGAGTCGTCACCGGAGCCGGTGTCGTCCAGCACCTTGCCGCTCAGGATCTTGGCGTCGGGGGCGACGCCCTTGTACTTGCCGCCCGACTTGGCGCCGGTGCCCGCGACGATGGACGCGACGTGCGTGCCGTGCCCGAAGTGGTCGGTGGCGTCGGTGGCGGCGGTGAAGTTCCGGGCCTCGATCACCTGGTTCTTCAGGTCGGGGTGGGTGGCGTCCACACCGGTGTCCAGGACGGCGACCTTGACGCCCTTGCCGGTGTAGCCGGCCTTCCAGGCGGTGGGGGCGCCGATCTGCGGCACGGACTTGTCGAGGCTGGCTCTGCGGACGCCGTCGAGCCAGACGTGCGCGATGCCGGAGGCGGACCGGCTGCCGTCGGTGACCGCGTGCCACAGGTCGGTGGTGTCCTTGACCGGGGTCTGCACGGCGTCCGCGTTGAGCGCCTTCAGGCTGTGGCGCAGGGTGCCCGCGTCGCGGACGCCGGCCTTGGCGCCGGCGGCGGTGCCGCGGTAGCCGACGATGACCTTCAGGCCGTTCTTCTGGGCCTTGCGGGTGGCGGCCTTGTTCAGCTCGGTGATGTCGAACAGGCGTTGGTCCAGCGTGCCGGAGGCGACCAGCCGGGCCGCGTCGGCGGGGACGACCAGTGTGTGTCCGGCGGTCCGGCGGACCTGGAAGGGTATGTGCTCGCGTCCCTCGGCCCGCTCCAGGCCGACGACGCGGCCCTTGGCGTCGAGAGCGACGCGGTCACCGGTGATGAGGGTGACGTGGTGCCTGGCGCTGGACGTCGGGGCGGCGGTGCCGGTCGCCTGGGCCCCGGTGGGCTTCGCCGACGCCGGGCTGGTCATACCCGCTGCGAGGGCGACTGCTGCGGCCGTTGCCACGGTGGCCGCAGCCGCTCTTTTCACTTGTCTGCGCAAGATCTCCCCCTGGAGATGGTGTACCGGGTGAATTCCCCGTTCGCCCGGCCGGGGGAAGCCTCGTACGTCTGCACGTCAGCCCCCCGGGTCCCGAAGTATGCCGGGGGGTGATCAGACGGCTCAAGGGAGAGGAGGGGGGCGGCGAAGCGCCCGGGGGAAACTGTTACCCGGTGGCCGGGACACCGTTACACAACCGCGAAGTCCCTTTCGCACAAAGGGTGTTATGCGGCGGGGGAGCATGAGAAGCCGCGGCCCGGCCCGTGAAACACCGGTGCCGCCCCTGGGGGCGGCACCGGGAGAGCTGTGGGCGGGGCGTCAGGCGGCCGAACCGGCCTTCCACTGCGACCAGTCCATGTTCCAGCCGTTGAGGCCGTTGTCCGGGGCGACCGTCTTGTCGCCGGTGTTCTGGACGACCACGACGTCACCGATCAGCGAGTGGTTGAAGAACCACGCGGCCGGCGTGCTCGGGTCGCCGGCGCCCTTCTTGTCCTGGAGGCCGACGCAGCCGTGGCTGGTGTTCAGGTTGCCGAACACCGAGGGCGCGCCCCAGTAGTTGCCGTGCACGAAGGTGCCGGAGGTGGTCAGGCGCATGGCGTGCGGCACGTCCTTGATGTCGTACTCGCCCTTGCCGTCGTCGTCGGTGAAGCCGACCGTCGCGCCGTTCATCCGGGTCTCCTTGAACTTCTCGGAGATCACCATCTGGCCCTCGTACGTCTTGTTGTCGGGCGAACCGGCGGAGATCGGTATGGTCTTGACGACCTTTCCGTCCTGCGTGATCTTCATCTGCTTGGTCTTCGCGTCCACGTACGTGACCTGGTTGCGGCCGATGTGGAAGGTGACCGTCTTCTGCTGGACGCCGTAGACGCCGTCCGCGCCCTGGACGCCGTCGAGCGCCAGCTTCAGGGTGACGGTGGAGCCGCCCTTCCAGTACTCCTCGGGGCGGCAGTCCATGCGGTTGGCGTTGAACCAGTGGCAGACGACCTCCTGGCCGCTGCTGGAGCTGACCGTGACGCCCTTCTGCACGGCCGCCTTGTTGGTGATCGCCTTGTCGAAGTTGATCGACACGGGCATGCCGACACCGACCGTGGAGCCGTTGTCCGGGGTGAAGGAGCCGATGAAGCTGTTGGCCGGGGAGACGGTGGTGAAGGAGGCGTTCTCGTGGGCTATGCGGCCCTCGGAGTCCTTGGCCTCCGCGGCGAGCCGGTAGGTGGTCGAGCGCTCCAGCTGGACGCCCGGCTTCCAGCTCTTCCGGTCGGCGGAGAGCTGACCGGCGACGGTCTTGCCGTCCTGCGTGGTCATCGTGACGGCGGTGAGCGTGCCCTTGGTCACCCTGACGGCCGCGGAGTTGTTGATCGAGGCGTTGTTGGAGCCGTCCTTCGGCGTGATGGTGATCTGCGCCTCCGAGGACTTCTTCGCCGCCGCCGCGTCGGCCTGGGCCTGCGAGGAGTCGCCGCTGCCGCTGCCGGAGGCCTTGTCGTCGCCGCCCGAACACCCCGTGAGCACCAGCACACCACCGAGCAGAGCGGACGCGGCCATCAGGCTCCTGCGCCGCTTACTGTCCGTCATCACAAGCTTCTCCATCGTTGCCGAGTCGCGAAAAAACCCCGGGTGTCCCCGTAAGAACCTTCAACGCTACGGCCGCTCAGTCCCGTTCCACATCAGGTGGATCTGTGGGGCACACCACGTCCGCGGAAGTGTCCGCGGATGCTGCGGGATTCGGTCCGTGCGTCCCCTGGGACGACGAAACCCCGGACGGCGGTTGCCGTCCGGGGTCATGAGTGCCCCGGGACGCTCAGCCGATGCCGCCCTCTTCCTCGTCGTCGGCCCCATCATCCCCGTCCAGGTCCCACTCGGGCGAGTCGGGGTCGTAGTCGACCCGCTCGCTGGACCACGACGCCTGCTGGAGCTCCACCCCGGGCACCTCGCTGACCAGGTCGAACGGGTCCACGAGATACGCCAGGGCCTCCGCGGTGTCTTCGGTCACAGCGCTCTCGGCCTGGGCCCGCTCCGACTCCGGCAGCTCGGGATCCGCGGCGAGGCGGCGCAGGGCGGCCTTGGTCACCTCGTCCTCATCCTGCACCTCCAGGACCAACTCCACTCGAAGCCGTACAAAACGTGATGTCTCTTCAGTGCTCATGACGTGAGCGTACGGCCGAAACCTGCCGTGACTTTCCTGTGACCCGCGCCTTTCACTAACATCGCCCCACACGGCCAATTCGCCAGCGTCACAAGGGGATCGATATTCCGTGTCATCCGTTCGCCGTCCGCTGCTGACCGCCACCGCCGCGGGCACCCTGCTGTGCGCCCTGTGGTTCGTCCCGTCCGCGAACGCCTCGCAGACCGCCCCGGAGGGCAAGGCGGCGGACACCTCCGCGCCGGCACGGGCCACGCAGGCGAGAGCGGTGACCGCGGCGGCCACCGGCACCACCGGCACGGAGGTCACCGCGCGGGCGGCGGAGGCCGGCACCGAACTGGCCGACACGGGAGGCCCCGACACGACCCCGTACGTCGTCGGCGGGAGTCTCTTCCTCTCCGTGGGCGCCGGTTTCGTCGTGTACTCGGTGCGCCGGGAACGCCTGGGGTT
Source organism: Streptomyces sp. NPDC028722 (assembly GCF_040637655.1). NCBI lineage: Bacteria > Bacillati > Actinomycetota > Actinomycetes > Kitasatosporales > Streptomycetaceae > Streptomyces > Streptomyces sp. NPDC028722. The sequence continues at coordinate 276,220 of NZ_JBEZWU010000005.1, forward strand.
CTGATCGCCCTTGACGCCTCTTCGACAGCCCGCACATAGGTCGCACATGAAGAGATCACCGGGCGTGCGGCTGGGCGCCACCGCGGCGATGAGCGTGCTGTGGCTCGCCCACGTCACGGGCTGTGGCGAGGAGCCGAATGACTCAGGGGACGGCAAGGGCAAGGACGCACCGCGAAGGCGCTGAGCGCCGCCGACCTGACGATCGACATCGGCGCGATGCTGGGCGAGAAGCCCTACACGGTGTCCGCCCCGGCTGTGAAGGCCCAGGCGGCCAAGCTGAGGTGACGCCTCGTCCGGCGCGCGGGAGGTGCCGCGAGGGGGCCCCGGCCACGGCCGGGGCCCTTCGCGTTCACCGGAGCGGGCCGGTGACCTTCTCCGCGGCCGTCACGAGGTCACCGCTGCGCACGAAGGCGTCGGCGGCGGCCAGATCGGGCGCCAGGAACCGGTCCGGACCGGGTCCCTGCACACCGGCGGCCCGTACGGCCTCGATGACCGCTTGCGAGGCGGGCGCCGGGGTCAGGCCCGCGCGCAGCTCGACGGCCCGGGTGGCCGCGTACAGCTCGACGGCGATGATCCGGGTGAGGTTGTCCACGGCGGTGCGCAGCTTGCGCGCGGCCGACCAGCCCATCGACACGTGGTCCTCCTGCATGGCGGAGGACGGGATGGAGTCCGCGGACGCCGGTACGGCGAGCCGCTTCATCTCGCTGACCAGTGCGGCCTGCGTGTACTGGGCGATCATCAGGCCGGAGTCGACGCCCGCGTCGTCGGCGAGGAACGGCGGCAGGCCGTGGCTGCGGTTCTTGTCCAGCAGCCGGTCGGTGCGGCGCTCGGCGATGGAGCCCAGGTCGGCGGCGGCGACGGCGAGGAAGTCCAGGACGTAGGCCACGGGGGCGCCGTGGAAGTTGCCGTTGGACTCCACGCGGCCGTCGGGCAGCACCACGGGGTTGTCGACGGCCGAGGCGAGTTCCCGCTCGGCGACCAGGCGGGCGTGCGCGATCGTGTCGCGTCCCGCGCCGGCGACCTGCGGGGCGCAGCGCACCGAGTAGGCGTCCTGGACGCGCGGCGCGTCGTCCTGGTGGTGCCCGGTGAGCTGCGAACCCGCCAGCACGGCCAGCATGTTGGCGGCGCTGTCGCCCTGGCCCGGGTGCGGCCGGATGGCGTGCAGCTCGGGCGCGAGCACCTTGTCCGTGCCGAGCAGCGCCTCCAGGCTGAGGGCGGCGGTGATGTCGGCGGACTTGTAGAGGGTGTCGAGGTCGGCGAGGGCCATGATCAGCATGCCGAGCATGCCGTCGGTGCCGTTGAGGAGGGCCAGGCCCTCCTTCTCGCGCAGCTCGACGGGCCGGATGCCGTGCTCGGCGAGCAGCTCGCCCGCGGGGCGGACCGTGCCGTCGGGGCCCTCCGCGTCGCCCTCTCCCATCAGGGTGAGGGCGCAGTGGGAGAGCGGGGCGAGGTCGCCGGAGCAGCCGAGGGAGCCGTACTCGTGCACGACCGGGGTGATCCCGGCGTTCAGCACGTCGGCCATGGTCTGCGCGACCTCGGGCCGGACGCCGGTGTGCCCGGAGCAGACGGTCTTCAGCCGCAGGAACATCAGGGCCCGTACGACCTCGCGCTCCACCCGCGGGCCCATGCCGGCGGCGTGCGAGCGGACGATGTTGCGCTGTAGCTGGGCACGCAGTTCCGGGCTGATGTGCCGGGTCGCCAGCGCGCCGAAGCCGGTGGAGACGCCGTAGACCGGCTCCGGCTTGGCCGCCAGCGCGTCCACGATCTCGCGGGCCGCCGCCAGGGCCGCCACCGCCTGTGCCGACAGTTCGATGCGGGCACCGCCGCGCGCCACGGCGAGAACGTCGGACGCCGTGACACCGGACGTCCCCACCACCACAGTGTGCATATCCATATTCAGGAGCGTACGCATTGAATGTGACGATGTCACTAGTGGAGTGCCGGTGTGACCCTTACCGTGACGTGTGGGCTTCGCCTCACGGCCGGCGCCCGCGGAACCGGCGCCGCTCGCCACGCGCGGGCGGCGGCTCGTCCGCCAACCGTACGACCGGATCGTCCGGCCCCTCCCGGCCCGCCACCACCGGCCGGTTCGCACGCAGGGCCTTGGCCCGGTACTGCGCGGCGTCGGCGAGCCGGAACAGCCGGCGGGCGTCCCGCACCTCCCCGATCGGGTCCTCGGTCGAGGCCACCCCGCACGCCACCCCCTCCCCCAGCTCCAACTCGGCGGCCCTCCGGCACAGTTCGTGCGCGGCCTTCGCGACGTCGTCGGCCGACGGCCCGACCGTCAGCAGACAGAACTCGTCCCCGCCCAGCCGGGCCGCCAGCGCGCCGGGCACCATCGCCCCGCACAGCGACAGCACCGAGCCGAACCGTTCGAGGAGGCGGTCGCCGACGGCGTGACCGAGGGTGTCGTTGACCCGCTTGAGCCCGTTGAGGTCGCACACGACGAGACTGACCGCCACCCCCTCCGTGCGGTGCCGCTCGACGGCCTCCTCCAGGCGTACGTCCACGGCACGGCGGTTGGCCAGACCGGTCAGCGCGTCGGTGAACGCCAGCCGGCGGGCCTCCTCCAGCCGCTCGGTCTGCGCGATCCCGGCGGCGACCACCGCGGCCAGCACGGTGGCGAAGTCGGCGTCCGGCCGGCCGAACAGCGGCTCCCCGATCGCGCGGGCCACATACAGCTCGCCCCACGCCCTGCCGTGCAGGACGACGGGGGCGACGACACAGCAGCCGCGGCCGCGGCGGCGCAGGGCGGCGACCCGCTGGTGCAGGTAGCCGGGGGTGCCGGCGGCGGCCCCCTCGGCAGTCTCCACCCACGCGTTGGGTCCGCCCCCGCCCGCCCAGCGCTCGTGCAGGAACTCGGTGATCTCCGGGAACTGGTGCACCGGGTAGGCCTCGGACTCCGGGAACTGCTCCTCGTCGGGGGCGCGGTCCCCCACGTTCACCAGGACCCGCAGGCGGCCCAGGCCCCGCTCCCACACCGACAGCGCGGCGAAGCTGCCGTCGAGCGCGCGGCAAGCGCCGACGGCTGCGGCCTGCCAGCAGTCCCGCGGGGTGTGCGCCGCCGCCATGCCCTGCGCCAGCGCCACGACGGCGACGAGCCGCTTGTCCTCACCCATCCATCCAGGTTAGGGATGAATCGGGTGATTCGCGCTGCCGCGGGGGGCGTCGTGAGGTGGGCCGGGGGCCGGTGTCGGGTGCGGGTCGACTGTGGCTGAGCGCGCCGTTCCCCGCGCCCCTTTCCGAGCGCTGCGCGTGCGCGGGGTGGGAGGGGGCCGTGGGGAGTGGGAGCGTTGTCGGGTGCGGGCCGGTCGTGGCTGGGCGCGCCGTTCCCCGCGCCCCTTTCGGGGCGCTTTGCTTGTGCGGGGTGGGGTTCGTTCGGCGGGACTACTCGCCCGGCCACTGGGGGGTGCGCTTCTCGTTGAAGGCTGATACTCCTTCCGCTCGGTCGGCCGAGAACGCCACCGAGCGCCAGGCCGCGTCCTCGACCTCGAGGCCGGCCCGCAGGTCCAGCCCGTGTCCCAGCCGCAGGGCCCGCTTCGCCGCGCGCAGGCCCACCGGCGAGTTCCCGGCGATCCGCTCCCCCAGGGCCAGCGCCTCCTCGCGGTCGCGGCCCTCGTCGACCAGCCGGTCCACCAGGCCCAGCCCCGCCGCCTCGGCCGCCTCCACCCGGCGCGCGGAGAAGATCAGCTCGGCGGCGCGCGCCGCCCCGACCCGCCGCGGCAGCAGCTGCGTACCGCCGCCGCCCGGGATCACGCCCACGGACACCTCCGGCAGCCCCACCACGGCCGTACGGTCGGCCACGATCAGGTCGCAGGACAGTGCCAGCTCGAATCCGCCGCCCAGCGCGAAGCCGTGCACGGCGGCGACCGTCGGCATCGGCAGCTCCAGCACCCCGGTGTACGCCGCCCGCGCCACCGGCCGCTGCCGGACGAGATCCGCGTCGGTGAAGGAGTTCCGCTCCTTCAGGTCCGCGCCGACGCAGAACGCCCGTTCGTGCGACGAGGTCAGGACGACCACCCGCGCGTCCCGGTCGGCCGCGAGCGCGGTGCACGCGCCCGCGAGGGAGCGGGCCATCTCCGTCGAGACGGCGTTCATCGCCTTGGGCCGGTCCAGCACCAGCTCCGCGACGTGCCCGTGCCGCCGCACCAGCACGAACTCCCCGAACCGCTCCTCGCTCATGACACCCCTCCGGTTAACGCGGGTTAACTGACCGTCCGCTCGATCATCGCAGCCCCGTCCCCTCCCGTGAAGCCCAGGGGGCTACGCCCGTTCGAGTGACATCCCGGCTGTCCCGGTCCGTATCGCCCACGGGAGCGCATAGCGTGCGCTCCGCCATGGCGCGCCCCCGGGCGCGCGGCGGGGAGGGGACAGGGGACCCATGACACCGATACCTGCACGGCCCACGCTGGAGCGGGAACGTACGCCGGGGAAGCCGCCGGGAGCACGGCGCGGGCGGCACCGCAGGCCGCGGCCCCGCGGGGTGCTGCTCGCCGTGGGCGGGCTGGCGCTGGCCGCGGGGGTGCTCAGCCTGGTGCGGGTCGCCCCGGACGCGGGGGTCGGGGCCCCGGGGACGGCGGAGGCGGAGTCCCGGCCGGGCCCGGGCGGCGGGGTCACGGACCGCTCGGCGACGACCGCAGCCGGCGCCGCCGAGGGCAGCGCCGCCGCCCCTGCCGCGCTGCCCTCGGCGGTCGCCGTCATGGGCGGCAGCGGTCCCGGTGGAACGCCGGCGGCCGGCGGATCCGGCTCGGCGGTTCCCGCCGAGCCGGGCGAAGCCACCGCACCGGCCGGCGGCGGCACCGCCGTGCCGACCGCTGTCCCGAGCAGCGGACCGAGCAGCGGACCGAGCAGCGGACCGAGCAGCGGACCGAACGGCGGACCGACCAGAGCCCCCACCGGCGGCCCGACCGCCGTCCCCGGCCCGCACAGCGGTACCCCGCGCCCCTCGCCGACGGCATCCGCCCCGGCGTCACCCGCGCCTGGTCCGCCGCCGCCTCGCCACCGCCCGCCGAGGCGCGGTCCGGGCGAGATCTGCCTGCCGGTGATCCGCCTGTGCCTGGACACGAGCGGCTAGCGGGGTGGGGGGCTCGGGCGGGTCGTGGTCAAGGGGTGTCGTCGCGGCGCGTGAGCAGCCACGGTTCGACCACGCCGAGTCCGCGGACCGGGCGCTGCCACATCGGCTGGAGCGCGAAGCGGTACACCGGCGGGTCCTCGCCCTCCTTCTCCGCGGCGGCCGCGGCCTCGGCCGCCTCCGCCTCCGAGGCGGGCGCCTCACCGGTGCGGATCAGCTCCTCGGCGAAGGCGCTGTCGACGAGGACGGCGTCGCGCGGGGCTATCGAGGTCAGCCGGGACGCCAGGTTCACCGTCGTACCGAACACGTCACCCATCCGGGTGGTCACCGTGCCGAACGCCATGCCCACCCGGAGTTCCGGCATCGTCTCGTCGTTGGACAGCGTCTCCACCAGCCGCAGCGCGATGTCGGCGGCCGTGCCCGCGTCGTCCGCCGCGTAGAGCACCTCGTCGCCGAGGGTCTTGATGAGCCGGCCGCCGCGCGCCGCCACGAGGTCCGCGGCGGTGGTCTCGAAGGCCTCGACCAGCTCGCCCAGCTCCTCCTCCTCCATCCGGCGGGTGAGCCGGGTGAATCCCACGAGGTCGGCGAAGGCGACGGCGAGCCGGCGGTCGACCATCTCCTCGTCGTCGGCGGTCTGCACGACGCGGCCGGCCGAGGCGGCGAGCTGGCGGCGCCAGACGTAGACCAGGAACTCCTCCAGTTCGGGCAGGAGCAGCTCGACGATCGGGTACGTCACCTCGGTGCGCGTCATGCCCGGCTCGGGGGGCTCGGTCAGGCCCTCCAGGAAGGAGTCGATCTGCCACTCGGCCAACCGGGCGGTGGTCTGTCCGGTGGACCGGGCCACCTGCACCGCCATGGCCTCGCTCAGCAGGCCCGCCTCCACCAGGCCGGCGAGGCGGCGCAGGGCGAGGACGTCGGCCTCGGTGAGGGCCTTGGCCTGGCCTATGTCCGCGAAGCCCATGGCCCGCCAGAAACGCGAGGCCAGTTCCATGGAGACGCCGGCGCTGCGCGCGGCCTGGAACGGGGTGTAGCGGCGCTCGGCGCCCAGGATGAGCTGTTCGAGCCGCAGGGCCAGCGGGTCCTCGCCGGTGTCGGGGGCGTGGGGGTCCAACCGGCCGTCCCCGCCCGCGCCGGAGCCCGTGTCGTCGACGGTCACGCCTGCTGCCCTTCCGATCTGCCGCGGTCAGGTATCGACCGCGCTCAACTCTACGGCAGGTGTGCGCCAGCTCACTCCGTCGGGTTCGGCCGGCCGTACGCCTGTCGTTCGGGGGGTGGAACGGTGCCCGGAGCTGCGGCGGGCGGTCCCCGGGGACCTCTCGGTCCCGGAGCCCCGGCGTCCGGCCGGGGACGGCGTGGCACCGTTGCCGGCCGCCCGTCCATCGTGGCTGATCGCGCGGTTTCCCGCGCCCCTGGACATTCGCGTCCACCGCACCCGCGGGTGATCCGCCTGCCGGCCGGACGCAGACGGTCCGGGCCGTCGCCCGGCCGCCGCGCCCGCCGTCACGCGGGCCGCAGGCGGACGATGTCCCGCGCCGTCACGCGGGCCGCAGGTGGACGATGTCCCCCGCCCCCACCGGTTCCTGCACTCCCGCCTCCGTGGCGATGACCAGCCGCCCGTCGCCGTCCAGCGCCACGGCCTCCCCCACCAGCGACCGGTCGCCCGGCAGTTCCGCGCGCACCACCCGGCCGAGGGTCGCGCAGCCCGCCGTGTACGCCTCCTGGAGGCCGCTCGCCGCCGGATCGCCGCCGGCGGCGCGCCAGCGGCGGTACCAGTCCTCCAGCGACCGCAGCACCGCGCGCAGCAGCGGATCGCGGTCCGTGGTGAGGGCGTCGGCGAGGACCAGGGAACCCGCCTGCGGGACCGGGAGTTCGTCCGCCCGGAGGGTGACGTTGATGCCGACGCCGATGACGACGCCGTCCGTCCCGGCCCGCTCCGCGAGGATGCCGCCGGCCTTGCGTTCCTCGCCGCCCACGGTCAGCAGCAGGTCGTTCGGCCATTTGAGTGCCGTGTCGACGCTTGCCGCCCGGGACAGGCCGGTCGCGACGGCGACCCCGGTCAGCAGCGGGAGCCAGCCCCAGCGGGCCACGGGCACCTCGGCGGGCTTGAGCAGGACGGAGAAGAAGAGGCCGGAGCGCGGCGGTGCCGTCCACTGCCGGTCCAGCCGGCCCCGGCCGGCCGTCTGCTCCTCCGCCACGAGGACCGTGCCCTCGTCGGCGGTGCCGGCGGCGGCCGACGCGGCGAGGTCGGAGTTGGTGGAACCGGTCCGCTGCACGACGTCGACGGCGCGGTACAGGCTGCCCTCCCGGATCAGCCCCCGCCGCAGTGCCGTGGCGTTCAGAGGCGGGCGGTCCAGGTCGGACCAGCGGCTGTCGTCTGATGGATTGTGCGGCGTCATGCAAGCCACCCTAGGTGTGGTAAACGACGCAGTGCTGATCGGTAGGCACGCCACTACCCTACGGATGAGTAACCGTCCCCCCTTTTGAGCAGGCAGGGAGCCGCATCCCGATGTCCGAGCCGGAAGAGCGTCACGAGATCGAAAAGATCGATATCCACACGACCGCGGGCAAGCTCGCGGATCTCCAGCGGCGCATCCACGAGGCGACGCACGCCGGCTCCGCGCGCGCCGTCGAGAAGCAGCACGCCAAGGGCAAGCTGACGGCCCGTGAGCGGATCGAGCTGCTGCTCGACGAGGGGTCGTTCGTCGAGCTGGACGAGTTCGCCCGGCACCGGTCGACCAGCTTCGGACTGGAGAACAACCGCCCGTACGGGGACGGTGTCGTCACCGGGTACGGCACGGTGGACGGCCGGCCGGTCGCCGTGTTCTCGCAGGACTTCACCGTCTTCGGCGGGGCGCTCGGCGAGGTCTACGGCCAGAAGATCGTCAAGGTCATGGACTTCGCGCTGAAGACCGGCTGCCCGGTCATCGGCATCAACGACTCCGGCGGCGCCCGGATCCAGGAGGGAGTCGCCTCCCTCGGCGCGTACGGCGAGATCTTCCGCCGCAACACGCACGCCTCCGGTGTCATCCCGCAGATCAGCCTGGTCGTCGGCCCGTGCGCCGGCGGCGCCGTCTACTCGCCGGCCATCACCGACTTCACGGTCATGGTCGACCAGACCTCGCACATGTTCATCACCGGCCCGGACGTCATCAAGACCGTCACCGGCGAGGACGTCGGCTTCGAGGAGCTGGGCGGGGCCAGGACCCACAACACCGCCTCGGGCGTCGCCCACCACATGGCCGGGGACGAGAAGGACGCCATCGAGTACGTCAAGCAGCTGCTGTCGTACCTGCCGTCCAACAACCTCTCCGAGCCGCCGCTCTTCCCCGAGGAGGCGGACCTCACCGTCGGCGACGAGGACCGCGAGCTGGACACCGTCGTACCGGACAGCGCGAACCAGCCGTACGACATGCACACGGTGATCGAGCACGTCCTGGACGACGCCGAGTTCTTCGAGACGCAGGCGCTGTTCGCGCCGAACATCCTCACCGGCTTCGGCCGGGTCGAGGGCCGTCCCGTCGGCATCGTCGCCAACCAGCCGATGCAGTTCGCCGGCTGCCTGGACATCACCGCCAGCGAGAAGGCCGCGCGGTTCGTGCGGACCTGCGACGCCTTCAACCTCCCGGTGCTGACCTTCGTCGATGTCCCCGGCTTCCTGCCGGGCGTCGGCCAGGAGCACGACGGCATCATCCGGCGCGGCGCCAAGCTCATCTACGCCTACGCCGAGGCCACCGTGCCGCTGATCACCGTCATCACCCGCAAGGCCTTCGGCGGCGCCTACGACGTCATGGGCTCCAAGCACCTCGGTGCCGACCTCAACCTGGCCTGGCCCACCGCCCAGATCGCCGTCATGGGCGCCCAGGGCGCGGTCAACATCCTGCACCGGCGGACCATCGCCGAGGCAGCGGAGAACGGCGGGGAGGCCGAGAACGCCGAAGCGGTGCGGGCCCGGCTGATCCAGGAGTACGAGGACGCCCTCCTCAACCCCTACGTCGCGGCCGAGCGCGGCTACATCGACGCGGTGATCATGCCGTCGGACACCCGCGCCCACATCGTCCGCGGGCTGCGTCAACTGCGCACCAAGCGGGAATCCCTGCCTCCGAAGAAGCACGGCAACATCCCCCTCTAGGCCCCGCGGACCCTGGGAGCGGTCATGAACATCAAGGTCGTACGAGGCAACCCGACCCCGGAGGAGCTGGCCGCCGCCCTGGCGGTGGTCCGCGTCCGCGCCGCGGCGGCGGCCGCGGTGCCGTCCGGCGCCGAGGGACCGAAGGACGCGTGGGCCGACCCGGCGCGGATCGCGGCCGCCCGGGTGCCCGCGCCGGGCCCGGCGTCCTGGACCCGCACCTACTGGCCGAGCTGAGGAGCGGCCCCGGCGCAACTTGAGTACGGGTACTCAGGCACCGCCGCCACCGGCGTCGCACGCTGGAAGGATGCTGTGGTCAGACCCCGAGGACGAGCCGCCACAAGAGCTGCGCGACGCGCAGGACATGCTGCGGCGGCTCGGCCTCTTCCTGGCCTCGGCCATGATCCTGATCATGGTCGTGATCGGTCTGCGGTGAGCCCGCCGGCCGGCGCTGACTAACCTGGCGGCATGACTGCCACGCACCGCAGGCGACTCGTGCTCGCCTCCCAGTCCCCCGCCCGGCTCGGCCTGCTCCGGCAGGCAGGTCTCGCCCCCGAGGTGATCGTGAGCGGCGTCGACGAGGACGCCGTCACCGCCCCCACCCCGGCGGAGCTGGCGCTCGCCCTGGCCGAGGCGAAGGCCTCGGTCGTCGCGGCGAAACCGGAGGTGCGGGGCGCCCTGGTGATCGGCTGCGACTCGGTGCTGGAGCTGGACGGCAGGGCGCTCGGCAAGCCGGCCGACGCCGAGGAGGCCACCGCCCGCTGGCGGGCGATGCGCGGGCGGGCCGGCGTGCTCCAGACGGGGCACTGCGTGTGGGACACCGAGGCCGGGCGGTACGTGTCGGCGACCGCCTCCACCGTCGTCCGCTTCGGCCGTCCGAGCGACGAGGAGGTCGCCGCCTACGTGGCCTCCGGCGAGCCCCTCCACGTCGCCGGGGCGTTCACCCTGGACGGCCGTTCGGCGCCGTTCATCGAGGGCATCGAGGGCGACCACGGCAACGTGATCGGCATCAGCCTGCCCCTGCTCCGGGTGCTCCTCGCCCGGCTGGGCGTGGGCATCACGGAGTTGTGGGCGCCGGGCGAGTGACCTGGGCGGGGACGGAGTCCTGCGGCTCGTCGTCCCCGTCCCACGGCCGGTCCGTACGGTCCGCCGGCGCGTCGGCGGGGGGCGCGCCCGGCTCGGCCCCCGTGGCCGGCCCGTCGCCCGCACCGGGCGCCCGGCCCGGGGCGGCGCTCTCCGGCCCGCCCGCGCGGTCGTACGTCATCAGGAGCAGGACGATCAGCCCGAGGACGACGACCATGAAGAGGAACGCCGTCCAGCCGACCAGCCCCCAGGCGAACGCGCCGAGCAGGCCGTGCACCACGGCCGCGCTGACCAGCAGGACCCGGCCGAAGCCGGCCGGGGCGCGGTCGCGGACCGCCACGAGCAGGGTCACCAGGGCGCACAGCGCGAAGTAGGCGCCGAAGACGATGCCGCCGATCTTCGAGGACGTCGCCATCATGGACGGGTCGAGGCCGGCCAGGGACATGTGCTGCCGGTCGACGACCGTTCCCAGCACCCAGTTGAGCGCCGCGACGACAACCGCCTCCGTCAGCAGGACGACCGTCACGAGCCACGCCACCGGTCTGCGCACCACCGGCCCCCACCCACTCTCACACCAGCAGCCTGTTACCTCAGGTACGTTCGGGACAGCCCGAACGCTACTAACGGGTAAACCCGGGGACAAGGGTTCGGGTGGCAGCAAAGAATCATTGGGCCATTCGTAGGGACTCGACAAAGAATCGGAGTGGGCCGCAGCACGCTCTCACAGAGACCTTGACCACACGGCGGGACTAGGGTTTTCCGCAGGAGCCCTGCGTACGGCGGTGCGACAAGGGCTTTCGCGGGTAGGGCGAGCCCCGCATCACGCTCCGTGTGGGCAAGCTCACCAGTGGGGACGGGTCGAAGTGCCGTGTCGGCAGTCCCTAAACTCGGCTTGTTTCAAGGAGGGAGCCTCAATCGTGCGCAAGGTGCTCATCGCCAACCGTGGCGAAATCGCTGTCCGCGTGGCCCGGGCCTGCCGGGACGCCGGGATCGCGAGCGTGGCCGTCTACGCCGACCCGGACCGGGACGCTCTGCATGTCCGCGCCGCGGATGAGGCGTTCGCCCTGGGCGGTGACACCCCGGCCACCAGCTATCTGGACATCGACAAGGTCCTGGGTGCCGCCCGGGAGTCCGGTGCGGACGCCGTCCACCCCGGATACGGCTTCCTCTCGGAGAACGCCGAGTTCGCCCAGGCCGTGCTCGACGCCGGTCTGATCTGGATCGGCCCGCCCCCGCAGGCCATCCGCGACCTCGGCGACAAGGTCGCCGCCCGCCACATCGCCCAGCGCGCCGGTGCGCCCCTGGTCGCGGGCACCCCGGACCCCGTGAGCGGCGCCGACGAGGTCGTCGCCTTCGCCCGGGAGAACGGCCTGCCCATCGCCATCAAGGCCGCCTTCGGTGGTGGCGGCCGTGGTCTGAAGGTCGCCCGGACGCTGGAGGAGGTCCCGGAGCTGTACGACTCGGCGGTCCGTGAGGCCGTCGCCGCGTTCGGCCGCGGCGAGTGCTTCGTCGAGCGCTACCTCGACCGGCCCCGCCACGTGGAGACCCAGTGCCTGGCCGACAAGCACGGCAACGTGGTCGTCGTGTCCACGCGTGACTGCTCCCTCCAGCGCCGCCACCAGAAGCTGGTCGAGGAGGCCCCCGCGCCCTTCCTGTCCGAGGCGCAGGTCGCGGAGCTGTACCGGGCGTCGAAGGCGATCCTGCGCGAGGCCCGCTACGAGGGCGCCGGCACCTGCGAGTTCCTCGTCGGCCAGGACGGCACCATCTCCTTCCTGGAGGTCAACACCCGCCTCCAGGTCGAACACCCGGTGACCGAGGAGGTCGCCGGCATCGACCTGGTGCGCGAGATGTTCCGCATCGCCGACGGCGAGGAGCTCGGCTACGACGACCCCGCCCTGCGCGGGCACTCCTTCGAGTTCCGCATCAACGGCGAGGACCCCGGCCGCAACTTCCTGCCCGCCCCCGGCACGGTCACCGAGTTCGCGGCGCCGTCCGGTCCCGGTGTCCGTCTGGACGCGGGCGTGGAGTCCGGCAGCGTCATCGGCCCGGCCTGGGACTCCCTGCTGGCCAAGCTGATCGTGACCGGCCGCACCCGCGCGGAGGCCCTCCAGCGGGCCGCCCGTGCCCTGGAGGAGTTCCAGGTCGAGGGCATGGCCACCGCGATCCCCTTCCACCGCAAGGTGGTCACCGACCCCGCGTTCGCCCCGGAACTGACCGGTTCCACGGACCCCTTCACGGTCCACACCCGGTGGATCGAGACCGAGTTCGTCAACGACATCAAGCCCTTCACCGCTCCCGCCGACGCCGAGGCGGAGGAGGAGCTGGGCCGGGAGACGGTCGTCGTCGAGGTCGGCGGCAAGCGCCTGGAGGTGTCCCTGCCGTCCTCGCTCGGCATGAGCCTGGCCCGCACGGGTCTGGCGGCCGGTGCGAAGCCCAAGCGGCGGGCGGCGAAGAAGTCCGGGCCCGTCGCCTCGGGTGACACCCTCGCCTCGCCCATGCAGGGCACGATCGTCAAGATCGCGGTCGAGGAGGGCCAGGAGGTGCAGGAGGGCGACCTGGTCGTCGTCCTGGAGGCCATGAAGATGGAGCAGCCCCTGAACGCCCACAAGGCGGGCACGGTCAAGGGCCTGAGTGCCGAGGTCGGCGCGTCCGTCACGTCGGGCGCGGCGATCTGCGAGATCAAGGACTGACCCGTAGGGCACGCGAGACGCCCGGTGGACCGTGACGTCGGTCCACCGGGCGTCTCCGTACGCCCGTCACGCGGGGGCGCGGCGGTACACGGCGGTTCCCCGTACGCCCGCCACGCGTGCGCGCCATACTGCGGTTCCCGGTACGCCCGTCACCCGTGCGCGCCGTACGGCGGTCCCGTACGCCCGTCCTTCGTGCGCGGTGGCTACCGGCGGCGCAGGTCGGCCACCCGGCCCCGGTCGGATCCGGCCGGCTGCTCCCCCAGCCCCGCGGAGCGGAGCGGCACGTGCCCCCTTCTGGGCCCCGGCAGGGGAGCGCGCCGCGCCGCGGGCCCTTGGTCACCCCCCGAGTTCCCGTTCGCCCCGGTCACGGCGATCTGCACCCCCTGGTCGGCGAGCGCCTGCAACTCCGTGCCGGCGCGGTCGTCGTGCGGTGGCGGCTCGTCGGTGACCAGGCGGGTGATGAGGTCCGTCGGCACGGTCTGGAACATGGTGTCCGTGCCGAGCTTGGTGTGGTCGGCGAGGACCACGACCTCGGCGGCGGCCTGGACGAGTGCGCGGTCGACGGAGGCCGAGAGCATGTTGGACGTGGACAGCCCGCGCTCGGCGGTGAGCCCGCTCCCGGACAGGAAGGCCCTGGACACGCGCAGCCCCTGGAGGGACTGCTCGGCGCCGGAGCCGACGAGGGCGTAGTTGGAGCCGCGCAGGGTGCCGCCGGTCATCACGACCTCCACCCGGTTGGCGTGGGCGAGGGCCTGGGCCACCAGCAGGGAGTTGGTGACGACGGTCAGACCGGGCACCCGCGCGAGCCGGCGGGCCAGCTCCTGCGTGGTGGTACCGGCGCCGACCACGATGGCCTCGCCCTCTTCGACGAGGCCCGCGGCGAGGTCGGCGATGGCCGTCTTCTCGGCGGTCGCGAGATGGGATTTCTGCGGAAAGCCGGACTCTCGCGTGAACCCGCCCGGCAGTACCGCACCGCCGTGCCGGCGGTCGAGGAGTCCTTCTGCCTCCAGTGCGCGCACGTCCCGCCGTACGGTCACTTCGGAGGTCTGGACGACGCGGGCGAGTTCACGGAGCGACACGGCACCGTTCGCTCGCACCATTTCGAGGATCAATTGGCGACGTTCAGCAGCGAACACGAAACTGACAGTAACCCCAGCGACCGTCTGGTTTCAGCAGTATGCGCCGAATAACAGAAGTTGTTCGCATGGTCGGGGCGGAGGTGGTATAGGGCCTATCCGCCCCGACTATGCCGCCCGCACACGCCACGACTCTTCGTGACCGGCGGGCCGCCGGATCCGGCCGGTCAGGCCTCGGCGCCCGCCTTGCGGGTGTGCAGCTGCCGGGCGACCTCGGCGATCGACCCCGATAGGGAGGGGTACACCGTGAAGGCCTTCGCGATCTGCTCGACGGTCAGATTGTTGTCGACGGCGATCGAGATGGGGTGGATGAGTTCCGAGGCGCGCGGCGCCACGACCACACCACCGACGACGATGCCCGTGCCCGGCCGGCAGAAGATCTTCACGAAGCCGTCCCGGATGCCCTGCATCTTCGCGCGCGGGTTGCGCAGGAGGGGCAGCTTCACGGACCGGGCGTCGATCTTGCCCGCGTCGACGTCCGCCTGCGTGTAGCCGACGGTGGCGATCTCGGGGTCGGTGAAGACGTTGGAGGACACCGTCTTCAGGTTCAGCGGGGTCACCGCGTCGCCGAGGAAGTGGTACATGGCGATACGTCCCTGCATGGCGGCGACGGACGCGAGGGCGAACACACCCGTCACGTCACCGGCCGCGTAGACGCCGGGAGCAGTCGTCCGGGACACCTTGTCGGTCCAGATGTGCCCGGACTCGCGCAGCCTGACGCCGGCCTCCTCCAGGCCCAGCCCCGCACTGTTCGGGACGGCGCCGACGGCCATCAGACAGTGCGAGCCGGTGATGACCCGGCCGTCGGCCAGCGTCACCTCGACCTGGTCGCCGACGCGCTTGGCGGACTGCGCGCGGGAGCGGGCCATGACGTTCATGCCGCGGCGCCGGAAGACGTCCTCGAGGACGGCGGCGGCGTCCGGGTCCTCGCCGGGCAGCACCCGGTCGCGCGAGGACACCAGGGTCACCCTGGACCCGAGGGCCTGGTAGGCGCCCGCGAACTCGGCACCGGTCACACCGGAACCGACCACGATCAGCTCTTCCGGCAGCTCGGTGAGGTCGTAGACCTGGGTCCAGTTCAGGATGCGCTCGCCGTCGGGCTGGGCGTCGGGCAGCTCGCGCGGGTGGCCGCCGGTGGCGATGAGGACGGCGTCGGCGTCGAGGGTCTCCTCGGTGCCGTCGGCGGTGCTGACGACGACCTTGCGGGACCCGTCGAGTGCCTGCATGCCGTCCAGCCGGCCGCGTCCGCGCATGACGCGCGCGCCGGCCCGGGTGACGGAGGCGGTGATGTCGTGGGACTGGGCGAGCGCGAGGCGTTTCACCCGGCGGTTGACCTTGCCGAGGTCCACGCCGACCACCCGGGCCGCCTGCTCCAGGGGCGGGGTGTCGTCGGCGACGATGATGCCCAGCTCCTCGTAGGAGGAGTCGAAGGTGGTCATCACCTCGGCCGTTGCGATTAGGGTCTTCGACGGCACGCAGTCGGTCAGCACCGACGCTCCGCCCAGACCGTCGCAGTCGACGACGGTCACCTCCGCGCCGAGCTGGGCGGCCACCAGGGCCGCCTCGTATCCGCCGGGTCCGCCACCGATGATCACGATCCGAGTCACGTACCCCATTGTCCCGCACGCTTCAAGGTGCCACTGCCCGGGGGCGCCACGGACACACTCCCGGGGCGCGGGGGGCGCGCGGTGCGGCTGCCGTACCCTCTGTCCATGGCGCTCTATGCCGCGTACGCCGGCAACCTCGACGCGCGGCTGATGTCCCGCCGCGCCCCGCACTCCCCGCTGCGCGCCACCGGCTGGCTGAACGGCTGGCGGCTGACCTTCGGCGGCGAGCAACTGGGCTGGGAGGGCGCGCTCGCGACGATCGTCGAGGACCCGCTGGCGCAGGTCTTCGTCGGCCTGTACGACCTCGCGCCCATGGACGAGGAGTCGCTCGACCGGTGGGAGGGCGTCGGCCTCGGGATCTACCGGCGGGTACGCGTGCGCGTGCACACCCTGGACGGCGAGGAGCCGTCGTGGGCGTACGTCCTGGACGGTTACGAGGGCGGCCTGCCCTCCGCCCGCTACCTCGGCGAGATCGCCGACGCGGCGGAGTCGGCGGGGGCCCCGCACGACTATGTGATGGAACTCCGCAAGCGCCCCTGCTGAGCCGTCCCTGCCGGGGCCGCCCTACGGGCTGTCCCGCGGTTCCTGCGCCGCTTTCCCCCACTCTCGGCCGATTCGCCCCCTCCCTCGTGGAAAACGACAAGGCAACGAACCGATTCCCGTGGGGTCTGTCATCTACGCGCGTAGGCGAAGACCGGTTACTCTCGACGGCGTGAACGCATCTCTCCTTCCGGACGACATCCAGGGCGATCCCCACGCCGCCGCCGACGCCGCCGCCGCGCGCCTGCGCGCGCTGACCGGTGCCGAGACCCACGACGTCGCCCTCGTGATGGGCTCCGGCTGGGCTCCGGCCGTCGACGCCCTGGGCGCACCCGACGCCGAGTTCCAGGTCACCGAGCTGCCCGGCTTCCCGGCGCCGGCCGTCGAGGGGCACGGCGGCAAGGTCCGCTCGTACTCCTTCGGTGACAAGCGGGCCCTGGTCTTCCTGGGCCGCACCCACTACTACGAGGGCCGTGGCGTCGCCGCCGTCGCCCACGGGGTGCGCACCGCCGTCGCCGCCGGCTGCAAGACCATCGTGCTCACCAACGGCTGCGGTGGTCTGCGCGAGGGCATGCGCCCCGGCCAGCCCGTGCTGATCAGCGACCACATCAACCTGACGGCGACCTCCCCGATCGTCGGCGCGAACTTCGTCGACCTGACGGACCTCTACTCGCCCCGTCTGCGCGCCCTGTGCAAGGAGATCGACCCCACGCTGGAGGAGGGCGTCTACGCCCAGTTCCCCGGCCCGCACTACGAGACCCCGGCCGAGATCCGCATGGCCCGCGTCATCGGCGCGGACCTGGTCGGCATGTCCACGGTCCTGGAGGCCATCGCCGCACGTGAGGCCGGCGCCGAGGTCCTGGGCATCTCCCTGGTCACCAACCTCGCCGCGGGCATGACGGGCGAGCCCCTCAACCACGAGGAGGTCCTCCAGGCCGGCCGCGACTCGGCCGCCCGGATGGGCCAGCTGCTCGGCCAGGTGCTGGGCCGCATCTGAGCCGCGGCGCGCCAGTCGCGCCGCGTCCAGGGGACACGGTCGCCGCGTCCGGCGTCGAGCGGGGCGCGGCAGGTGTCGCGCGGGGCGTCGGTGCCGCCGGTGGCCGGGGGGGGCCGGGGGGCCGACAAGTCGCTGGGTCGCTCTCCAGCCGACCGAGTCGGATGGCGGGGGCGAGGACGGGGGTCCGGGGGGCGGTGCCTCCGGCCGGACCAGGCAAATCACAGGAGAGGTTGATCCCAAGGTGCACGACGATCTCATCGCCCGGGCCAAGGCATGGCTGGCCGAGGACCCCGACGCGGAGACCCGTGAGGAACTCGCCCGGCTGATCGACGCCGGCGACATGGACGAACTGGCGGCCCGCTTCAGCGGCACCCTCCAGTTCGGCACCGCCGGCCTGCGCGGCGAACTCGGCGCCGGCCCGATGCGCATGAACCGCGGCGTCGTCATCCGCGCCGCCGCCGGCCTCGCCGCGTACCTGAAGAAGAGCGGCACCCCCTACGGGGGCGACGGCGCCGGGCTCGTCGTCATCGGCTACGACGCCCGCCACAAGTCCGCCGACTTCGCCCGCGACACGGCCGCCGTGATGACCGGCGCCGGCCTGCGCGCGGCCGTGCTCCCGCGCCCCCTCCCCACGCCCGTGCTGGCGTTCGCCGTACGGCACCTCGGCGCGGTCGCGGGCGTGGAGGTCACCGCCAGCCACAACCCGCCCCGGGACAACGGCTACAAGGTGTACCTCGGCGACGGCTCCCAGATCGTCCCGCCCGCCGACGCGGAGATCGCCGCCGAGATCGACGCGATCGCCTCCCTGGACGACGTACCGCGCCCGGAGTCCGGCTGGGAGACCCTGGACGACGCGGTCCTGGACGCCTATCTGGCCCGTACGGACGCCGTCCTGGGCGCCGGCTCCCCCCGCACCGCCCGCACGGTCTACACGGCGATGCACGGCGTCGGCAGGGACGTCCTGCTCGCCGCCTTCGCCCGCGCCGGGTTCCCCGAGCCGGTGCTGGTCGCCGAGCAGGCCGACCCGGACCCGGACTTCCCGACGGTCGCCTTCCCCAACCCGGAGGAGCCGGGCGCGATGGACCTGGCGTTCGCCCGGGCCCGGGCCACCGACCCGGACCTGGTCATCGCCAACGACCCGGACGCCGACCGCTGCGCGGTGGCCGTGAAGGACGGCGGCGACTGGCGCATGCTGCGCGGTGACGAGGTCGGCGCCCTGCTCGCCGCCCACCTGGTCCGGCGCGGCGCGCGGGGCACCTTCGCCGAGTCGATCGTCTCCTCCTCCCTCCTCGGCCGGATCGCCGGGAAGGCGGGGCTGCCGTACGAGGAGACGCTGACCGGCTTCAAGTGGATCGCCCGCGTCGACGGCCTGCGCTACGGCTACGAGGAGGCCCTCGGCTACTGCGTGGACCCCGAGGGCGTGCGCGACAAGGACGGCATCACCGCCGCGCTGCTGATCACCGAGCTGGCGTCCGTGCTCAAGGAGGAGGGCCGCACGCTGCTCGACCTCCTGGACGACCTGGCCGTCGAACACGGCCTGCACGCCACCGACCAGCTGTCGGTCCGCGTCAAGGACCTCTCCCTCATCGCCGACGCCATGCGCCGCCTGCGCGAGCAGCCGCCGGCTGAGCTGGCCGGTCTTCCGGTCACCCGGGCCGAGGACCTCGGCCTGGGCACGGACCGGCTGCCGCCCACCGACGGCCTGCGCTACACCCTCACCGGTGCCCGTGTCATCGTCCGTCCCAGCGGCACGGAACCGAAGCTGAAGTGCTACCTGGAGGTCGTCGTACCGGTCGCGGACCATGCCGGCCTGCCGGCCGCCCGCGCCCGCGCGGCCGAGCTGCTGAACGCCGTCAGGCGGGACCTGTCGGCGGCTGCCGGCATCTGACCCCGGGCCCGCCCGCCGCCGGTGCACCCCGAGGGTCCCCGGCGGCGGGCGGACCCGGGCTCTGGTCACGTTCCTCAACGGTTCCGGATGGACGCACGACGCCGCGGCGACGGGCGAGGAACAGCACGGCCGCCGTCCGGGCGGGCGCGGCCGGGGCGCGCCGGAGGGCGATGGTCCCGCCGCGGCCCGCCCGAAGGGCTGCCAGGAGACCCGGCCCGCGCTCCAGCCAGGCCGGGCGGGGCGCCGTCCAGCCCCGTCTCCGTCTCGGCACACGGCGGTCATCAGGCGCCCCTGGGCGAGGTTCTGGGGGCCGCGCGGCGCCGGCCCGTTCCCGCCTGCCGTCGCGTCGGACAGCGGCCGCGCAAGGACGCTGCGGGAGCTGTCGGCGCGGCCGTGACCAGCCGGCGCCCGGCGCCGTCGTACGGCACCCCGTACGACGGCCTCCCGCAGCCTCCCGGTACCTGCCGGCCCCTCCGCCCTCAGGAACTCGTCCCAGCTCTCGGCTGCCGGCCGGCCGCCCGGCCCGCCCCCGTGGCGGACCTCAGCCCACGATCAGCAGGATCGCCAGCAGCACGGCTCCCGCCACCGCGGGCGCGGCCACCTCGTACGCCCAGCGGACCGTCGGCTCGCCCTGGGCCTGGCCGGCCTCGCAGCGCCGGTCCCGGATCTCGTTCAGCTGGTCGATGATCTGGTCGCTCTCCGCCCGGGCCGGCCCGGTGTCACCGCCGCGCAGGCTGAACCCGCCGAAGCCGAAACCGCTCGGTGCGAGCCCCCCGCCCCCGGAGCCGACGCCGCCCGGCGTGACACCGCGCGCCGCGTCGGCCGCCGCCCGCTGCCGGCGGTGGGCCGCCTTCTTGCGGGCCCGCAGGGAGACGGGGACGGCCCACAGCTGGTACTTGGCGCCGGACCTGGCGACGACCTCGTTGGTGAAGCCGGAGCGCAGACCGGCGACCTCGCCCCAGGGCAGGGTGATCACGCGGAAGGGGTTGCGGATGCGCAGCCGGTCCTCGTTGGCGAAGACCGCCGGGCGGAGCGTGTAGGCGATCACCAGCGGCAGGACCAGGATCATGGCGGCGAGCGCCAGCCAGGGGGTCCGGCCGTGGCCCTTGAACAGCGCGTCGAAGCCCAGCCAGAGCACGACCACGAGCAGCAGCGCACCGCCCGTGAGGCCGAGGGGCGAGCGGTAGACCCGGTCCTTGGCGGCGGGTGCCGGCGGCTGGGACGCGGGTGACGGGTGGTCGGGGGTGGTCATGGTCCCGATTCTGCCCGACGGCTCCGGCGGCGCGGCCACGTGCCCGGCAACCGGCGCCCATCCGTGATCCGCGCGAGGGCGGGGGACGCCGTGCGGGCACGTCGGCGCCCCGCAGCCTGTCCGCGATCGCGGCATCGCGCACGTCGAGGATGTGCCACCGCGCGTCGGCGCACTCGCCGCGCCGCTCGTCGATGGCGAGGACCTGTCTGGCCTCCTCGGACGCGGCGAGCCGCTCGGTGAGCAGGGCGCCGACCCCGCCGGCGGCGCGGGTCACCGCGACGACGGGCCCGCGCGCGGCGGGAGTGGTCGAGCGGAGCCCGGGGGGGTGCGGGCGGAGCGCGGGCGAGAGCCGGGGGTGTACAGCCGCTACGCGCGTAGATATGCTCGTCTGGTGACCATGCCCCGTACTGCACCCACAGCACAGTCGCCCACTGCCGAGCGCGCGGGCGGTAGCTCCTTCGCCGACGTCACCGCGTCCGACAGCACGCTGCGCCGCTTCCTGCACGGGCTGCCCGGCGTGGACGCGGTCGGCCTGGAGGCACGCGCCGCGTCTCTCGGCACCCGTTCGATCAAGGCCGCCTCGAAGGCGCACGCCATCGACCTCGCCATCTCGATGGTCGACCTGACGACCCTGGAAGGCGCGGACACCCCGGGCAAGGTCCGGGCGCTCGGCGCCAAGGCGGTCCACCCCGACCCCACCGACCGGACGGCCCCCACCACGGCCGCGGTCTGCGTCTATCCCGACATGGTGGCCGTCGCCAAGGAGGCCGTCGCCGGTTCCGGCGTGAAGGTCGCCTCGGTGGCCACCGCCTTCCCGGCGGGCCGCGCCGCGCTCGACGTGAAGCTGGCCGACGTGCGGGACGCCGTCGCCGCCGGTGCCGACGAGATCGACATGGTCATCGACCGGGGCGCGTTCCTCGCGGGCCGGTATCTGAAGGTGTACGACGAGATCGTCGCCGTGCGGCAGGTCTGCGGCACGGACGCCCGGCTGAAGGTGATCTTCGAGACCGGTGAGCTGTCCACGTACGACAACATCCGCCGCGCGTCCTGGCTCGGCATGCTCGCGGGCGCGGACTTCATCAAGACCTCCACGGGCAAGGTCGCGGTCAACGCCACGCCGGCCAACACGCTGCTGATGCTGGAGGCCGTACGGGACTTCCGCGCGCAGACCGGCGTCCAGGTCGGCGTGAAGCCGGCCGGTGGCATCCGTACCTCCAAGGACGCCGTCAAGTTCCTCGTCCTCGTCAACGAGACGGCCGGCGAGGACTGGCTGGACAACCACTGGTTCCGCTTCGGCGCCTCCTCCCTCCTGAACGACCTGCTGATGCAGCGGCAGAAGCTGGCCACCGGCCGTTACTCCGGCCCCGACTACGTAACGGTGGACTGATCACCATGACCATCGAGAAGCGGTCCTCCGCATTCGAGTACGCACCGGCGCCCGAGTCCCGCTCCGTCGTCGACCTCGCCCCCTCCTACGGCCTGTTCATCGACGGCGAGTTCACGGAGGCGGCCGACGGCAGGGTGTTCAAGAGCATCTCGCCGGCCACCGAGGAGGTGCTGTCCGAGGTCGCCCGAGCGGGGGCCGAGGACGTCGACCGTGCCGTCGGGGCCGCCCGCGCGGCGTTCGGGAAGTGGTCGGCGCTGCCGGGTTCCGAGCGCGCCAAGTACCTGTTCCGCATCGCCCGCATCATCCAGGAGCGCAGCCGCGAGCTGGCGGTCCTGGAGACGCTGGACAACGGCAAGCCGATCCGGGAGACCCGCGACGCGGACCTCCCGCTGGTCGCCGCGCACTTCTTCTACTACGCGGGCTGGGCGGACAAGCTGGAGCACGCCGGGTTCGGCGCCGCCCCGCAGCCGCTGGGCGTGGCCGGCCAGGTCATCCCGTGGAACTTCCCGCTGCTGATGCTGGCGTGGAAGATCGCCCCGGCGCTGGCGACCGGCAACACGGTCGTCCTGAAGCCGGCGGAGACCACCCCGCTGTCCGCGCTCTTCTTCGCGGACATCTGCCGCCAGGCGGGCCTGCCCAAGGGTGTCGTGAACATCCTTCCGGGCTACGGCGACGCGGGCGCCGCGCTCGTCGCGCACCCGGACGTGAACAAGGTCGCCTTCACCGGTTCGACCGCGGTCGGCAAGGAGATCGCGCGGACCGTCGCCGGCACGCGGAAGAAGCTGACCCTCGAACTGGGCGGCAAGGGCGCCAACATCGTCTTCGACGACGCCCCGCTCGACCAGGCCGTCGAGGGCATCGTGAACGGCATCTTCTTCAACCAGGGCCAGGTCTGCTGCGCGGGCTCCCGCCTGCTCGTGCAGGAGTCGGTCCAGGACGAGCTGCTGGACTCCCTCAAGCGCCGGCTGTCCACGCTCCGCCTCGGCGACCCGCTGGACAAGAACACCGACATCGGCGCGATCAACTCCGCCGAGCAGCTGGCCCGGATCACCACGCTGACCGAGCAGGGCGAGGCGGAGGGCGCCGAGCGCTGGTCCCCGGCCTGCGAACTGCCGTCGTCCGGTTACTGGTTCACGCCGACGCTCTTCACGAACGTCACCCAGGCGCACACCGTCGCGCGCGACGAGATCTTCGGCCCGGTGCTGTCGGTCCTCACCTTCCGCACGCCCGACGAGGCGGTCGCCAAGGCGAACAACACGCAGTACGGCCTGTCGGCGGGCATCTGGTCCGAGAAGGGCTCGCGGATCCTGGCCGTCGCCGGCAAGCTGCGCGCCGGTGTCGTCTGGTCCAACACGTTCAACAAGTTCGACCCTGCCTCGCCGTTCGGCGGCTACAAGGAGTCGGGCTTCGGCCGCGAGGGCGGCCGTCACGGCCTGGAGGCGTACCTCGATGTCTGATCACAACCGTCTGAGCGTCTTCAAGACCTACAAGCTGTACGTCGGCGGGAAGTTCCCGCGTTCCGAGAGCGGCCGGGTGTACGAGGTGACGGACTCGAAGGGCAAGTGGCTGGCGAACGCTCCGCAGTCCTCCCGCAAGGACGCCCGTGACGCGGTCGTGGCCGCGCGCAAGGCGTTCGGCGGCTGGTCCGGCGCGACCGCCTACAACCGCGGCCAGGTCCTGTACCGCGTGGCGGAGATGCTGGAGGGCCGCAGGGCGCAGTTCGTCCGCGAGGTCGCCGACGCGGAGGGCCTGTCGAAGTCCGCGGCCGCCGAGCAGGTGGAGGCCGCGATCGACCGCTGGGTCTGGTACGCCGGCTGGACCGACAAGATCGCCCAGGTGCTCGGCGGCGCCAACCCGGTCGCGGGCCCGTACTTCAACCTCTCCTCCCCCGAGCCGACGGGCGTGGTCGCCGTGGTGGCCCCGCAGGAGTCGTCGTTCCTCGGTCTGGTGTCGGTGCTGGCGCCGGTGATCGCCACCGGCAACACGGCGGTCGTGGTGGCCTCCGAGAAGGCCCCGCTGCCCGCGCTGTCCCTGGCCGAGGTGCTGGCCACCTCCGACGTCCCGGGCGGTGTGGTCAACATCCTGTCCGGCCGTACGGCGGAGATCGCCGCGCCGCTGGCCGCGCACCAGGACGTCAACGCGATCGACCTCGCGGGTGCCGACGAGGCGCTGGCGAAGGAGCTGGAGATCGCGGCGGCGGACAACCTCAAGCGGGTTCTGCGTCCACAGCCTGTGGACCACTCCCGGACGCCGGGGACCGACCGGCTGGCCGCCTTCCTGGAGACCAAGACCGTCTGGCACCCGACGGGGTCGCTGGGCGCGTCCGGTTCGTCGTACTGACGTACGCGGAGTGACGGGGCGAGGGGACGCGGCGGGCAACCGCGGGCGTCCCGTCCGGCCGCCCGCGGTCCGGCACCGGCGGCCGGACGACCCCCGCACCGCCCCCGTCGGTGCCGTCAGCGGCCCAGCATGCTCAGCGCCCCGCCCACCACCGGCACGCCGCCGATCGACGGGGCCTCGGCCAGAGGGCCCGTCAGGGACTTGGACCTGACGGGCCGGAAGTCCGCGATCTGAGTTTCCACGCCGTTGTCCAGCGGGTCCACGCCGGTGCCCGCGAGCGGGTTGGGCTTGAGGCCGGCGACCGGGCCGAGGACGCCCGTCGCGGCGCGGGTACCCGCCTGCGGGTCGACGTTGCCGAGATCCAGGGGGCGGTGGTCGAGGCCCAGGGCCGGGATCGAGTCGGCGGACGCCGTCGCCGCGCCCGCGCCCAGGGCCGCTCCGGCGGTCGCCAGGGCGATCAGGGCGCGCCGCGCGGCGGAACGCTGGTGGGAGGTGTGTCGGGCCATCGCTGGTGCCACCTTCGGTGCGCAGGGTAAGGCTGTCGACACGCAGGGTAGTTGAGGTGCGTCTCACGCTCAAAAGCCGACCCGCGGGGTCGGCAGGGCGCTCCCCATGCGTCAAACTGGTGTTCCGTGAGCATTCATCCTCCGGCCCCCGCCCGTGTCGTGCTGCTGTGCGGCCCTTCGGGCTCGGGCAAGTCACTCGTCGCCGCCCGCTCCGGGCTTCCCGTCCTGCGCCTGGACGACTTCTACAAGGAGGGTGACGACCCGACTCTGCCGCTGGTGGCGGGGAGTTCGGACATCGACTGGGACCACCCGGGGTCCTGGGACGCGGACATCGCCGTCGAGGCCATCGCCCGGCTGTGTGCCACACGGTCGACGCCGGTACCGGTGTACGACATCGCGCTGAGCGCCCGTACCGGCGAGGAGACCCTGCGCATCGGCGGCACCCCGCTGTTCATCGCGGAGGGCGTGTTCGCCGCGGAGATCGTCGGACGCTGCCGGGAACGGGGCCTGCTCGCGGACGCCCTGTGCCTGACCCGGGGCCCGTTCACCACCTTCCGCCGCCGTTTCCTGCGCGACCTCAGGGAGGGCCGCAAGTCGGTGCCGTTCCTGCTGCGCCGCGGCTGGCGGCTGATGCGCTCGGAACGCTCGATCGTCACCCGCCAGGTGTCCCTGGGCGCGCACCCCTGTGACCGGGACGAGGCGCTCGGCCGGCTGGCGGCAGCGGCGGCGGGCCGGCAGGCGCGGCAGCAGACGGCGGCGTGACGCCCGCCCGCCCCTGACGCACGCAGGAGCGGGACCGGCCGGCCCCCCTGGCCCACCGGTCCCGCCCCTGTTCCTCCCCCGTGTCACCCCGTGGGCCCACCCCCCAGTGGTCCCCGGTTCTCCCCCGTCGCCCCGTCGCCGCTGTGCTCAGGCGACCAGTTCGCCGAAGGCGCTCTCCTCGTCACGGCCGAAGCCCAGGACCTCGTCGTCGCGCAGCCGGCGCAGCGACCGCCAGATGCTGGACTTGACCGTGCCGACACTGATGCCGAGTATCTCCGCGATCTCCGGGTCGGTGCGGCCCTCGTAGTAGCGCAGGACCAGCATGGTGCGCTGGAGTTCGGGCAGCCGGGCCAGCGCCTGCCAGAGGACCGCGCGCAGCTCGGTACCGCGCATCGCGTCCGTCTCGCCGGGCGTCTCGGGGAGTTCCTCGGTCGGGTACTCGTTGAGCTTGCGGCGCCGCCAGGCGCTGATGTGCAGGTTGGTCATGGTGCGGCGGAGGTATCCGCCGACCGCCGCCTTGTCGCTGATCCGTTCCCAGGCCCGGTACGTCGAGAACAGCGCGCTCTGGAGCAGGTCCTCGGCCGCGAAGCGGTCCCCGGTCAGGTGGTAGGCGGTGGCGTACAGGGAGGCGCGGCGCTCCTGGACGTAGGCGGTGAACTCCGCCTCCGTCAGCGAGCGACGCTCCCCCGGGTCCTCCCCGTACGCGGCTCCCCCGTGCGTCTCCCCCGTGTGCGCGTCAACCACCGTCATGAACGTGGTGTGCTGACGCGCGGTGCCGCCGCGGGCGCATCCCCGCCCTCCCCCGAGCTCGCGGTTGCGCTCGAGCAGGGAGGTGCCCGTGCCGGCACCGGCCTTCTCCGGTCCCCGGTGCACGTCGTGCAGACGCGTGACCACTGCGCTGGTGCTCATGCCGTGCAGCGTGTTCATCTCGCGCTCCCCGTGGTGGACTTCCGGTGACTCGGTCGTACCGGGCTGGTTGCGGCCGGTGGCCCTGCCCGTGACCAAAAGACTGCCGGGGGACCTTCATGGACGTGTCCGCCGACTGTCACAGACCTGTCACAGGGGCCCCGTCCACGACGGTGACGGCGTGCGCACAGGTGGTGGCGGCGGCGAGGAAGGGGCGTCGACGGGTCGTACGACACCCCGTCCATGGGCCAGAATGAGCCCGTGCCTTCCCTGTTGCTGATCGAGGACGACGACGCCATCCGTACGGCCCTGGAGCTGTCCCTGACGCGCCAGGGACACCGGGTGGCCACCGCTGCCAGCGGCGAGGACGGTCTGAAGCTGCTGCGTGAGCAGCGCCCGGACCTGATCGTGCTGGACGTGATGCTGCCCGGCATCGACGGGTTCGAGGTGTGCCGGCGCATCCGGCGCACCGACCAGCTGCCGATCATCCTGCTGACGGCGCGCAGCGACGACATCGACGTGGTGGTCGGGCTGGAGTCCGGCGCCGACGACTATGTCGTCAAGCCGGTCCAGGGACGGGTGCTGGACGCCCGGATCCGGGCCGTGCTGCGCCGCGGCGAACGCGAGTCCAGCGACTCGGCGACGTTCGGCAGCCTCGTCATCGACCGGTCGGCCATGACCGTCACGAAGAACGGCGAGGACCTCCAGCTGACCCCGACCGAGCTGCGGCTGCTGCTCGAACTGAGCCGGCGGCCCGGTCAGGCGCTGTCCCGGCAGCAACTGCTGCGGCTGGTGTGGGAGCACGACTACCTGGGCGACTCGCGCCTGGTGGACGCGTGCGTACAGCGGCTGCGGGCCAAGGTCGAGGACGTGCCGTCGTCCCCGACGCTGATCCGCACCGTCCGCGGTGTCGGCTACCGCCTGGACGCGCCTCAGTGACCGACACACACGGGGGGCTGCGCGGCTGGGCCGCGGGGCGCAGGGGGAATCTGACCCGGCTGAGGTTCACCAGCCTCAGGCTGCGGCTGGTGCTGGTCTTCGGCCTGGTCGCGCTCACCGCCGCCGTGTCGGCGTCGGGCATCGCCTACTGGCTCAACCGGGAGGCCGTCCTCACCCGCGCCCAGGACGCGGTGCTGCGCGACTTCCGGCAGGAGATGCAGAACCGCGTCGGAGCGCTGCCCGTGCACCCGACGCAGGACCAGCTCCAGCGGGCCGCGGGCCAGATGGGGGCCAGCAGCCAGCGCTTCAGCGTGCTCCTGGTCGCCGGGGACGCCGGCGGCAAGAAGGTGTACGGCACCTCCGGCGGCATCAACGGCTTCGCGCTGGAGGACGTACCCGCGTCGCTGCGGGCGGCCGTGACCAGGCGTCAGCCGGTGACCGACACCAACAAGGATCCGTACCACCTGTACTGGCAGCGGGTCGTGGACCACGGCACGCCCTATCTGGTGGCCGGTACGCGCGTCATCGGCGGCGGCACCACCGGCTACATGGCGAAGTCCCTGGAGCCAGAGGCCAAGGACCTCAACTCGCTGGCCTGGTCGCTGGGCATCGCCACCGGACTCGCGCTGATCGGTGCCGCGCTGCTCGCGCAGGCCGCCGCGACGACCGTACTGAAGCCGGTGCACCGGCTCGGCGTGGCCGCGGGGCGGCTCGGCGAGGGCAGGCTCGACACGCGGCTCCAGGTGTCCGGCACCGACGAACTCGCCGACCTGTCCCGAACGTTCAACCAGGCCGCCGAGGCGCTGGAGAAACGGGTCGCGGAGATGGCCGCGCGGGACGACGCCTCCCGGCGGTTCGTCGCCGACATGAGCCACGAACTGCGGACCCCGCTCACCGCCATCACCGCCGTCACGGAGGTGCTGGAGGAGGAGCTGGAGTCGGAGGCCGGGGGCATCGACCCGATGATCGAATCCGCCGTCCGGCTGGTCGTCAGCGAGACCCGGCGGCTGAACGACCTGGTGGAGAACCTGATGGAGGTCACCCGCTTCGACGCGGGCACCGCCCGGCTGGTCCTGGACGACGTCGACCTCGCCGACCAGATCACCGCCTGCATCGACGCCCGCGCCTGGCTCGACGCGGTCGAACTGGACGCCGAGCGCGGCCTGCACGCCCGCATCGACCCGCGCCGCCTGGACGTCATCCTCGCCAACCTGATCGGCAACGCCCTCAAACACGGCGGGTCGCCGGTGCGGGTGTCGGTGCGGAAGGCGGACGACGCGGTCGAGATCCAGGTCCGCGACCACGGGCCCGGCATCCCCGAGGACGTCCTGCCGCACGTCTTCGACCGCTTCTACAAGGCGAGCGCCTCCCGGCCGCGCTCCGAGGGCAGCGGACTGGGCCTGTCCATCGCCCTGGAGAACGCCCACATCCACGGCGGCGGGATCACCGCGGCCAACTCCCCCGAGGGCGGCGCCGTGTTCACGCTGTGGCTGCCGCAGGACCCCGCCCGGCTGGCCGAGGAGGACGGCGAGGACGCCGAGGACACCGGGACCGGCGCGGACCACCTGGGGAAGGAGGGGTCATGACCGTACGACGCCTGCTGGCGCTGCCCCTCCTGGGCGCGCTGCTCACCGGCTGCGGCATCCGGGCCACGGAGGTGCCGACCGACTTCGGGGCGGCACCGTCCGGGGTGCAGTGCTCGCTGGCCGGCCCCGACCTGTCCACGCAGTCCTCGCACGGGGTGCCGGTGCAGGTCTTCCTGCTGTGCGGGGCGTCCCTGGTGGCCGTCGACCGGACCGTACGGGTACCCGACGGCACCCCCGACGCCCGGCGCCGGGTGATGGTCGCACAGGGGCTGCTGGACCAGCTGGCCGCGTCACCGTCGGCCGCGGAGCGCTCCGCCGGCTACACGACGCGGGTACCGGGCGGCCTCGGCGTCAGCGGGCCCGGCCCGAAGGACCCCGACGACACACTCCGCCTGAGCACGGCACCGTCGCGTCTCACCTCCTACGCCGTGGCGCAGCTGGTGTGCACCCTGTCCGACTCGGCGGCGACGGAGGGCGACGGCTCGGTCGTCCTGGGCGGCCCGGACGGGGGCCCGCTGCACCGCTACGAGTGCACGGACGACGTCCGCGAACACCCGGGCGCGTCGCAGCCCCCGTCCACCCCGATCACGGACCACTGACGCCCCGACCGGCACCGGTGGCGCGGCACCCGCCGGGGCCGGCGGGTGCGGAGTGCGCGCGTCGGCCGGGGGCCGGATCCGGCCTGTCCGCGTCGGGATGTTTCCGTCGCGGAACCAACCGGCCCCGGCCCGGCGTCTAGGGGGTCGTGCAGCGTCAAGGCTCCATCGGCGGCAGCGCCGCGATCCGCATCCGTGTGACGGGAGGTCTCCTCCTCGTCGCACACCTCGCCCTCGTCGCCTGGCTGATGCTGCGCCCCCTGGACGTCCCCTGGGTGATGCCCCCGAACCTGCGCCCGCTGGCCGGCATCCGTGCCGACCTCGCGCTGGGCTGGCCTCGGGCCGCGCGACCGCTCGGGGAGGGCCTCGCGCTGCTGGCCCCGCTGGGCGTGCTGCTGCCGATGGCGCACGGCAGACTGACCGTGTCCCCGTCGGCGTCCCTGGTCCGTACGGCCGCGACGGGCACCCTGGTCTCCCTCGGCATCGCCCTGCTCCAGACGGGAGTGCCCGGCCGGGTCGTCGACGTCGACTCGCTGCTGCTGAACACGGTGGGGGTCGCCCTGGCCCACCTGACCGTCGTACCGGCGGCCCGCGCCTGGCTGCGGCGGCGCGGCGTGCGGGAGCCGGGTGCGGCCGGGCCGTCGGTCACCGTCCAGGAGGAGCTGTCTCAGGGACGTACCCCGACGATTCCCAGGGTCGGGATCGCCCCGTAGAGCGACGCTTCATCCCTTTGGTCTACGTACCGTGGAAGACAGCTGGGGACGCCATCCGGGCGGCCCCGCCCCCGGCCCGGTGACGGACCGGCGACCACGGAGGAGTCCTCATGAGCGCCCTTGCCCGCCCCACCCACGGCCGCGTGATCGGCGGAGTGTGCGCCGCGCTGGCACGGCGCTTCGGCACCTCCGCGACGACGATGCGGGTGATCTTCCTGCTGTCCTGCCTGCTGCCCGGCCCGCAGTTCCTGCTCTACATAGCGCTGTGGATCCTGCTGCCCGCGGAGGGCGGCGTCCGCACCCCCACCTGGTGAGTCGGGGACGGAGCGGGCGGGCACACCACGGGGGCGCTTCCGGGCCTGCCGGAGCGCCCCGCCCGCGTCGTGCGGAAGCGTGCCTCAGCCGAGCGCGATGCCGTTGACCGGCACGCCGTTCGTGGGCAACCCCTTCAGCGGCATTCCGCCGAGCAGGCCGTTGACCGGCCCGGTCGGACTCTTGGCGAGGACGGATTCGGCGACCGGCTGAGCGGCGGCCACGCCCTTGCCGGCGGCCGGGACCGCGGCGGTGACACCGCGCTCGGCCAGGGGCTTGAGCAGCTTCATCGCGCCGCTGTCGGGCAGGGCCTCGACGATCTGCCCGGACGGCAGCGCCTTGGTGACGGTGGCCAGGGTCTGGCCGGCGGCCGGGGTGGCGGGGGCCGCGTTGGCCGCGCCCGCGCCCACGGCGGCGACGGCGGCACCGAGGGCGGCGACGCCCAGGGTCTTGGCAGCAGACTGCTTCATGGTGAATGCGTCCTTGCATGCGGAGACGGGAGATCACGAACGATCCGAGCGGTCCCCGACCTAAACACGCCGACCCACCAGCCGCAAACACCGGAATGCGGACACTCCCTGGGGAGGCGTCCGCATTCCGGGTCGGCGGATGTCCTGCGGTTACCCCTCCGCACCGGCGAAGCCGCTGGTGGAAGCGGTCTGCTGGAACAGCCATTCGGATTTCAGCTCGGCATATCCGGGCTTGATGACGTCATTGATCATCGCGAGTCGTTCATCGAAAGGGATGAACGCTGATTTCATCGCATTGACGGAGAACCACTGGAGGTCGTCGAGCGTGTAACCGAACGCCTCGACGAGATGCTCGAATTCCCGGCTCATCGTGGTGTGTGACATCAGCCGGTTGTCGGTGTTCACGGTGGCCCGGAAGTGCAGCCGGCGCAGCAGTCCGATCGGGTGCTCGGCGTAGGAGGACGCGGCCCCGGTCTGGAGGTTGGAGCTGGGGCACAGTTCCAGCGGGATGCGCTTGTCCCGGACGTAGGAGGCGAGGCGGCCGAGGACGACCGAGCCGTCCTCGCGGACCTCGATGTCGTCGATGATGCGCACCCCGTGCCCGAGCCGGTCGGCTCCGCACCACTGCAACGCCTGCCAGATGGACGGCAGCCCGAACGCCTCGCCGGCGTGGATGGTGAAGTGGTTGTTCTCCCGCTTCAGGTACTCGAACGCGTCCAGGTGCCGGGTGGGCGGGTAGCCGGCCTCGGCACCGGCGATGTCGAAGCCGACCACGCCGGAGTCCCGGTGGCGGTTGGCGAGTTCGGCGATCTCCAGGGAGCGGGCCGCGTGCCGCATCGCGGTCAGCAGCGCGCCGACCCGGATCCGGTGCCCGTTCTCCCGGGCGAGCCGCTCGCCCTGCCGGAACCCCTCGTTCACGGCCTCCACGACCTGCTCCAGGGTCAGCCCCCCGTCGAGGTGCTGCTCGGGCGCGTACCGCACCTCGGCGTAGACGACCCCGTCCTCGGCCAGGTCCTCGGCGCACTCCCGGGCGACCCGGACCAGGGCGTCCCGGGTCTGCATGACGCCGACGGTGTGCCGGAAGGTCTCCAGGTACCGTTCCAGCGATCCGGAGTCGGCGGCCTCACGGAACCAGATCCCCAGCTTGCCGGGGTCCGTCTCGGGAAGACCGTCGTAGCCCGTCTCCCGGGCGAGTTCGACGACGGTCCCCGGGCGCAGCCCGCCGTCGAGATGATCGTGCAGCACCACCTTGGGCGCCCGCCGGATCTGGTCCGGCGTCGGAACATGGACCGGGATGGCCGCCGGGACGGCCCCCGTCGGTGCAGTCTGGCTCGTCATTTCCGCACTCTAACTCCTACGCGCGTAGAGCGCCGGGGGCGCGCAGCAGCCGGTTCCCGGCACTTTTCCGTCGATACGCAACGGTGACCGCACGTACGGGTTTCGTACACCGCGCCTTCTGACACTGTTCTGTCATGGGACAGCAAGTGACGCCGGTCCGAACGGCCGGGCTGGGAAGGGCAGTCGGCCCGGAGCCGACGTCGGTGAGCGGGGCGGTGCTGCTGCTCCCCGGCGGGGAGGAGGTCTCCGCCCGCCGGCCGTCCCCCGTCCGGGCGTTGACCCTGATCCGCTCCCTGGGCCGCGCGTTCGCCCGTGCGGGCCGGGCCGAGGGCCTGGCCGTCCATCCCGTCCACTACCGCTACCGCGGGTGGAACGGCAGCGAGGCACATCTGGCGGCGGACGCCGGCTGGGCCGCCGACGAGGTCGTACGACGGTACGGGGACGTGCCGGTCTGTCTGGTCGGCGTGGACATGGGCGGGCGCGCGGCGCTGCGGGCCGGCGGTCACGAGGCCGTCAACTCCGTGGTGGCGCTGGCCCCCTGGCTGCCGGAGGAGGATGTCGCCGCGCCCGCCGAACCGGTGAAGCAGCTGGTCGGGCGCCGGGTGCTGATCGTGCACGGAACGAACGACGAACGCACCGATCCCGAACTGTCGTTCCGCTTCGCGGCGCGGGCGAAGAAGGCGAACCGGGAGGTGTGCCGGTTCGAAGTGCACTCCGACGGCCACGGGTTGCACGGGCACCGGGCCGAAGTGGTGAACCTGGGCGTGGACTTCGTCCTCGGCGCCCTGTTCGGCCGCCGGGTGTCGCGGCCGGTGGAGGACGCGCTGGCCGCGCCGCCGCCGATCGGCCTGCGGATGCCGCTGGCGGCGGGGTTCGGCAGGTCACTGAAACGCTGAGGCGGTGCGGGCGGTGCGGGTCGGCATGCCCTGGCTCCGGCCTTGCCCCTGGCCGTCCCTCGGCCATGGCCCTGACCTTCCCTTGCCCTGGCCCTGGCCGTCCCTCGGCCTCGGCCTCTGTCGACCCGGCCTAGGGAAGCAGGCTGCCCCGGCGGGAGAGCAGGAACTTCTTGAAGGCCGCCACGGGCGGGGTGTCCGGGCGGTCCGCCAGCCAGGCCACGCCGATCTCGCGGGCCGCCCTCGGGGCCGTGACCGTCAGTTCCACCACCCCGGGGCGGGGGACGGTCGGCGGTGGCAGGAGCGCCACCCCCAGCCCCGCCGCAACCAGCCCCCGGAGCGTCTCCGCCTCCTCGCCCTCGAAGGCGACGCGGGGTTTGAAGCCGGCCTCGCGGCACAGGTCGTCCGTGATCCGCCGGAGGCCGTAGCCGGGCTCCAGGGTGACGAAGGTGTCGTCGGCCGCCTCGGCCAGGCGGACGCGGCGGCGGGCGGCCAGCCGGTGGTCGGCGGGGACGACCAGGCGCAGTTTCTGCTCGTCCAGGCGGCGGGCGACCAGGTCGGGGGCGTCGGGGACGGGCGAGGTGAGGCAGAGGTCCAGCTCACCGGCGCGCAGCCGCTCCAGCATCGCCTCGCCGTAGTTCTGCACGAGGCTGAAGCGGATGCGCGGGTGGTCGGCGCGGAAGGCGTGCAGCAGGCCGGGGACGGTCTCGGCGCCCATGGTGTGCAGGAAGCCGAAGGCGACCTTGCCGGTGGCCGGGTCGGCGTCCGCGCGGATCTCCCCGGCGGCCCGCCCGACCTCGGCGAGGGCCCGCTCGACGGAGGCGAGGAGGGTACGGCCGGCGGTGGTCAGGGAGACCGTACGGCCGTGACGGGCGAACAGGTCGACGCCCAGGTCCTGCTCCAGCCGGGCCATCGCCCGGGACAGCGTGGACTGGGGGACGTTCATCTCCTGCGCGGCCCGGGTGACGTGCTCCGTGCGGGCCACGCCGGCGAAGTAGGCGAGGCGGGGCGCCAGCAGCCGTACCGTCTCCGCCATGTCTTCTGTGTCACCGGACGGTGACAGCCGCCCCTGTGACCTCCGCTGATGCGCCATGGGAACGATTATGGCGATTCCATGCATTGGACGCATGAGGGGGGTGGTCCTACGGTCGAGGCATGTCTCCCGCCAGTACCCCGGCGTCCACCAGCGTGGGCGCCGTCTCCCCCGTCCGTCCCTCCGACAGCGGCTCCGACTCCCGGCTGACCCCTGGCGGCCCCGGCTACCGCCGGATGAGCCTCGCCCTCTTCCTCGCCGGAGTCGCGACCTTCGCCCTCCTCTACTCCACCCAGGCCCTGCTGCCGCTGATCTCCGGGGAGTTCGGGGTCCAGGCGAGCGAGGCGAGCTGGACGGTGGCCGCCGCGACCGGCGGGCTGGCCCTGTTCGTGCTGCCGATGAGCGCCCTGTCGGAGCGGTTCGGCCGCCGTACGGTGATGACGGGCTCGCTGGCCGTCGCGGTCACGGTCGGCATGCTGGTGCCCTTCGCACCGTCGCTGGGCGCGCTGGTCGTGCTGCGGGCGGTGCAGGGTGCCGCGCTGGCCGGGGTCCCGGCCTCGGCGCAGGCGTACCTGGCCGAGGAGGTGCGGCCGAAGGCGCTGGTCACGGCGATCGGGCTGTTCGTGGCGGGCAACAGCGTCGGCGGGATGAGCGGCCGGGTGATCACCGGCTGGGTCGCGCAGGAGTGGGGCTGGCGGGTCTCGGTCGGTGTGATCGGCGCGCTCGCGGTCGGATGCGCCGTGGCGTTCCGGCTGCTGCTGCCGGCCCCGCGGCACTTCACGGCGGGCTCACTGCGCCCGCGGATCCTGCTCGGCACGGTCCGCGGCCACCTCTCCGACCCGCTGCTGCGCCGCCTGTACGCGATCGGCGCGCTGTTCATGACGGTGTTCGGCGGCGTCTACACGGTGATCGGGTACCGGCTGACGGCGGAGCCGTTCGGCCTGCCGCAGGGGATCGTGGGCTCGATCTTCCTCGTCTACCTGGTGGGCACGGTCTCGGCGTCCACCGCGGGCCGGCTGGTGGGCCGGTGCGGCCGCCGGGGCGCGCTGTACCTGGCGGGCGGCACCACGGCGGCGGGCCTGCTCCTCTCCCTGGCCGCGTCCCTGCCGCTGGTGCTGCTGGGCCTGGTGCTGATCACGGCGGGGTTCTTCGCCGGGCACGCGGTGGCCTCCTCGGCGGTCAGCAAGACGGCCACCCACGGCCGCGCGCAGGCCTCGGCGCTGTACCAGTCCGCGTACTACATCGGCTCCAGCGTCGGCAGCACGGTCGGAGCGGTGGCGTTCCGCTCGAACGGCTGGTCCGGCACGGTCGGTGTCGGCCTCCTCGCGGTCCTCGGTGTCGTCACGATCACCGTGCTCGGCACCCGGGCGGCCCGGGTGGCGGCCCGGCGGGAGCCGTTGGGCGCCCACTGAGCAGGCCCTTTTCGTACTCGGGGGGCCATTGTCAGTGGGCTGCGGTAGCTTCCAGGTGGTGGGGCGCGAAGACGCGCGGAAGCACGGCCACAGGGGTGGGTGGACGATGGGCGACAGCACGGCGACGGCGGACCTGGACGTCGCACTGGAGAAGCACCGGACCGAGCTGACCGGGTACTGCTACCGGATGCTCGGTTCCTCCTTCGAGGCCGAGGACGCGGTGCAGGACACCCTGGTGCGGGCCTGGCGCAGCCACGACAAGTTCGAGGGCCGGTCCTCCCTGCGCTCGTGGCTGTACCGCATCGCGACGAACGTGTGTCTGGACATGCTGACGGCCGGCAACAAACGGGCGCGGCCCATGGACCTGACCGAGTCGACCCCCCTCGCCCGGGCGGCGCTCACGCCGCGCCCCGACAACACCTGGCTGGAGCCGATGCCGGACGCGCGCGTGCTGCCGACGGCCGACGACCCGGCGGAGGCCGCCGTCGCCAAGGAATCCGTCCGGCTCGCCTTCATGGCCGCCCTCCAGCAGCTGCCGGCCAAGCAGCGGGCGGTGCTGATCCTGCGCGAGGTGCTGGCCTGGCGGGCGAGCGAGGTCGCCGAGCTGCTGGACACCACGGTCGCCTCGGTGAACAGCGCGTTGCAGCGGGCCCGGGCCACGCTCGCGGAGCGCGCGGACACGGGCGCCGAGGGCGCGGTGTCCGACCCGCTGGACGAGGAGCAGCAGAAACTCCTGGAGCGCTACGTCAAGGCGTTCGAGGGGTACGACATGACGGCGCTGACGGCGCTGCTCCACGAGGACGCCGTCATGACGATGCCGCCGTTCGACCTGTGGCTGCGCGGCACCGCCGACATCACCGGCTTCATGACCACCATCGGCGCCTCCTGCGCCGGCTCCCGCCTGCTGCCGGTGCGGGCCAACGGCCTGCCGGGCTTCGCCCACTACAAGCCGGACCCGGAGAACGGCGGGTTCAGCCCGTGGGCGGTGCAGGTGCTGGAGATCTCAGACGGCCGGATCACCGGTTTCCACTGCTTCCTCGACACCCAGCGCTGGTTCCCCCTCTTCGGCCTGCCCCTCCAGCTGGAAGCGGAGGCCGACGAGGTCCAGCAGGGCGGGTAGTGCGGAGCCGGCGCCCCGCAGCCGGATCCGCCCGCCGGCGCGGCGGGCGGCCAGCTCCAGCCGCGCCAGCAGGTCGACGGCCGCCAGCCCCGGCGGCCCGAGCCGGCCGACGTCACAGACGACGACACGTTCCCCGCCGCCGTCCTCCAGCAGCGCCCGCACGCCGTCGCACAGCCCGGTCACCTCGTCACGGCTGACGGGCCAGGGCAGCACAAGAACGGCGGGAATCTCGGCATCCACGTCCGGTTAGACCGACGGGACGGACGGAACTCATCGCCATACCGTGGCCAGGGCCGTCGAAGATCACATTGACCGGTCCCCGCTCACCCTTGAGGGTGGGGTTCGTGGTGGGGGTGCTGAGCGGGTTCGCGGTGATCGCGGTCGTCATCGCCGTGGGTTACGCGCTCGGGCGGCGCGGGACGCTCGGCGACCAGGGCGCCGAGGTGCTGACGAGGCTGGCCTTCACGGTGGCCGGCCCGGCACTCCTCTTCACGACCCTCGCGCGCGCCGACCTCTCCGTCCTCTTCTCCAGCCGGCTGCTGGTGACGGCCCTGAGCACGGCCGCGGTGGCCGGGGTCTTCGTGGCGGTCGGTGCGCTGCGGCGCTGGGAGGTGGGCCGTACGACGATCGGCGCGCTGTGCTCCGGCTACGTCAACTCGGGCAACCTCGGCATCCCGATCGCCGCGTACGTGCTCGGCGACGCGTCCTTGGTCGCGCCGGTGCTGCTCTTCCAGGTCGTCCTGGTCACCCCCGTCGCCCTGACGGTCCTGGACCTGTCCGGGGCGGCCGAGAAGGGCACGGTGTGGCGGCGGCTGCTGACCCCGCTGCGCAATCCGATAGCCGTGGGCTCCCTGTCCGGGGTGGTGGTGTCGGCGGCGGGCGGGCAGCTCCCCGGGCCGCTCATGAATCCCCTCACCCTGATCGGGCACATGTCCGTCCCGGCGGCCCTGCTGGCGTTCGGCATGTCGCTGCACGGCAGCGCGGCGCCCGGCCGGGGCCGGGACCGGTACCCGGTCCTGCTGTCGGTGGCGCTGAAGTCGGTGGGCCAGCCGCTGGTCGCCTGGACGCTGGCGGCGGCCGTCTTCGGACTGCGCGGCGCGCCCCTGCTGGACGTCGTGGTCACGTCGGCCCTCCCGGCCGCCCAGAACCTCTTCACGTACGCCAGCCGCTACCGCGTGGCCGAGTCCCTGGCCCGCGAGTCGATCCTGCTGTCGACGGTGGTGTCGGTACCGGTGATGGTGGGCATAGCGGCGGTGCTCGGCTGACACCCGGTCAGTCGACGGGGAACTCGCCGGTGTCGACGGTGATGCCGAACGGCTCCGGCAGCGCGATCGGGTCCCCGAACTTCACCGCGGACAGCACCCGGTAGACCTCACCTTTCGGCTCGCCGTACAGCGTCGCGGTCGGACCTCCCGGGGCCCAGCGATCGATGAGGAGGTAGAGCGGGATGCCGGCGGTGGCGTAGGCGGCGGGTTTGCTGACACGGTCGTGCCGGGCGTTGGACCTGGAGGTCACCTCCACGACGAGTTCGGCGAGGGCGGCGGGAATGTGGGAGTCCGCCTGCACGCATTCCCGGACCGGAGCCACCAACAGGTCCGGGATGAGCATGCCGAGACGCGACGGCACGGCGATGGCCTGCGTCTGGAAAATTTCCAGGTCATCGGGGATCACGGAGTACAGGCGCCGCTGGATGCGGGCCGCGATCACGTTGTGGCGGTACGCGGGAGCAGGTGACACGGTGATGATCCCCTCGATGATCTCCACCTTGCTGCCCTCGGGCCATTCCATCTCCTCCCAGTACCGGACGAGGTCGTCCCAGTTCTGGTCGGGGTCCTGGCTCACGGTGAGTGCGCCCACGGCGGTCTCCAATCGGTGCGTCACCGATCCCAGCATGCCGAACGGGACCGGCGGAGGTCCACCGGTCCCGTTCACCCGAAGGGGGGAGACGAACGTCAGGCGATGCGCTCCAGCACCACGGGCGTCGCCGTGAAGTCGGTGCCGGGCGCCGCGATGTCGTACGCGCCCGTCACCGCCTGGAGCGCGTAGTCGAAGCGCTCGGGGGTGTCCGTGTGGAGGGTGAGCAGGGGCTGGCCCTCGGTCACCGTGTCGCCGGGCTTGGCGTGCAGTTCCACGCCCGCCGCCGCCTGCACCGGGTCCTCCTTGCGGGCGCGGCCGGCGCCCAGGCGCCAGGCGGCGATGCCGATGTCGTAGGCGTCCAGGCGGGTCAGCACGCCGGTGGAGGGGGCCTTGATGACGTGCTGCTCCTTCGACGTGGGCAGCTCGGCGTCCGGGTCGCCGCCCTGGGCCGCGATCATCCGGCGCCACACGTCCATCGCGGAGCCGTCGGCCAGGGCCTTCGCGGGGTCCGCGTCCTTGATACCGGCCGCGTCGAGCATCTCGCGCGCCAGGGCGACCGTCAGCTCCACGACGTCCGCCGGGCCGCCGCCCGCCAGGACCTCGACCGACTCGCGGACCTCCAGGGCGTTGCCCGCCGTGAGGCCGAGCGGGGTGGACATGTCGGTGAGGAGCGCCACCGTCCGCACGCCGTGGTCCGTGCCGAGGCCGACCATCGTGGACGCCAGCTCGCGGGCGTCGGCCAGCGTCTTCATGAAGGCGCCGGTGCCCACCTTCACGTCCAGGACCAGGCTGCCGGTGCCTTCCGCGATCTTCTTCGACATGATCGAGGAGGCGATCAGCGGGATCGCCTCGACGGTGCCGGTCACGTCCCGCAGGGCGTACAGCTTCTTGTCCGCCGGGGCCAGGCCGTCGCCCGCCGCGCAGATCACCGCGCCGGTGGTGTCGAGGACGTGCAGCATCTCCTCGTTGGAGAGCAGGGCGCGCCAGCCGGGGATCGACTCCAGCTTGTCCAGGGTGCCGCCGGTGTGGCCGAGGCCGCGGCCGGAGAGCTGGGGGACGGCGGCGCCGCAGGCCGCGACCAGCGGGGCCAGGGGCAGGGTGATCTTGTCGCCGACACCACCCGTGGAGTGCTT
This sequence comes from Streptomyces sp. NPDC028722, assembly GCF_040637655.1. Classification (NCBI taxonomy): domain Bacteria; kingdom Bacillati; phylum Actinomycetota; class Actinomycetes; order Kitasatosporales; family Streptomycetaceae; genus Streptomyces; species Streptomyces sp. NPDC028722. The sequence continues at coordinate 315,913 of NZ_JBEZWU010000005.1, forward strand.
GTCGGCGGTCGGGCGGGACAGCGCCGAGAAGTCCATGCGCTCACCGGAGGCGATCATGGCCGCGGTCCAGCGGGCGATCTCGCGGCGGTTCATGCCGTTGAGCAGGATCGCCATGGCGAGCGCGGACATCTGCTCGTCGGCGACCTCGCCGCGGGTGTAAGCGTCGATGACCCAGTCGATCTGCTCGTCGCTCAGCTCACCGCGGTCCCGCTTGGTGCGGATGACGGAGATGACGTCCATGGCCATGGCTGATGGCTTCCTTCCGGGAGGTGCGAAGTGCACGGCCCCCCTGAGCGGTTCAGGGGGGCCGTACGGGAGTTACTTGGTGAGATGGTCCGGGCCGAAGGCCTGGGGCAGCATCTCGGCGAGCGGGAGGACGCCCGCGGGGGTGTCGAGCAGCAGGTCCGGGCCGCCGAACTCGTAGAGCAGCTGGCGGCAGCGGCCGCACGGGACCAGCAGGGCGCCGGTGCCGTCCACGCAGGTGAAGTGCGTGAGCCGGCCACCGCCGGTGCGCTGGAGCTGCGAGACCAGGCCGCACTCGGCGCACAGGCCGAGGCCGTAGGAGGCGTTCTCGACGTTGCAGCCGGTGACCGTGCGGCCGTCGTCGACCAGGGCCGCCACACCGACCGGATAGCCGGAGTAGGGGGCGTAGGCGTGGGACATGGCCTCCCGCGCCTCGGCGCGCAGCGCCTCCCAGTCGAACCCGCCGGCCGGTGTCGCCGTCACTTGCCCTGGCCCTTCCGGTAGCGCATGCCGTCCGCCTTCGGCATCCGCAGGCGCTGCGCGGACAGCGACAGCACGAGCAGCGTGACGACGTACGGGGTGGCGCCCACGAAGTCGCTGGGGACCTCGTCGGTGACCAGGTACCAGACCAGGACCAGTGCGGCCATGACGGCGCTGATCACGCCCTGCCACAGGGCCTTCTTGTACAGCTTCCAGCCGGCCAGCAGCGCGAGCAGGACGACCAGCAGCAGGAGCAGGGCGTGGACCGTGACGCCGCCGTTGCGCAGCTGGAGCGCGTCGGAGTAGCCGAACAGGCCAGCCCCCATCGCGAGGCCGCCGGGGCGCCAGTTGCCGAAGATCATGGCCGCGAGGCCGATGTAGCCGCGGCCTCCGGTCTGGCCCTCCAGGTAGGTGTGCGAGGTGACCAGCGCGAGGAACGCGCCGCCGAGGCCGGCGAGGCCGCCGGAGACGGCCACGGCCGCGTACTTGTAGCGGTAGACGTTGACGCCGAGCGACTCCGCGGCGGTGGGGTTCTCACCGCAGGAGCGCAGCCGCAGCCCGAACGGGGTGCGCCACAGCAGCCACCAGCTGCCGACGAACAGCAGCACGGCCAGGAGTGTCACCACGGACAGGTTGGTGATCAGACCGCCGATGATGCCGGCCAGGTCGGAGACCAGGAACCAGTGGTGCTTCTCGACCGACGCGAGGGCGTCCGAGAGACCGGGGAGGGTGACGTCGGGCAGCGAGTCGGCGGGCGGGGACTGCTTGGGGTTGCCGCCCGCCTCCGCGGCCGAGCCGCCGGCGAAGAACAGCTTGGCGAGGTACTGGGTGGCGCCGAGCGCGAGCAGGTTGACGGCGACACCGGAGACGATGTGGTCGACGCCGAAGGTGACGGTGGCGACGGCGTGCACCAGGCCGCCGAGGACACCGAAGCCGATGCCGCACAGCAGGCCGAGCCAGGGGCTGGACTGCCAGCCGATCCAGCCGGCGCCGAAGGTGCCGAGGATCATCATGCCCTCGAGGCCGATGTTGACGACACCGGCCCGCTCGGACCACAGGCCGGCGAGACCGGCGAGGCCGATCGGGACGGCGAGGGCCAGCGCGGCGGCGACCTGTCCGGCGGAGTCGAGCTGGTTGGCGCCGGTGATCACGCGGACCGCGGCGAGGAGCAGCAGCGCACCCGCGACGATCATGAGGGTCAGGCCCAGGGAGCGGCCGGAGCGCCGGGGGGCGCCCGCCGCCCTGGGGGCCGCCGGCGGCGGCGCGTCGGTCATCGTGGCAGTCATCACGCCACCTCCTGCTTCTTCGTCGCGGCGGCCTGGGCGGCGAGTTCGGCGCCCACCTTCTGCTGCTGGCGCTTGAGGCCGTAGCGCCGTACGACCTCGTAGGCGATCACGACGCAGAGGACGATGACGCCCTGGATGACGCCGAGGATCTCCTTGTCGTAGCCCTGGAACTCCAGGTGGTTGGTGGTGCGCTCCAGGAAGCCCCACAGCAGGGCGCCGAGGGCTATGCCGATCGGGTTGTTGCGGCCGAGCAGCGCGATGGCGATGCCGGTGAAGCCGATCCCGCTGGGGAAGCTGTTGTCGTACTGGTGGCTCTCGTTCAGCAGGGTCGGCATGCCGATCAGGCCGGCCACCGCACCCGAGATGATCATGCTGGTGGCGATCATCTTCTTCACCGAGACACCGCTCGCGGAGGCGGCGCTCTCGGACTGGCCCACGGTGCGCAGGTCGAAGCCGAACCGGGTGCGGCCGAGCACGAACCAGTACGCGACACCGACGAGCACGGCGACGACGATGAAGCCGTCCAGGACACCGGCCGGGCCGGTGTCGATGTTGAAGAAGTGCGCGGACGACGGCAGCGGCTTGGTGGACACCAGGGTGCCCGCCTGGTCGAGCTGGCCGAGCTTCCCGGGCTGGAGCAGGTAGCCGATGATCGCGGTGGCGATCGAGTTCAGCATGATGGTCGCGATGACCTCGCTGACACCGCGGGTCACCTTCAGGACGCCGGCGATGGCCGCCCACAGGGCACCGGTCGCCATGGCGCAGATGACGATCAGCGGGATGGCCAGCCAGCCGGGCACGGTGAGCGCCCCGCCGAGGACGGCGGCGACGAACGCGGCGAGCCGGTACTGGCCGTCGACGCCGATGTTGAACAGGTTCATGCGGAAGCCGATGGCCACCGCGACACCCGCCAGGTAGTACGTCGTCGCCTTGTTCAGGATGAAGACCTGGCTGTCGCTGGCGAAGCCGTAGGTCACCATGTCGTGGAAGGCGGGACCGGGGTTCTTGCCGGTCGCGGCGATCACCAGGGCGGTGACGACGAGCGCGGCGACGACCGCCAGCAGCGGCGCCGCGATCCCGAGGAGCAGCCGCTCCTTGTCGATCCGTGAGGTCAGCTTCTTCATCGCGCGTCGTCCTCTGTGTGCTCCAGGTGCCCGGTGGCCGCACCCGTCATGGCGGAGCCCAGCTCTTCGGGGGTGATCGTGGCGGGGTCGGCGTCGGCGACCAGGCGGCCGCGGTACATCACCCGCAGGGTGTCGGAGAGCCCGATCAGCTCGTCGAGGTCGGCGGAGATGAGCAGCACGGCCAGGCCGTCGCGGCGGGCCTCGCGGATGTAGTCCCAGATCGCGGCCTGCGCGCCGACGTCCACACCACGGGTGGGGTGGGCGGCGATGAGCAGCTTGGGGTGGTGGCTCATCTCGCGGCCGACGATCAGCTTCTGCTGGTTGCCGCCGGACAGCGAGGCCGCGGTGACGTCGATGCCGGGGGTGCGCACGTCGTAGGCCTCGACGATGCGCTGGGTGTCGGCGCGCGCCGCCTTGAGGTCGAGCAGCGCGCCGCGCGAGTTGGGCTTCTCGGTGACGTGGCCGAGGATGCGGTTCTCCCACAGCGGTGCTTCCAGCAGCAGGCCGTGGCGGTGGCGGTCCTCGGGGATGTAGCCGATGCCGGCCTCGCGGCGGTCGCGGGTGGGGGCCTGCGAGATGTCGGTGCCGTCGAGACGGACGACGCCGGCGTCGGGCCGGCGCATGCCCATGATCGCCTCGACCAGCTCGGACTGGCCGTTGCCCTCCACGCCGGCGATGCCCAGGACCTCGCCCTTGTGGATGGTGAAGGAGATCTCGTCCAGGATGATCCGCTCGACGCCGTCGAGGTCGGTCTGGGTGAGATGCACGCCGTCCAGCGCCAGCATCGGCACCTCGGTGACCGTGGACTCCTCGGTCTCGGGCGTCGGCAGTTCGCTGCCGACCATCAGCTCGGCGAGCTGCCTGGGCGTGGTGCCCTTCGGTTCGACCGTGCCGACGGTGGTGCCGCGCCGGATGACGGTGATCTCGTCGGCGACGGAGAGCACCTCGCCCAGCTTGTGGGAGATGAAGATGACCGTGAGGCCCTCGGCCTTCAGCTCGCGCAGGTTGGCGAAGAGGGCGTCGACCTCCTGCGGCACCAGGACGGCGGTGGGCTCGTCCAGGATGAGGGTCCGGGCACCGCGGTACAGGACCTTGAGGATCTCCACGCGCTGGCGGTCGGCGACACCGAGTTCCTCGACCAGGGCGTCGGGGCGGACGCCGAGCCCGTAGGCGTCGGAGATCTCGGTGATCCTGGCGCGCGCCCTGCCCCCGATGCCGTGCAGCTTCTCCGCGCCGAGGACGACGTTCTCCAGCACGGTGAGGTTGTCGGCCAGCATGAAGTGCTGGTGCACCATGCCGATGCCGCGGGCGATGGCGTCGCCGGGGTTGTTGAGGACGACCTGTTCGCCGGCGACGGTGATGGTGCCCTCGTCCGGCTGCTGCATGCCGTAGAGGATCTTCATCAGGGTGGACTTGCCGGCGCCGTTCTCACCGCACAGGGCATGGACGGTGCCCGTGCGGACCGTGATGTCGATGTCGCGGTTGGCGACGACGCCGGGGAAACGCTTGGTGATGCCGCGCAGTTCGACGGCAGCGGGAGGGCTGGACGCGTTGATGGCGCACTCTCCTCGGGGAAAGGGGCTGCGGGGAGGGGGCAGGCGTCGGCGACGCTAGCGCGGCAACTCCGTGCTACACGCGTAGAGTTGACACATTGTTATGGCTCGGCCGGGGGCTCCGGGAGGCGCCCCCGCGCCGAGCCTGGGTCCGTGGGACCCGTCAGGTCACGGGGTGGTCTTGACCTTGATCGAGCCGTCGACGATCTTCTTCTTCGCGGCGTCCAGCTTCGCCTGGATGTCGCTGATGAAGCCACCGCTGGTGGCCAGCTTCACGCCGTCCTTGGCGAGCGAGTAGCTGTTGGTGCCGGCCAGCGGCTTGCCGTCGTGCACGGACTTGATGAAGTCGTAGACGCCGACGTCGACGTTCTTGACCATGGAGGTCAGGATCGCGTTCTTGTACTTGGCCAGACCCGGGATGTTGTACTGGTCCGAGTCCACGCCGATGGCCCAGGCGCCCTTCTTGCCGCTGACGGCCTCGATCGCGCCGTTGCCGGAGGAGCCGGCCGCCGTGTAGATGACGTCGGCGCCGTTGTCCAGCATGCCCTGCGCGGCCTCCTTGCCCTTGTCGGGGCTGGCGAAGCCGGAGGTGTCCGAGCCGTGGGACAGGTACTGGGTGTCGACCTTGACCTTGGGGTTCGTGTCCTTGACGCCCTGGACGTAGCCCGCCTCGAACTTCTTGATCAGCGGGACGTCGACACCGCCGACGAAGCCGACGTGCTTCGACTTGGTCTTCAGCGCGGCGGCGACACCGGCCAGGTAGGAGCCCTGCTCCTCGGTGAAGTTGATGCTGTCGACGTTCTTGGCGTCCACGACCGAGTCGACGATGCCGAAGCTGGTCTTCGGGTACTTCGCCGCAACCTTGGCCATCGAGGCGGCGTACGCGTAGCCCACACCCACGACGGGGTTGTAGCCGGCGTCCGCCAGGTCCGACAGGCGCTGCTCCCGGTCGGCCTCGGTGTCGGAGGTCTTGGCGGTCAGCTCCTTGATGTCACCGCCGAACTCCTTCTTGGCCTGGTCGGCACCGCGCGCGGCGGAGTCGTTGAAGGAGCGGTCACCACGGCCGCCGACGTCGAACGCGAGGCCGATCTTGACGCCCTTGCCGTCACCGGAGGACGACGGGCTGTCGTTGTCGGAGGAGGTGCTGCCACAGGCAGTGGCAGTCATTGCGAGTGCTGCGGACGCGATACACGCAGCGGAAAGCTTGGCTACCCGGCGCACGGGAAGGCTCCTTCACCTGACCTGAGCGCCATGTCGGCGCTTGATGTGAGCACCGTGTCGGTGCTCGAGCCGGGACGCCCCTTCGGCGTCGGCTTCGCGGCATCGTAACGCGCGTAGATGTCAGAAAAACACCTCTCGCGAAGCCGTTATCGATTCGAGGCAAACAGTGCCTGAACACGCACTCCCGGCCTTCTCGCGCCGCTGTCGCACGCTGTGCACGAATGGCTTGTATCCGTGTTGCGCCGGGCGGAGCGACCCCCCGGGGGGTCGCTCCGCCCGGTCCCGGGCTCAGCCGCGGGCCGCGCCGGTGTCCAGGAAGGCCGCCGCGGTGAACATCTCCACGCCCACCGTGATCGCGTACTCGTCGGCGTCGAAATCACCCTGGTGCAGGTCACGCACGGTGCGCTCGCCGGGCCGGCGCACGCCGAGGCGGGCCATCGCGCCGGGCACCTGCTCCAGGTACCAGGAGAAGTCCTCGCCGCCGAGGCTCTGCTCGGTGCTCTCCACGGACTTCATGCCGCGCCGGGCGACCATGGCGCGGCGCAGCACCTCGGTGGACTCCCGGTCGTTGACGACGGGCGGCACTCCGCGCACGTAGTTGATCTCGGACTTGGCCCGGTGCAGCGTGGCGACCTCGTCGATGGCCGCGTGCACGATGTCGGGCGCCTGCCGCCAGGCGTCCAGGTCCAGGCAGCGCACGGTCCCGGACAGCTCGGCGTGCTGCGGGATCACGTTCGGGGCGTGCCCCGACTCGATCCGGCCCCAGGTGAGGGCGAGACCGGCGCGGGTGTCGACCCGGCGGGCGATCAGCGCGGGCACGTCGACGGCGACGCGGGCGGCGGCGGTGACCAGGTCGGTGGTCAGGTGGGGGCGGGCGGTGTGGCCGCCGGACCCGTCGAGGGCGATCTCCAGCCGGTCGCAGGCGCTGGTGATCGCGCCGTGCCGCAGACCGATCCGCCCGGCGTCCACCCGGGGGTCGCAGTGCACGGCGAGGATCCGGCTCACGCCCGCCAGCGCGCCGTCCTCGATGGCGCTCAGGGCACCGCCGGGCAGGACCTCCTCGGCGGGCTGGAAGATCAGTCGTACCGGCCGGGGCAGCAGGTCCTTGGCGTGCAGGTCGGCGAGGACGAGGCCGGCACCGAGGACGACGGTCGTGTGGACGTCGTGACCGCAGGCGTGCGCCCGGTCGGGCACGGTCGACCGGTACGGGCAGTCGGCCTTGGTGTCCGGGATGGGCAGGGCGTCGATGTCGGCGCGCAGCGCGAGCAGCGGTACGGCCGGCTGCTCACCCTCCGCGAGCCCGATGTCACAGACGAGTCCGGTTCCGGTGGCGAGGACGCGCGGCTTGAGACCGGCTCGCTCGAGCCGCTCCTTGATCGCGGCGGTGGTGCGGAACTCCTGGTTGCCCAGCTCCGGATGCATGTGCAAGTCGCGCCGGAACGCGACGAGTTCGGCATGCAGGGACTCGCTCAGCACGCCGGGGAGCACATCGCCCGGGAGGCCGGCCTCGGACTCTGAGGACATCAATTGCTTCACCCTCTGAAGGGTAGGACGCCCGGCCGGTCAACTACCCCTCGTTCAACAAAATTTCAGCCCGTCAGGGGAATAAAATCTGACCGTCGGACGCATGGCGGCGGACTCTGGTGGGTAAGACCTCTGTTTCCTCCCTCCACGCATACCACGCATCACCGGTGTCACGCGCGCCATGTCCACGAACCGGACCCCCGCGTGCCCCGGCCCCGACGGACCGCCCGGCCCCTCGCCCGGGCGGTCGCACCTGGCCGGGCGGTCGCCGGCGGAAGGGGCGGAGCCGGGTCCGGCATCAGAAATGTTCGACCTTCTGGCCGTCCGGCACCTGGTAGCAACCGGAGACAACGGTCAGGCTGAGCTTCGGCCGCTCCCTCTTCGACATCTTGGCGATGTGCACGCCGGCCTTCTTCTCGTCGTTGTCGGCGACCAGGACGACGTTCCGGTTCCTGCTGGTGTCCGGCCCGTACTCGACGATCTTCCAGCCGTGCTTCGGCAGCCTCTCCTTGAGGTGCTGCATGGCGGTGTCGAGATCGCTCGGCGACGCGGGGTAGAAGCTCCAGGGGTGGAAAGTCCTGAAGTAGGTTTCGCTGTCCTTGCCGGGGCACTCCTCTACGCCCGCACGGCTGTCGGACGTCTCCCCCTTGACGCCGATCAAGTCGTAGATACCGCTGGATATCTTCTCCAGCGCGTCGGCGGCGTCGTGCGAGGTGCTGGTGCCGGCGTACATGATGTCGTCGGGCTCTTCGTCAGTCATGCTGCATCCGGTCAGGGTGGTGAGGGCGAGGGGCAGGGCAACCGCGTAGGCGCTCAGTCTGATCTTCATGTCAGTGGGTCTCTCCTACTTCACACGCGCCCAGTAACCGGGCGGATCGAAGGTACCGGGCTGCGGCTTCAGCTCCGCGTCGTCGCCCCTCCCGACAACGACCAACGCCTGGTTCAAAAGGCTCTTGGAGCCAGGGGTCCAGTACCCACCGTGGCCATGCGTGTCCGTCGCCATCTGATTGGCGCCGAAGTCCGGATCGCTCGGGATGACGAAGCCGTCCCCGCCGTGGCCGTAGCGGCCGATGTCCGGAACCGGGTCCGAGCCGCCCTCCTCGTTCCACACGTGCCCCTTCGGAACGTCCAGCTCGTCGGCGCCTGACACTTTGACGCCGGGGCTGCCGGCGAAGACGATGTCGTCCGCGTTGAGTGTGCCCTTCTCGGCGGCAGCGCCGATCAGGGTCGTTCCGTACGAATGGCCGATCACAGTACGGTGCGCCGGCGCGTCGCCGGTGTGTGATGCCTCAAGTCCGTCCAGGAACTTGTTGAACGCCGGAGCACCGTCGTAGGCGTAGTGCTCGAACGGCGCGTCCTTGACGACGTCGTCGGGTGCGTCGTAGCCGAGCCAGGTGATCGTGGAGACGGCCTTGCCATCGGCCTCGTTGTCGGCCCGGCGCCAGACATCGGCCATCCGGTCGATATTGCCGCCGATACCGTTCAGATCCGACGTCGTACCAGGCACGTAGACAGCCTGGTGGTCCGCGGTGTCCGGGTTTCCGTTGGCCACGATCGCGCGGCCGTCGTCATCGGCGCTGAATCCCAGCAAGTAGGCCTCGGGAAGTCCCCGTTCACCGGTCTTGTCGAAGCGCTCCTGGATGCTCCTCATGCCGTTGAGCGACTTGGTGAGGTGGTCGTAGCGCTCGCCGTACTTGTTGTACCAGTCCATGTATTCGTCGGTGTGCACCTTGGACGCCCAGCCGTTGGAGGCGATGTAGGTCCACTCGTTCATGGGCGCCTTCGGCATGGAGTCGAGTTCCATCTGGTAGCGGGCGCGGGTCTCGTCGAGGACGACGCGGTTGGCCTCGTCGCGGACCGTGGAGGGCAGACCGTCCAGTTTGCCGACGGAATCGGGCTGGAGGGAGAGCCAGGCCGCCCGCTGGTCGTCGTCGAGGCCCTTCCACCAGCCCGCGTTGTCCTTGGGACTGCCGTCCTTGGGCGGCTGCGGAAGGGAATCGAGGTACTTCTTCCCGGCGTCGCCCACCCCGTCCTGGTCCGACTTCACATCCGACCAGTCCCGGTCCGAGACCGTGAGGTCGTCGTCGGCCTTCAGCGCCCGCAGCTTCGGCGCCCACTTGGCGTCCGCGTCCGCGGCCTCCTTCACCGCATCGCCGATACGGTTCGCGAACCCCACGGCCTTTCCGAAGTTCGGATTGGGGTGCATGTTCACGGCCTGGCGCTCGATCGCCGCCGCCGTCGGGTCGGTCGTGCTGGACGACGGCGACACCGTGCCGCCCTCGGGCACCTTGCCGTCGACCTCCTCGCCGCCGGCCGGGAACGACACCGACCCGTCCGCACCCACCGTGCAGCCGGCCGCCTGTGCGTCCTCCAGCGCCGCCTCCAGCTTCTTCTTGGCCGCGGCCATGTCGAAGGCGAAACCGTTCAGTGCCGTACCGGCCAGCGCGCACTCGGTCTGGATGTAGTGGAAGTCCTTCCCCAGCTCCTTCAGCTCCCGCAGGGCAGCGTCCGCGGCCTCGCCCCTGAGCTGGTTGCGAATGGTCGCCGAGATCTGGTTGTCCACCTCGTCCTTGGCGGTGCCCGCCATGTCGCTCGTGGCCCGGTACCCGTCCGCGGCCTGCTCGTACTCGGTGGGCTTGAGGGCCTTCAGCGTCGCGATGTCCATGACCTGCCCGTCACCGGCCCTTCGGCTGGCCGCCGACAGCCTCGGTGTCCTGGTACCCGGTCCGCAGCTTGTCCAGCTCCGCCTTGACGTCGCCGTCCGACTTCGCCAGGTCATGCCCGGAGCGTTCCATCACCCCGCCGAGTTCACCGGCCCGCCCCTTGACGTCACCGACGTACTTCTTCCACGACTCGTACAGCTCCTTCTGGGCCGCCGCCGATTCGCAGCCGGCGGTGCCACCCAGCCCCGCCTGCCCGTCGTCCAGCTTGCCCAGCGCCGTGCCGATGGCGTCCCGCAGACCCTTGGTGTCCTCACCGGCCTTCGTCCAGGTCTTCTTGTCCGACTTCAGCTTGCCCGAGGCACCGCTGCCACCGGGATCCATCGGCACGTGATTCAGCTGCATGTGGGCGGAACCGCGGGCCGCCGCGTCCGCCTTCAATCGCTCCCACTCGTCCCAGGCCATACGTCTGGTCCTCCCCGTTTCCCCGTCGCCGGCATCCCCCGCCGGCCTCGCCATGCTCGCCATGGAGGAGGAGGAAAATCAAATCGAACCCCCGCGCGGCCCCGGGGTGTTGGGTGTCCCGCGTCGGTGCTAGGCCGGGCTGACCGCCGTCAGGCGGTGGACGTCCCGGGCCGTGCCCGTGACGCCGGACAGGAAGCCCTGGGCCCGGGGTGAGGCGGTGTCCGTGAGCCAGCTGGGGTCGATGTCGCAGACCGCCACGCGGACGCCGGTGCCGGCCAGGGCCAGCGGGAGGGTGTGGACGACCGTCGAGGGGAAGCTGAGGACCGTACGGCCGATCGGGCCGCGGCGGGCGATCAGCTCCAGCGGGAGGTCCGGGCGGACGATCTCCAGGCCGGTCTCGACGGCCAGCCGGTGCAGTTTCTCGGCGCTCTCGCGGCGGTGGGCGAAGTAGCGGGTGGCTCCGTGCGCCTTGGCCAGGTCGCGGACGGCCGTCAGATAGCGGTCGCCGTCCACGACGCCGGTCTCCACCAGGGAGGTGCCGACCAGGTCCGCGCCCTTGGTGATGCGGGGCGGGCCGAAGCGGGCGCGGGTCCAGGCGAAGTCGTTGGCGGTGACGGTGACGCCGTCCGGGGTCTCCGTCACCGGCATGGAGGAGAACACCTCGACCCGGCGGCGCGGGCTGGGGGTGAGGCGGCGGCGGGCCGAGGAGGACACCGGCGCGAACAGCAGGTCGCGGGCGCCCGGACGGCCGCCCTTGCGGTGCCAGCGGACCAGGCGTTCCCCGCGGGCCAGCTGGGCGACGAACTCCATCGTCGCCGTGCCGTCGTCCACGACCACGAGGTCGCGGGCGCGGGTGATGGTCAGCAGGAGCTGTACGTAGCGGGAGAAGGGGTCGCCCATCACGATCCGCTCGGCCCGGCGCAGGGAGCCGGCCAGGCCGCCGATGGTGTGGAAGGGCGCGGTCGTACCGCCCCGCGCCTCCTCCCAGCGCACCCGGTACCCCTCGTCCCGGGCCAGGTCGGCCATGCGGCGCAGCTGGCCCCGGGTCATGGGGTCGGTCGGGGACAGGACGACGAGGGTGAGCTGCGCGCCGGCCGGCGGCACCGGTTCGCCGGCCGGCCCGGCCTGGGTGGGCAGGACCGGCCGGGCCTGCTCGGCGGTGCCGCGCAGGCCGTGGGCGTGCGCCCACTCCAGTACGTTCAGCAGCTGTACCGGGCTCTCCACGAAGGCGAGTGTGTGGGCGGGGTGGCCGGGGTGACCGGCGCGGGGGCTCATCGGCGTACGACCGTCCCGTCGTAGGGCAGTAAGGCGGTCAAGGTGCTCAGACCGAGACCGGCTCGCCCGCCGCCGCGGCGATCTCCGCCTCGGCGACGGCGCCGGCGACGCGGCGCAGCTTCTTCATGGGGCCCAGCTCGGAGTCGTAGACCTTCTTGACGCCGTCGCCGAGGGAGGCCTCGATGGTGCGGATGTCGCGGACCAGGCGGGTCAGGCCCTGGGGCTCGACGGAGGCGGCCTGGTCGGAGCCCCACATGGCGCGGTCGAGGGTGATGTGGCGCTCGACGAAGACGGCGCCGAGGGCGACGGCGGCCAGCGTGGTCTGCAGGCCCGTCTCGTGGCCGGAGTAGCCGATCGGGACGTTCGGGTACTCCTTCTCCAGCGTGTTGATCACGCGGAGGTTCAGCTCCTCGGCCTTGGCCGGGTAGGTGGAGGTGGCGTGGCAGAGGAGGATGTTGTCCGAGCCCAGGACCTCCACGGCGTGGCGGATCTGCTTCGGGGTGGACATGCCGGTGGAGAGGATGACGGTGCGGCCGGTCGCGCGCAGGGCGCGCAGCAGCTCGTCGTCGGTCAGGGAGGCGCTGGCCACCTTGTGGGCGGGGACGTCGAACTTCTCCAGGAAGGCGACGGCCTCGGTGTCCCACGGGGAGGCGAACCAGTCGATGCCCTTCTCCTTGCAGTACTCGTCGATCCGGCGGTACTCGTCCTCGCCGAACTCCACCCGGTGGCGGTAGTCGATGTAGGTCATCCGGCCCCAGGGGGTGTCGCGCTCGATGTCCCACTGGTCGCGCGGGGTGCAGATCTCCGGGGTGCGCTTCTGGAACTTCACGGCGTCGCAGCCGGCCTCGGCGGCCACGTCGATCAGCTTGAGGGCGTTCTCCAGCTCACCGTTGTGGTTGATGCCGATCTCACCGGTGATGTAGACGGGGCGGCCGGGGCCGGCCTCGCGCGAACCGAAAGTGCGCAGACGGGAGTTGGTGCTCATCAGGGGATGTCCTTACTTGGGGAGGGAATCGAGAGAGGGGCCGAGGATCCAGCTGGCGATCTCCCGGATCGCGCCGTCACCGCCGGGGACGGTGGTGACCGCGCGTGCGGCGCCGCGTACGACGTCGTGGGCGCTCGCGACCGCCACGGGCCAGCCGACGAGGGCGAAGCACGGGAGGTCGTTGACGTCGTTGCCGACGTAGAGCACGCGCTCCGGCGCGATGCCCTGCTCCTCGCACCACTGCTTCAGCGCGAGGTCCTTGCGGTCGATGCCGTGCAGCACGGGGACGCGCAGCTTGCGTGCGCGGGCGGCGACGACCGGGTTCTGTTCCGTGGACAGGATCAGCAGTTTCAGGCCGCTCCTGCGGAGGGCCGCGACGCCGAGCCCGTCGCCGCGGTGCACGGCGACGAACTCCCGTCCGTCGGAGTCGATCAGCACCCGGTCGTCGGTCTGGGTGCCGTCGAAGTCGAGTACGACCGCGTCGATGTCGTCGGCGGTGGGCAGCGCGCCGGGCCGGTCCGCGTCGAAGAGCGGGGCGAGGGCGCGGGCGCGGGCCAGGTCGTGCGGGTCGTCGATCTCCAGCACCCGGGCCGGGTCGGTGCGGACCAGCTCGGTACGGCCGAAGAAGCGGTGCTGGTGCGTGCGGAAGCCGGCCGCGTCCATCGCGTAGGCGGCGCCGGTCTCCAGCAAATCCTGGGGGCGGTCCTGGCGGCGGGGGCGGAAGGACTTGTCGTGGTTGACGCCGTGGCCGCCCGTGTCACCGGCGGCGTCCGCGGTGTCCTGGCCGTCCCGCCACACGAAGCCGTGGAAGGCGGCCACGGTGACGGCGGTGTCGGCGCCGGCCTCGGCGACGGCGGCGGCCACCCCGTCGACGTCCTCCCGGACCAGGAACGGGCTGGTGCACTGCACGAGGAGGACCACGTCGACGGCGGCGCCGTGCAGCGCCTCGTGCGTGTCCATGGCGTGCAGGACGGCGGCCTCCGAGGTGGCCGTGTCGCCGGCGATGACGGCCGGCCGCAGCACGACCTCGGCGCCGGCCTCGCGGGCGGCGGCGGCGATGGCCTGGTCGTCGGTGGACACGACGACGTCGGTCACCAGCCGGGCCGCCCGGCACTCGCGCACCGCGCGCGCCACCAGCGGGACACCGCCGACGGGGGCCAGGTTCTTCGCGGGTACGCCCTTGGAGCCGCCGCGCGCGGGGATCACCGCGAGCACCCGGCGGACCGGGGCGCCCGGGCCCGCTTCCGAGTGGGACATGAGGTCTACTCCTTGGGAAGAGGTCACAGCTCGCCCATCCGCCGGATCACCGGGGCGACCCGCTGGACGCCGTGCCGGTAGGCGCCGCGCGCGGCGCGGCGCACGATCTGGCGGACCGGTCCGGGCGCCTTGTCGGCGGCGGGCGCACCGGGCAGCGGTGCGCCGTCGGGGCCGAGGTGGTGGCGGGCGAGGATGCCGGGCAGATAGCCGGGCGCGGTCTCGGGGGTGTAGTAGGGGTTCAGGGGCGGCAGGTGCCCGGACCGCTCCAGCAGTTCGGCGATGCGCGCGCGGGCCGCGTCGAAGGCGGTGGCGTACGATCCCGCGCCGCGGGAGGTGCCGCCGGCGGCGACACCCTGCCGGGCCACCCACTCCTCGTCCGGCACCGGCTGGTGCCCGGCGTCGAGCTGGTTCCAGGAGGCGAGGCAGCCGGAGCCGGTGAAGTGGTGGTTGCCGAGCGTCTCGCGCACCCCGAGGTCGGTGAGGACGGCCGTGGGGATCCGGCGGTGCAGGGCCTCCAGGGCGGCCGTGGAGCTGACCGTGACCAGCAGGTCGGTGCGGTCCAGCACGTCCCCCATGTGGCCGTACACCAGGCGGAAGTTGGCCGGCAGGTCGATGCCCTGGACCAGCTTCTGGTACGGCAGCTCCTCGATGTGGGTGGTGTGTTCGCCGGGCTTGGAGCGCAGCTTCAGCAGCACCTCACGTTCGGGGTGCTTGCGGGCGTGCTCGATGAGCCGGCCGAGCAGGTAGGCACGGTCCCGGCGGTTGTCCGGGACGGACGGCTGGGCGGCGAACACGACGGTGCAGGGCTCGTGTCCGCCGGTGTAGGGGTCACCGCCGAGGAAGGGCAGCGCGACCTCCGTGACGGCCGAGGCATCGGCCCCGACGCCCTCGTACACGGCCCGGAACCGGTCCGCGTCGTGACGGGAGTTGGCGAGGACGAGGTCCGCGCCGTGCCGCAGCAGCAGCCCGTCGGTGAGCTTCTCGTAGACGACGCCGACGTAACCGGTGACGACGACGGGCCGTCTCCCGGGCCCCCAGGCGTTCCTGAGCCCGTGCAGCACGGCCTGCACGCCGCCGCCGACCAGGGCGAGGACGAGGACGTCGTACCGCTCGTCGGGGTCCTCGGTCATCGCCCGCAGGAACTCGACGGCGGTGACCTCACGGAGGGAGTCCGCCCGGACGCCGATCTCGTTCAGCTGGCGGGCGGTGGGGGTGGCGCGCCCTCGCAGGAGGTAGCCGTCGAGCCGGACCTCGGCAGCCGGTGGAGTGAGCCGGCGCGCGGTGAGCGCGCCCCACTTCCACCGGGTGTCGGAGTCCGCGAGGACGGCGACCCGGAGAGACTTCGTTGCACTTGCTGGCACACCGAGGACGCTAGAAAGCCATTCCGCCGTTCCGCCCAACCCGGGCACAACAAACGGTTAACAGCACATCGCCGAATGGGGAATCGGGCCGTGATCCGGTGTGGAAAAGGCCTGGTTCACAGCTTCGCCATGTGTCGTTCACCGGGTATCAAGCAGACGGTCAAGACGAATGCCGGGCCGCGCCCTAACGTCCCTGACGTGGTCAAGCTCTCCGTCATCGTGCCGTTCTACAACGTGCAGCAATACGCACCCGACACGCTCAGGAGCCTGCGGGCGAACGCGCGTGAGGACTTCGAATTCATTCTCGTCGACGACTGTTCCCGCGACGGGACACCAGAGATCCTCGCGCACGCCGAGCGCGAGCTGCCGGGCGCGGTCCTGGTCCGGCACGAACGGAACGGAGGGCTGGCGACCGCGCGCAACACCGGTATCGACCGGGCGCGCGGCGAGTACCTGACTTTTCTGGACGGCGACGACTGGCTCGCCGCCGGTTACCTCCCGCGGCTGGTCACGGCCATCGAGGAACTGGGCTGCGACTTCCTGCGCACCGACCATGTGCAGTGCACCGCCCGGTCGCGCAGTGTGCACCGGGTGCCGGTGGGCCGCCGGAACACGGTGCTGGACCCGCGGGAGGCGATCCTGCCGGCCGACCGCTCCACCTCCGTGGACTACGCCTACGCCTGGGCGGGCGTCTACCACCGCCGGCTCCTGGACAAGGGGCTGCTGCACTTCACCGACGGGCTGCGCACGGCCGAGGACCGGCCGTGGATCTGGAAGCTGCACCGGGAGGCGGAGTCCTTCGCCGCGGTGAGCCTGCTCGGCGTGTTCTACCGGCGGGGGGTCGCCTCGTCACTCACCCAGATCGGTGACGTCCGGCAGCTCGACTTCATCCGCGCCTTCGACCAGGTCGTCGCGGAGACCGCGGCCGACCGGGAGGCCGGCGCGCTGCTGCCGAAGGCCGTCCGCACCTACTGCGCGATCATCTCCCATCACCTGGGATCCATCGAAAGGTTCGAGCCGGCGGTGGCCAAGCAACTGAAGTCCCTGAGCGCCGCCGCCCTGCGGCGCATGCCGCAGGACGTGCTGGACGAGGCACTGGACTCCATGGACCTCCAGCGCGCCACCCGGCTGCGCCGGCTGCGCCGCCGTCCCGCACCCGTGGGAGCCGCCGCGTGACCGTCCAGATCTTCCAGGCGTCGACGCTGTACGGCACGGCCACGCTCGCCGCCGCCCTGGACTCCGGCTGCTTCCGCCCGGCCGACCGGCGCATCCTCCTGGTCTGCAACAACGCGGCCACGCCCGAGACCTCGCCCGCCCTGGACGAGATGCCGGGCTTCGAGCGGCTGCGCGACCGGTTCGACGAGGTGGTGTCGTACAACGCGGCGATCTTCCCGTTCCACCCGGGCGGCTGGACTCCCCGCGGCGACGACCTGCCGCTGTGGGAGCGGTATCTGCGCCACGAGTGGCGGCTCGGCACCGACGACGTCGAGCTGGCGGTCGAGTCGATCCAGGTCAGTCCGTCGCTGGCGCTCGCGCAGATCTTCACCGGCGCCCCGGTCACCGTCTACGCCGACGGTCTGATGAGCTACGGCCCCACCCGCAACAAGATCGACCCGCTGGTCGGCACCCGTGTGGACCGCGTCCTGCACCTGGACCTGGTGCCGGGCCTGGAGCCGCTGCTGCTCACCGAGTTCGGCGTACCCGGCGAGATCCTGCCGTCGGCCGCCTTCACCAAGGTCCTCGCCACGCTGGCCTCCTCCGGCACGGAACTGCCGGAGATCGAGGAGCCCGCGCTGCTGCTCGGCCAGTACCTGTCCGCGCTGGACATCCTCACCGCCGAGCAGGAGGAGGACCTGCACGTGCGGATGCTGAGGGGCGCGGCCGGGCTCGGGCACACGCGGGTGGTGTTCAAGCCGCACCCGTCCGCTCCGGCCCGCTTCGTCCGCTCCCTGGAGACGGAGGCGGAGCGGCTGGAGGTCGAGCTGACCGTCCTGGACACGCCGGTCCTCGCGGAGGTGCTGTACCAGCGGATGCGTCCCGCGCTGGTCGTCGGCTGCTTCTCCACCGCGCTGCTCACGGCCTCCGCGCTGTACGGCCTGCCGGTCGCCCGGGTGGGCACCGAACTGCTGCTGGAGCGGCTGACACCGTACGAGAACAGCAACCGCGTCCCGGTCACCGTCGTGGACGCGCTGCTGCCCGAGCTGACCGACCGGGCGGCCGTCGCCGGGCAGCGCCCGGGCATGGACGTGGAGACGCTCGGCGCACTCGTGCGGGCGGTGGGCTTCGCGATGCAGCCCAAGATCCTGCCGGGGCTGCGCGCGGAGACCGAGAGCTGGCTCGGCGGGAACCTGAACGAGCGGATACTGCGCTACTTCAAGCGCAAACGGCTGACGGCGCTGGCGCTGCCCGGCGGGGTGCCCGCCCAGCTGGCGTTCATCCCGCGCAATGCGACGGTCCGCCGGGTGGCGCGCAAGGCCCGCAGTCTGCGCCGGTCCGTACGGCGCTGAATTCCGCCTGCCCGGCAGGGCCGGGCAGGCGGATAGAACAAGAAGTAGAAACGAAGAACGGGTTAACGGGCAGGGGTGGCCGGGCGAACACTGCCCGGTGGACGGAAATACCGCTCGACGTGCCACGGAAATTCACATGAAAATCCGAGCCGGGCAACGTTTGTTCGGGAAAATGTCGAGCATCATGCCTCCTTCGCCCACCACGCTCACCGACGCCCCGCCGGTGCCCGGGACGGCCGCCACCCCGTCCGTCCCCGGCCGCCGCCAGGACCGGGGCCGCCTGCTCGCCCTGGACGGCCTGCGGCTCGTGGCCGCCCTGATGGTCTGCCTCTACCACTACGCCGGACGCGGCGGCGCGGTCTCGGCGTCCTGGCACCAGAGCCCGGCCCATGTCTTCCCGACCCTGTCCCAGGCGGCGACCTACGGCTGTCTGGGCGTGCAGTTCTTCTTCGTCATCAGCGGTTTCGTCATCTGCATGAGCAGCTGGGGCCGCACCGTCGGCGACTTCTTCCGCTCCCGCGTCTCGCGCCTGTACCCCGCCTACTGGGTCGCCCTGGTACTGGTCACCGCGGCGGCCGTCGCCCTGCCCGTCGTCGTCCACCCGGTCCGGACGGACGAGTTCCTCGTCAATCTGACGATGCTGCAACAGCCGATGGGCGTCACCCGCGTCCTCGGCGTGTGCTGGACGCTCTGGGCCGAGGTCCGGTTCTACGCGCTGTTCGCCCTGTTCGTCGTCGCGCGCGGTGTCACCTACCGCCGGGTCGTGGTGTTCTGCTGCGTGTGGACGCTGGCGGCGGCGATCAGCCGCACCTCCGGCAACGCGCTCACGGACCAGCTGCTCATCCCGGAGTACGCCCCCTTCTTCATCGGCGGCCTGGCCCTGTACCTGATCCACCGCTTCGGCAGCGACCTGCTGCTGTGGGGCATCGTCGCCGTGTCCTGGCTGCTCGGGCAGAGCACCGCCACGAGCGCCCTGTGGCACGCCGGCGCGCACGGCGATTTCCACCGCGACCCGCACGTCGTGCTGGCGATCGTCACCGTCGCCTTCGGGGCGGTGGCCGCCGTGGCACTGGGCTGGACACGGTGGGCCTCCTGGCCCTGGCTGGTCACGGCGGGCGCGCTGACGTACCCGTTCTACCTGGTGCACGAGCACCTGGGCTGGTTCGTCATCCGGGTGCTGCACCGGGGGCTCGGCCTGCCGCCGTGGCCGGCGCTCGCCCTGACCGTGCTGGGCATGCTGCTGCTGGCGTGGCTGATCCACCGGTGGGTGGAGAAACCTTTCGGTCCACGGCTCAGGAGGGCGTTGAAGAGGGCCGGCACACCGGCGTCCCCCCGGGAACTCACCGCCCCGGCGGACGGAAAGCCCCGCGGCTGACCCGGTGTCAGGCGACCCGGCCCCGCGGCTCCGGCGCGGCGATCACACCCCGGCCAGGGACAGCTTCACGGCGAACCCGAGGAACAGCGCGCCCGCCGCCGAGGTGGCCGTCGCCGACAGCCGTCTGCGGCGCCGGAAGGCGGCGGCGAGGCGGGTGCCGCCCATGATCAGCGCGCTGAGGTAGAGGAAGCTGGCCAGTTGGGCGAAGGCGCCGAGCACGACGAACGACAGGGCGGGATGCGCGTAGCCGGGGTCCACGAACTGCACGAAGAAGGCGACGAAGAAGAGGATCGCCTTGGGGTTGACCAGGCTGACGACGAGGGCACGCCGGAAGGGCCGCTCGTCCGCACCCTGCGCGGGCGCGGCGTCCGCCACGGTGGGCTCCCGCCGGGTCCGCCACATCTGCCGCGCGGCCCGCAGCATCCCGACCGCCAGCCAGGTCAGATACCCGGCACCGGCGTACTTCACGATCCCGAACAGCAGGGCGTTCGCCCGGAGCAGCGAGGCGACGCCGGCGGCGGACAGCGTCATCAGCACGGTGTCGCCGCACCACACCCCGGCGGCGGCCGTGTAACCCGCCCGCACCCCGCGGCGGGCGGCGACGGAGAGCACGTAGAGGGAGTTGGGCCCGGGCAGCAGAACGATGAGGGCGAGCCCCGCGAGGTAGGTGGGAAGGTCGACGACTCCGAACATGGCAGGAGTGTCGCACGGGGGTACGACACCGGGTCCGAGTGCCGGTGCCGCGCGGGGGAACCGTCCGGCTCAGAAGGTGTCGGGGGGTGTGTGGGTGCCCCAGACCTGCCGGAGTGCCCCGCACACCTCACCGACCGTCGCCCGGGCCCGCAGCGCTTCCTTCATCGGGTACAGCACGTTGTCCTCCCCCTCGGCCGCCTTCCTCAGCGCGTCCAGCGCCGAGTCCACCGCCTGCTGGTCCCGCCCGGCCCGCAGTACGGTGAGCCGCTCGGCCTGCCGTGCCTCGATCGCCGGGTCGACCCGCAGGGGCTCGTACGGCTCCTCCTCGTCCAGCCGGAAGCGGTTGACGCCGACGACCACCCGCTCGCCGGAGTCGGTCTCCCGGGCGATGCGGTACGCGTTCCGCTCGATCTCGGCCTTCTGGAAACCCCGTTCGATCGCCGCTTCGGCGCCGCCCAGGTCCTCGACCTTCCGCATCAGGTCCAGGGCGGCCTCCTCGACGTCGTCCGTCATCCGCTCGACCGCGTACGACCCGGCGAAGGGGTCCACCGTCGCCGGTACGTCCGTCTCGTAGGCGAGCACCTGCTGCGTCCGCAGCGCCAGCCGGGCGCTCCTGTCCGTGGGCAGGGCGAGCGCCTCGTCGTAGGAGTTGGTGTGGAGGGACTGGGTGCCGCCGAGGACCGCGGCCAGGGCCTGGACGGTGACGCGGGCCAGGTTCACCTCCGGCTGCTGGGCCGTCAGCTGGACCCCGGCGGTCTGCGTGTGGAAGCGGAGCATCAGCGACTTGGGGTTCCGCGCGCCGAAGTCCTCCCGCATCACCCGGGCCCAGATACGCCGTGCCGCGCGGAACTTGGCGACCTCCTCCAGCAGGGTCGTGCGGGCCACGAAGAAGAAGGACAGGCGGGGCGCGAAGTCGTCGATGTCCATGCCCGCCGTCACCGCCGTACGGACGTACTCGATGCCGTCGGCGAGGGTGAACGCGATCTCCTGCACGGGGCTCGCGCCCGCCTCGGCCATGTGGTAGCCGGAGATCGAGATCATGTTCCACTTCGGGATCTCGGCGGTGCAGTACCGGAAGACGTCCGCCGTCAGCCGCAGCGAGGGCCGGGGCGGGAAGATGTAGGTGCCCCGCGCGATGTACTCCTTCAGCACGTCGTTCTGCACGGTGCCGGTCAGCCGGTCCGCCGGGACTCCCTGTTCCTCGGCCACCAGTTGGTACAGGAGCAGGAGCAGCGCGGCGGGCGCGTTGATCGTCATGGACGTCGAGACCCGGTCCAGCGGGATGCCGTCGAAGAGCATCCGCATGTCCTCCACCGAGTCGATCGCGACGCCGACCCGGCCGACCTCGCCGTGCGCGAGGGGCGCGTCGGAGTCGTGGCCCATCTGGGTGGGCAGGTCGAAGGCGACGGAGAGGCCGGTGGTGCCGTGGTCGATCAGCCGGCGGTAGCGGGCGTTGGACTCCGCGGCCGTGCCGAAGCCCGCGTACTGGCGCATGGTCCAGGGGCGGCCGGTGTACATCGTCGGATACACCCCGCGGGTGAAGGGGTACGCGCCCGGGTCGCCCAGCTTCTCGTCCGGGTCCCAGCCGGTCAGCGCGGCCGGTCCGTAGACCGGCTCGATGGGCAGGCCCGACTCCGAATCACGCGCCATGGATGCCTCCGCAGTAGGACCGCTACTCCTCACCATGCACCGTGGTCCGGCGCCGGTCACGCGGGGCGCGTCGCGGGGTGGAGTGAGGGAGGGGCGAGGAGGGGGCTGCGGGGCGCGGGCGGGACCGGGGGAACGTGTCCCGCCCGCGCCAGGTGCACGAGCCGTGGGTACGGGGGGAACCCCGGCTCAGTGCGACGGCCGATGACCAGTCGGCTCACTCTGTACTGCGTAAGCCGCTCCAGAAACGTCACACCTCCCGCCGAAATATTTTCGGCGACCTCGAAAACGCAGGTCAGGTGGGGTTGCGTCGGTCAGAGCGCGGTGTATGTCGCAGTCGGCGACGGGGCCGCGGGGGCGCTGCCCGGCCCGCCGGGGTGCGCCGGGGCGTGACCGGAGGGAGCGGGGACCGCGCCGCCGCGGTGCCGGACGCCCTTGCCGCCGCCGGCACCGCCGGCACCGCCCGCACCGCCGGCACCCGCGCCGTGACCCTTGCCGCCGCTCTTGCCCCTGCCGTCGCCGTTGCCGTGGCCCTTGCCGCCGCCGTCGCCGTTGCCGTGGCCGTTGCCGTGGCCCTTGCCGCCGCCGTCGCCCTTGCCGTGGCCCTGGTCCCCGTCTTTGTCCTTGTCCCCGCCGCTGCCCTTGTCCCCGCCCTTGTCCCCGCCGCTGCCGGCGCCGTTGCCGTTTCCGTTGCCGTTGCCCTGGCCGCCGGTGGTGGTGCCGCCGCCCGTGCCGCCGGAGCCGGAGCCGGTACCGCCCAGCACGACCTTGCAGTACTTGGTCACCCGGGCCGAGCCGCCCGCCAGGTTCACCAGCACGCGCTTGCGGCCGGCGTCCAGTTCCCGGCCGTCCCGCAGGGCCCGGCAGGCCGCGGCGGCGCCGGCCCAGCCGGTGCCGGACGTCGCGGAGGGCGCGGCGGAGCCCGGGGCGGCGCTCTGGCCGGTGCCGCCGGCCGGACCGGACGGCCCGCCCGAGGCGTCGGCGCGGCGGTCTCCCGGACCGCCGCCCGGTGTACCCGTGCCCGGACTCGTACCCGGGCCCGTCGCGTAGTCCGGCGTGGTCTGCGGCGACGCCGGGGCGAGCGACTCCTCGGAGGTCTCGCCGGCGGAGACGGACGCGGCGGGGCCGGGCTTCCCGTCACCGAACGGCGTGGGGAGCACTCCGCTCCCGGCGGCCACGGCCACTCCGCCGAGCGTGCCCGCGGCCACGGCCGCGGCGACCGCCAGGCGCACCGGGCGGGCCCAGCGGGGGCGCCGGAACGGGATTCCGGTACGGCCCCCCGCGCCGATGCGGACCAGGCCCGCGTCGGCGCAGGGCACGGACGCGCGGGCGCCGCCGGACGCGGGCGCGGTGGCGGTCCGGTCGGCGTCGGCGGCTTCGCGCGCCTTGCGGAACGCGGCCAGGGCGGCCTGTTCGCCGGGCAGCTCACCGGTGCCGGGGGCTGCCTCGGCGGACAGCCCGGACAGCGCGCCGAGCGCCTGGGAGAGACGTTCTGCCTGGTCACGGGCGCAGGCGTCGACGGCTTCCGGGGACTCACCGCGCAGTAGGCGTTCCGCCGTCGCACGATTCAGCCACCTGTACTGCTCGTCGGCCATCACATGTCCTTCTGCGTCCGCGTACGCGTATGCGTCACAGTTGCGGACGTCACCGCGCCACGGTGTGGTTCTCGCTGGGGCGGAAGCGCGTCGAGCCCGCCCGCCGATTCCGGATCGGCGCCGATCAGCTCCGCGAGGCGCTTCAGACCGCGGTGCGCCGCGGTGCGGACGGCACCCGCGCGCTTGCCGAGCGTCTCGGCGGCGGTCTTGGCGTCCAGGCCCACGACCACGCGCAGGACGACCGCCTCGGCCTGGTCCTGCGGGAGGCGGGCGATCAGGGAGAGGGTGCTGTCGGTGGTCAGGGCCTCGATGGCCTCACCGGCCGTGTCGGACTCGGCGGCCCGGCCGGTCAGCTCCGTCTCGTCACCGCCGATGGCGGGGCGGCGGCCCCGCATGCGTATGTGGTCCAGCGCGCGGTTGCGGGCGATCCGGGCGGCCCAGCCGCGGAACCGGTCGGCGTCACCTTCGAACCGGTCCAGGTCGCGGGCGATCTGGAGCCAGGCCTCGGAGGCCACGTCCTCGGCATCCGGATCACCGACCAGCGTGCGTACGTATCCGAGCAGCCGGGGCTGCACCGCGCGGTACACCGCACGGAACGCGGTCTCGTCCCCGGTCTGTGCCGCACGCACCGCGGCGGTCAGCTCCGCGTCGTCCCCCAGCACCGCACTCCCTTTACGCCTGGCTTCGGTCGGCGCGAATGGCACGTTACGGCGTGAAACCGTCTCTCGTCCATGTCTGTAGAAGATGCAACTAACTCGTGACCGGGTTCCTCTGTGCACAGGCCTGTGCACAGGGTGAGGTCCGGCCGGGGCGGACTGTGCCCGGGGTGTGGCGGGGTGTGACAGAAACCGTGTGCACGGCGCTGAGGAAAGTACGGGCCGTGCGCGGCCCGTCCGCGCGACGGCCGGGGCCTCTCCTGTGGGGGGTGGCGGCCCCGGCCGTTGCCTTCGGCCTTCGCGGGGCCGGCCGTGCCTACCGCTTGCCGCCCGCCGAGCCGGCCGGCTTCCCCCCGCCGCCGTTCCCGCCCTTGTCCGGGCTCCGGGTCCGGGTGCGGCCCTCATCCTGGCCGTGGCCCTGGTTCTGGCCCTTGCCGGTGGCGCCCGTACCGCCCGCCTTCCCGGCGGTCCCCTGCTGCGCGCGTGCCGTCCGGGCGGCGCAGTAGGCCGCGACCTTCCCCGGGCCGCCCGCCGCCGTGACCAGCCGCTGCCAGGCCGTCGCCGCCAGGGCACCGCCCCGCTTCCCGGCCTGTGCGTAGGCACGGCAGTGGGCCAGGGTGTCCCGGGCGGTGGCCGGGTGCCCGGGTGGCGTGGCGGGGCCGGCGGATCCGGCGTCCGCCCGCCCGGCTGTCGATCGGGCTGCCGATCCGTCGGCCGACGCGCCCGAGGCGGCCGGGGTGCGCGGGGCGGCCGGTGACGGGTGCGCGGGGCGCGGGGCGTCCGGGCCGGACCCGGCGGAGCCGATCGCCGCGACGGCGACCCCGCCCAGCGTCAGGCTCGCCAGCGCCAGCGAGAGCGTGGTCCGCAGCGAGCGGCGGGCACGGTGCGGCCGGCCGGGCCGCCAGTCGTCCCGCGCCCGGGTCCGCGCGCCGTGCGCGCCCGCCGCATGGGCGGCCCGGAAGGCGGCGACGGCGCTGCGCTCGGCCTCGGGGTCGACGGCGTCCGGGCGCAGCGCGGCGGTGAACCGGGTCTCGAACCCGGGGTCCGGCCGCGGGGCGTCCGTCCGCTCGGGCGCGGAGACGGTGGCGCCGGTGTGAGGGTGCGCGGACCCGCGGCCGGGCAGCCACTCGCCGCTGTGCCGTTCACCCATGCCCGTTCCTGTTCCTGTTCCGGGTGCCGTTCCCGCGCTCGTGCGGCCCGTCCGGAGACCCGCAGACCGGCCCGCACACGCCGTTCGCCTGTTCATACGTCCCGCGTGCCGAGGCGTTCATCCCGACTCCCCCAGCGCCGGGGCGTCGCCATCCGTCACACCGCCGCCCGTGCCGTCCGCCGGGCGGGACGCGCCGAGCCGGCGGGCCAGGCCGCGCAGGCCCCGGTAAGCGGCCGTGCGGACCGCGCCGGGCCGCTTGCCCAGGACGCGGGCGGCGGCCGGTCCGTCGAGGCCGACGACCACCCGCAGCAGCACCGCCTCGGCCTGGTCCCGGGGCAGCGCCCGCACCAGTTCCAGCGCGCGTGCGGTGGACAGCGACTCCAGGGCCTGGTCGTGGGTGCTGTGCGGGCCGGGCAGCTCCAGGGCGTCCGGTCCGAGCTGCGCCGCCCGGGGCCGTACCCGCTGCCGGCGCAGATGGTCCAGGGCCCGGTGCCGGGCGATGGTCGCGGTCCAGCCGCGGAAGCCGGCGCCGTCGCCGCGGAACCGGCCGAGGTCCCGGGCGATCTCCAGCCAGGCGTCGGACGCGACGTCCTCCGCGTCCTCGCCGACCAGGCCGCGCAGATAGCCCAGCAGGCCGGGCTGCACGATCCGGTAGGCCACCGCGAAGGCGCTCTCGTCACCGTCCTGGGCCCGCGCGACGGCCGCGCCCAGCTCCCCGTCCCGCGGCTGCGGGCGGCGGGGTTCCCCTCCCTGGCCCAAGACCGTCCTCGTTCGTGCCGAGTTCCTGGCCACTGCGTGGCGCCTGCCTCACGGTCCGACACGTCCGGCCGTGTCACCGCCCTCCACGATCATCAGCGTCGGTCCGGACGGAAGTGTCACAGCGGGGCGGGGCCGGTCAGCCGCGGGCGGTCGCGTCGCGGCACAGCAGCCGGAGGGAGCCGTGGCCGTCGAAGCAGCGGCGGGCCTCGTCGACGGGGTCCCACAGCCGCCCGTCGGGGGTGCGCAGCCAGTGCTCGCCGCCGCTCGCCCACCACTCGGCGCCGGTCTGCCGGACGATCACTTCGCCGGCGTAGGCGCCGAGGCCGCGCAGCACGTTCTCGACGGCCGCGTACGGCGGTTCCTCACGGCGTATCTCCTCGATCATCCGGTCGACGCGCCACAGGCTCTGCGCCGAGTAGTCGAGCCGGACGCGGGCGCCCTCGCGCATCGTGGCCACCGCGTCCGCCGCCCACCGCACGGGCTTCGCCGCGGCCTGCGGCCTGGTCTCCTGTCGCGTCGTCGCGTACGGGTCCGTCGCCCGCTCTGTCACCCGGCCTGTCACGTGGTCTGTCGTATGGGCTGTCACATAGGGAAGAGCGAGCCGGGCGGGATTTCCGTCACCCGGTTCCGCGGTGTGCCGCCAACCGTCGCAGGACCGCCCCGCGTCCGCCGCGGTACGGGCACGAAACCCTCTCAGGCCCCCGGTCCGGTGGCGCCCCGCGCCCGGCGGGAGACCACCGCGCGCAGCACGCGCCGGCCCTCGACGGACACCTCCAGCGCCCCGCGCAGCCCGTTCACGCCGTGCCCGGCGAGGAGTTCCAGCACCGCCGTCTGGCGGCGCAGCTCGGCGGCGACGAGCGGGGACAGGTCCGCCGTGTCCTCCGCAGGCGCGGCGCCCGGGTCCGTGGTGGCGTCCGCGGCGGGGTCGAGCAGCCGGTGGATGCGCAGCGAGGCGGCCGAGCAGGCGTCGGCCCAGGGGCGTACGGCGTCGGCGGTGCGCTCGGCGGGGGCCGCGTCCAGCATGCGGCGGGCGAGCCGCGCGGCGTCGTCCCCGACGTCCCCGACGTCCCCGACGGGAACGGCGGACCCGTCGGACCCGAGCGCCGCGCGGGCCTTCTCCAGGCTCCCGCCCCAGTCGGAGCCGTCGGCGAGGCTCGCCCAGAGCGGGCGCAGCAGTTCGTCGTCGCCGCCGAGCAGCGGCAGACACCGATCTATACAAGCCAATCCGCTGGCGGCCAGTCCGCGTGCGTCGGCCTGTGCGATCAGTTCCACCAGGCTCATGAATATCTCCCTCGCCAGGGCGCCGACCGGTACGGAGCCCGCACTTCCCCTTACTGCGTGCGACGGCGCGGGAGTGTCACATTCATAGATTTTCAGCCAATGGCAAGCCGGGCCGGGCGGCGGCGCCGGCCACCGCCCCTCAGCCCAGCCGGTCGGCCAGCTTCCTGAAGTCGGCCCAGGACAGCGCGGGCGTGCCGGGGTCCCACAGCTTCTGCACGGTGGCCCGCAGCGGCATCCGGATGCCCGCGGCGACCTGGGCCTCGGTCTGCGCGCCGGCGATGTCGCACCACACCGCGAACGAGCCGCCGAGGATCTGCGCGTCGTAGCGGGCCGGTACGGCGGTCGTGCCGCGCAGCACCCGCGGGTTCCACTGCTCGTAGATCCGCTGCCCCGTCGGGTAGACGAAGGTTTGCGGCTGGCCGAGGACGTAGTAGAGGAACTCGTCGTTGTAGTTGAGGACCTTCCGCCCCGCGCTCAGGTACTCCGCCGGCTGCCGGGCGCCGATCTCCTTGCCGGTCCAGTAGGCGACCTGGAGGCCCGGATCGGGCTGGACGGAGGTGTTCCGGAAGAAGCCGTCGTTCCAGGCGCGGACGGTCTTGCCGTGGGCACGGACGGTGGCGTAGCGGTCGTTCAGCCAGTCGGTGGCGAGGTCGGCGACGGTGCCGCCGGAGCCGTGGGTCTGCCGGGCGGCGGCGGCCAGCTGCGGGTACGAGGCCTGCGGGTCCTTCACGGTGAGCGCCTGGTACTCGTCACCGCCCAGATGCCACCGGCCGCCGGGGAAGAGCACCGCGTGCTCGTTCAGCAGGTCGTCGACGATCCGCGCGGACGCGTCCTTGGAGATGTCGACGGCACCCCTGGTGGGGACCCCGCTCGCGTTGCGCAGCTGGAGGTCCGGGTGGGCGGCGATGACGGCCCCGAGGTGCCCCGGCGAGTCGATCTCCGGCACGACGGTGATGTGCCGGGCGGCCGCGAGGTCCACGATCCGTTTGACCTGAGCCTTGGTCAGGTGGTCCGGGGAGACGATCTCCGGGTGGGTGCTGGACTCGATCCGGAAGGCCTGGTCGTCGGAGAAGTGCAGTCCCAGCTCGTTGAACTTCAGGTCCCCCAGCTCGCGTATCCGGTCCTCGATCCAGGTCTCGGAGAACGGTTTGCGCGCGATGTCGAGCATGAACCCGCGGTCCGGCTTGGCCGGCTGGTCCCGGACGACGCCCTCCGGCGCCGTACCGCCGCCGTGGACCTCCTGCTTCAGGGTCCGGGTGCCGTAGAAGACCCCGGCCTCGCCGGGCCCGCTGATGTCGACCCGCCCGCCGCGGACGGTGAGGGTGTACGACTCCTGGTTCCCGCCCCCGCCGCCGAGCGTGAGCCGGACGTCCCCGGCCCGTACGTCGCCCGTGTTCTTCCGCCCGGCGTACGTCAGCCCCAGTTCCCCGGCTATGAGCCGGCCCTCGTCGGCCAGCCCGGGGTCGCTCACCACCACCCGCTCCCCGTGCCGCGGCTGCCAGCCGGGTCCGCGCGCCGGGGTGTGGGAGCGCACCGCGGGTATCGTGCGCGGCGCCTGTGACAGCGGGTAGGACCGGCTGGGCGTCGGACTCGCCGACGGGGCGGTGCCCGCGCCGCCGGCGTCGGCGCCGGTGGGGTCCGCGCCGGACACCCGCCCGGCCGACGCCCGTGGCGCGCTCCCGTCCGGTTTTCCGCCGCCGTCGGAGGCCCACACGCCGACGCCCGTACCGAGCGCGACCGTCCCGACGAACGCGGCGGCCACCACCGCGCGTTTCGGTATCACCTGCCGCGCCGATCCCCGGCGCCTGTGCTGCTGGGTCACCCTGCCACCGTACGGCTCTCTCCGGCGCACCGGTCATCGAGGTGTTCGGAAACTCTTCCGTTCGAGTGAAAATCAGGCATCGCGGGGACACACCGTGACCACTCTCGATAACCTGACCACAACTTTCACAACCTCCCCTGCCACACCACCTGTGACGCGAGGATTTACGCTGCCCGCCCACCGCCTGCCGTATCTCCCCAGGCCTCTCGACGCCTTCAACACGGCCGCCGCCGAGGAGGCCCACGCCCTCCTCCTGCGCTGCCTGCGCAGCCCCCGGTGGTCCCGCCGGCTCGCGGACCACCGCCCGTACCCCGACCTGGACGCCCTGCTGGCGGCGGCGGACGAGGCGGCGTACGACCTGTCGCCGGGCGATCTGGCGGAGGCGCTGGCGGGCGAGTCCCTCCCCGAGCTGCCCGAGGACACGTATTCGGCGGCCCACATGGCGCTGAGCGCGGCGCAGGCGGCCTACGAGGCTCGATTCGGACACGCGTTCGTCATCTATCTGGGTGACGTACCCCCGGAGGAGGCGCTCGACCGCATCCTCGAAGCGATCCGGTCACGATTGACGAACGATCCGGAGGAGGAGCGGGTCACCGCGGCGGAGGAGCTGCGACGCCTCGCCCGGGGGCGTCTGGACCAGTTCCTCGGGGCCGCGGGAAGCTGTGCGACCAGCGCAAACGCCCCCTTATCCGGCAAATGACCGCATCACCCGCACCGGCGGGTGCCCCGCTAGCCCAACCGCGTGCCAGTTTGATCACACAGCCAGGCCCCCCGTCAGCCACGGCGCGGCGCCTCGCTACGATGCTGGGGGCCGGTGGACCGTACCCGGCCGGGCCCGACCGACAGTGAAGCCGGCGCGGCCCTAATCCCCGCTCCCGGAGGGTTCTTCCGTGCCGGCTGGAACGCTGTACCGCGGCCGGGAAGGAATGTGGTCCTGGGTGGCTCACCGAGTCACCGGCGTCCTCATCTTCTTCTTCCTGTTCGTTCATGTGCTGGACACCGCTCTCGTGCGTGTCTCCCCCGAGGACTACGACAAGGTCGTAGCCACGTACAAGACGCCGATCGTCGCGCTGCTGGAGTACGGCCTCGTCGCCGCCATCCTCTTCCACGCGCTCAACGGCCTGCGTGTCATCGCCGTCGACTTCTGGTCGAAGGGCACGCGCTACCAGAAGCAGATGTTCTGGGCCGTGATGGTCGTCTGGTTGGTCCTGATGGCCGGGGCGCTGTACCCGGTCCTCGGCCACGCCGCCCGTGTCCTCTTTGGGAGCTGACGCCGCCGATGTCGAATAACTCAGTCACGACTGAAACCGCCGCGTCCGGGGTCGGCCCCGTCGAGGGTGCCCCTGTCTACACCGTCGACAACCCGGCCCCGCTGATCGAGGCGCCGCGCAAGCGGACCAAGAAGTCCCCCAAGTCGACCCGGGGCAACTTCGAGCTGGCGGCGTGGGTCTTCATGCGCCTGTCCGGCATCGTGCTGGTCGTCCTGGTCCTGGGCCACCTGCTGATCCAGCTCGTGCTGGACGGCGGTGTCTCCAAGATCGGCTTCGCCTTCGTGGCCGGCCGCTGGGCGTCCCCGTTCTGGCAGGTCTGGGATCTGCTGATGCTGTGGCTGGCGATGCTGCACGGCGCCAACGGCCTGCGCACGGTCATCAACGACTACGCCGAGCGGCCGAACAGCCGCCTGTGGCTCAAGGGCCTGCTCTACACCGCCACGGTGTTCACCATCCTGCTGGGCACGCTGGTGATCTTCACCTTCGACCCGAACATCCGCTAGGCACGGGGCTGCGAGAGATATGAAGATCCACAAGTACGACACCGTCATCGTCGGCGCCGGCGGCGCGGGCATGCGCGCCGCCATCGAGGCGACGAAGCGCAGCCGCACCGCGGTCCTGACCAAGCTCTACCCCACCCGCTCCCACACGGGCGCCGCGCAGGGCGGCATGGCCGCCGCGCTGGCCAACGTGGAGGAGGACAACTGGGAGTGGCACACCTTCGACACGGTCAAGGGCGGTGACTACCTGGTCGACCAGGACGCCGCCGAGATCCTGGCGAAGGAGGCCATCGACGCCGTCCTCGACCTGGAGAAGATGGGCCTGCCGTTCAACCGGACCCCGGACGGCACCATCGACCAGCGCCGCTTCGGCGGCCACAGCCGCAACCACGGCGAGGCCCCGGTCCGCCGGTCCTGCTACGCCGCGGACCGCACCGGCCACATGATCCTCCAGACGCTGTACCAGAACTGCGTCAAGGAGGGCGTGGAGTTCTTCAACGAGTTCTACGTCCTCGACCAGCTGATGACCGAGGTCGACGGCGTGAAGCGGTCGGCCGGTGTGGTGGCGTACGAGCTGGCCACCGGCGAGATCCACATCTTCCAGGCCAAGGCCGTCATCTACGCCTCCGGCGGCACCGGCAAGTTCTTCAAGGTGACGTCGAACGCCCACACGCTGACCGGTGACGGTCAGGCGGCGGTCTACCGGCGCGGGCTCCCGCTGGAGGACATGGAGTTCTTCCAGTTCCACCCGACCGGCATCTGGCGCATGGGCATCCTGCTGACGGAGGGCGCCCGTGGTGAGGGCGGCATCCTGCGCAACAAGGACGGCGAGCGCTTCATGGAGAAGTACGCGCCGGTCATGAAGGACCTCGCCTCCCGTGACGTCGTCTCGCGCTCCATCTACACGGAGATCCGCGAGGGCCGCGGCTGCGGTCCCGAGGGCGACCACGTCTACCTGGACCTCACCCACCTGCCGCCGGAGCAGCTGGACGCCAAGCTCCCGGACATCACCGAGTTCGCGCGGACGTACCTCGGCATCGAGCCCTACACGGACCCGATCCCGATCCAGCCGACCGCGCACTACGCGATGGGCGGCATCCCGACGAACGTCGAGGGTGAGGTCCTGGCGGACAACACCACCGTCGTCCCGGGTCTGTACGCGGCCGGCGAGGTCGCCTGTGTCTCCGTGCACGGCGCCAACCGCCTGGGCACCAACTCGCTGCTGGACATCAACGTCTTCGGCCGCCGCGCGGGCATCGCCGCCGCCGAGTACTCCGCGAAGGCCGACTACGTCGAGCTTCCGGAGGCCCCGGAGTCCTTCGTCGTCGAGCAGATCGAGCGGCTGCGCAACTCCACCGGCAGCGAGCGGGTGGCCACGCTGCGCCGCGAGCTCCAGGAGACCATGGACGCCAACGTCATGGTCTTCCGCACCGAGCAGACGATCAAGACGGCCGTCGAGAAGATCGCCGAGCTGCGCGAGCGCTACCGCAACGTGGCGATCCAGGACAAGGGCAAGCGGTTCAACACCGACCTCCTCGAGGCGATCGAGCTGGGCAACCTGCTCGACCTGGCCGAGGTCATGGCGGTGTCGGCCCTGGCCCGCAAGGAGTCCCGCGGCGGTCACTACCGCGAGGACTACCCGAACCGCGACGACGTCAACTTCATGCGCCACACCATGGCGTACCGCGAGGTCGGCGCCGACGGCTCGGAAACCGTCCGTCTCGACTACAAGCCGGTCGTCCAGACCCGCTACCAGCCGATGGAGCGTAAGTACTGATGGCTACCCCTGTTCTGGACAAGGCGGACGCGGCCGGCCGGCCCGAGCCCGGCTTCGCCGACTCCCCCTACATCACCGTCACCGTCCGCGTCCGCCGGTTCAACCCGGAGGTCTCGGCCGAGGCGACCTGGGAAGACTTCCAGCTGGAGATCGACCCGAAGGAACGTGTCCTCGACGCCCTCCACAAGATCAAGTGGGACGTCGACGGCACCCTCACGTTCCGCCGCTCGTGCGCGCACGGCATCTGCGGCTCGGACGCGATGCGGATCAACGGCAAGAACCGCCTCGCCTGCAAGACGCTGATCAAGGACATCAACCCCGAGAAGCCGATCACGGTCGAGCCCATAAAGGGCCTCACGGTCCTGAAGGACCTGGTCGTCGACATGGAGCCGTTCTTCCAGGCGTACCGGGACGTGATGCCGTTCCTGATCACGAACGACACCAACGAGCCGACCCGGGAGCGGTTGCAGTCCGCCGAGGACCGCGAGCGCTTCGACGACACCACCAAGTGCATCCTGTGCGCCGCGTGCACGTCGTCCTGCCCGGTGTTCTGGAACGACGGCCAGTACTTCGGTCCGGCCGCGATCGTGAACGCCCACCGCTTCATCTTCGACAGCCGTGACGAGGCGGGCGAGCAGCGCCTGGAGATCCTCAACGACCGCGACGGCGTGTGGCGCTGCCGCACGACCTTCAACTGCACGGACGCCTGCCCGCGCGGTATCGAGGTCACGAAGGCGATCCAGGAGGTCAAGCGCGCGCTGATCACGCGTCGCTACTGATCCGCCGTACGCCTGCGGTTCTTCGGGCCCCGTCCCCGGTCACGTACCGGGGGCGGGGCCCTCGCCGTACAACCGTTCCCCGCCGCCACGGGTCTGCTGTGTGCACGCGATCAAGGAGACACATGCGCACGCACAGAAAGCTCGCCGTCGCCCTCGCGACGGCCACGGCCGCCTCGCTGACCGGCGGACTGCTCGCCCTCGCGGCCGGTCCGGCCGCCGCGGCCACCCCCGCCAAGTACGCCGACGACTTCAACGGCGACGGCTACCGGGACTACGCGTCCGGCTGGGGCGGCGAGGTCACCGTCA
Source organism: Streptomyces sp. NPDC028722 (assembly GCF_040637655.1). NCBI lineage: Bacteria > Bacillati > Actinomycetota > Actinomycetes > Kitasatosporales > Streptomycetaceae > Streptomyces > Streptomyces sp. NPDC028722. Next base: position 349,465 of record NZ_JBEZWU010000005.1, read on the forward strand.
CCTACGGCACGGCGACCGGGCCGGGCCCGAAGACGGTCCGCTTCACCCAGGACAGCCCCGGCATCCCCGGCACGGCGGGCGACGCCGGCGGCTATGCCGACAGCTTCGGCAACCAGCTCGCCCAGGCCGACCTCAACGGCGACGGATACGCCGACCTCGCCGTCGCCGACAGCAGCGAGAAGAGCGGTACGACGGCCGACGCGGGCGCCGTCACCGTGCTGTGGGGCGCCAGGTCCGGCCTCGGCACCAAGGCCACCCGCATCCCCGCCCGGTCCAAGCTGGCGTTCGGCGCGGCCCTCGCCTCCGGTGACTTCAACGGCGACGGCAAGCCGGACCTGGCCGTCGCCGACGTCACCGGCACCCTCTACGTCTACCGGGGCGGCTTCTCCCAGTCCGGTACGACGGGCAGCGTGACCAAGCTGGAGGTGAGCCCCAGCGGCGCCCAGGTGCTGGAGCCGACCGCGATCGTCGCCGGCAAGGTCACCAAGGACAAGGCCACCGACCTGTACGTACTGGGCCAGGGCTACAAGAACGGCCGGGTGACGCAGGCCGCGTGGTTCGTGCAGGGCGGCTCCACCATCAAGCGCGGCACGTACACGACGTACGACGCCTCGCACGCGGACTACAACGCCACCGGAGTGATCGCCGACTTCGACAAGAACGGCTACGGGGACCTCGCCGTCAGCGACACGCCGTACAACAGCGGCGCGGGTTCCGTGCTGGTCCTGCGCGGCGGCGCGAGCGGTCCGGGCACCTCCTACCGCCTGACGCAGTCCACCGCGGGGGTGGCGACGGCGGCCACGAAGAACGACCGCTTCGGCTACTCCCTCTCCGCCGGCGACACCGACCGCGACGGCTACCCGGACCTCGCCGTCGGCGTCCCCGAGGAGGAGTCCGGCACGGTCCACAACGCGGGCGGCGTGCACGTCCTGCGCGGCGGGAGCAAGGGCCTGACCGGCACCGGCTCCCAGTGGTTCACCCGCGCCACGGCGGGCGTGCCGGGCAGCGCCACACCGGACGAGATGCTCGGCCTCTTCGTCCGCCTGCGCGACCTCGACCGGGACGGCGACGCCGACCTGCTGGTCTCCGGCGACCTGTACCGCGAGAGCGTGCTGCTGCGCGCGTCCGCCGGCGGCATCACGACCAGCGGCGCCTCGGCGACCGACCTGGACCCGAACTTCCCGCAGTGACGGCTGCCCGTCCCCCGGAGAGCCCCACCGCGGTCCGCTGCGGTGGGGCTCCTCGCATCCGGGGAGAAGGACTCCTAATGTGACGACATGTCAGACCAAGGGTCGTACGAACTGCTCGGTTTCGACAACGTGCTGCTCCCCGTCGGTGACCTCGGCGAGGCGGTCGCCTTCTACGAGCGGGCCGGGTTCACCGTGGGCTTCCGGTTCGACGAGGGCGGGCTCGCCCAGCTGAGGGTCGGGGCCGAGACACCGGGCATCCTGCTCCAGGCCGAGGAGCAGCTGGGGCACCGCTCGCCGCCGTGGCCGTCGGCACGGATCTGGCTGGAGGTGCCGGACGCGCGGGCCGCGGCCCGGGAGCTGGCCGCCGCGGGGATCACACCGCTGGACGAGGTGTCCCAGGTGGCCACCGGCTGGACCGTGGAGATCACCGACCCCTGGGGCAACGTCCTGGGCTTCACGGACTACACCAAGCGCCCCCAGCTGGGCCGCCGGGGCTGAGGCGCCGCCATGGACCGCCCCCGTCACTCGTTAGGCTCCTTCCGTGCCAGCGAAGAACGACGGCCCCGGTGCGGCCGGCCCCCGAAGCAGCAAGTCCGAGCAGACCCGTGCGCTGATCCTGGAGACCGCGATGCGGTTGTTCCAGGAGCGCGGGTACGACAAGACGACCATGCGGGCCATCGCCACGGAGGCCGGGGTGTCCGTCGGCAACGCCTACTACTACTTCGAGGGCAAGGAACACCTGATCCAGGGGTTCTACGACCGGATCGCCGAGGAGCACCGGGCGGCGGTCCGCCAGGTGCTGGACCGGGAGACCGAGCTGGAGGCGCGGCTCGCGGGCGTCCTCACCGTGTGGCTGGACATCGCCCGGCCGTACCACGAGTTCGCGGTCCAGTTCTTCAAGAACGCCGCCGACCCCGACAGCCCGCTCAGCCCCTTCTCCCCGGAGAGCGAGCACGCGCGCGAGGCCGCGATCAGCGTGCACCGGGAGGTCCTGGCCGGTTCCAGGTCCAAGGTGGCGCCCGAACTGCGGGACGTGCTCCCGGAGCTGATGTGGCTCGCCCAGATGGGCCTGGTCCTGTACTGGATCTTCGACCGCACGGAGGACCGCGAGCGCAGCTACCGCCTGGCCCGCCGGGGCGCCCGGCTGACCGCGCGCGGCGTGTCCCTGGCCCGCTTCCGCGTCCTGCGCCCCCTCGTCCTGGAGATCCACGAACTGTTCACGGACTTCCTGCCCGGCATGACGAAGGCACTCCCGTCCCCGGACCGCAAGCGGGACGCGTGATCACTTTCGGGTGAACGCGTGGAATCGGGCCGCCTGGCCCCCGCTCTGCTTACGATGATGTTCTCGACACCAGCCCCTGGGAGGCACGCGATGTCCGCTGCATCCGTCGAGCAGCCGCCCTTCTACGACGATGAGCCGTTCTCCCTCACGGCCATCGCCGACGAGATCATGGAGCGCCATCCGGGCTACCGCGTCGAGATCATCGGAGGCCACCTCCTCGTGACCCCTTCACCGGATGCCCCCCACGCCCGTGCTCTGACCAAGCTCATGCGTCCCTTCATCGCCGCGGGCCTGGACGACGGCGAGACCGAGGTTCTCCAGAGCGTCGCGATCAAGCTCCCCACCGGTGCCGAGGACTACTGCATCCCCGACCTGGTGATCGTGGACGCCGACATCGACGACCACTTCATCGAGAACAACGCCTACGACCCGATCTGCTTCCGCCTCGTCCTGGAGGTCACCTCCAGCAACTGGCGGGACGACCTGAAGACCAAGGTCGGCGCGTACGCCGAGGCGAAGGTGCCCGTCTACCTCGTGGTCGACCGCAAGCACCAGCGCCTGCACGTGCTCACGGAACCCGAAGGGAACGAGTACGCGAGCCACCGCGTCCACGCGGCCGGCGAGACGATCACGTTGCCCGACTCGATCGGCACCGGGGTCACACTCGACGTCGAGCAGATCATCAAGGCCGGGCAGCGGAAGACCGACTGATCAGATCCACCCCAGCCGCCACAGCCGGAACACGCCCGTTCCGTCCGTCAGGTACTGGCCGCCGCCGACGTCCTCCGTGCTGACCACGTACTCCTTGCGCTGCCACAGCGGGATCAGCGGGACGTCCTCGGCCACATCGGCCTGGATGTCGCGGAAGTCGTTCGCGGCGCGGCTGCGGTCGGCGAACTGCTGGCTGTCCAGGACGAGGTGGTCGACGGCCTTGCTGCTGTAGCCGGTGCTCATCGTGGAACCGGTGCCGACGAGCGCGGCGCCGAAGGTGTCCGGGTCGGGGTAGTCGGCAACCCAGCCGACCGCCCAGGCGTCGATCGCCCCGGCGGCCCAGCGCTTCTGGAAGTCGGTCCATTCGTAGCCCTTGAGGTCCACGGTGAACAGGCCGCTCGCCTCCAGCTGCTTCTTCAGCGCCCTGGCCTCCTCCGCGCTCGCGCCCCGGCCGACGCCGTAACCGAAGGTGAAGCGCACCGGCAGGCTCACCCCGGCCTCGGTGAGCAGTTGCCGCGCCTTCCTGGTGCTCTGCTCCGGGTACCGGTCGAAGAACGACGTGGTGTGGCCGGTGATACCGGTGGGGATCAGCGAGTACAGCGGGTCGACGGTGCCCTCGTACACGGTCGCCGCCAGCTTCTCGCGGTTGACCAGCCAGGCCATCGCGCGGCGCACCCGTACGTCGTGCAGCGGGGAGGCGGCGCGGGTGTTGAGGTACAGGTTGCGGGTCTCGGCGCTGTCGGACTCGGTGACCCGCTGCCCGGGGTCGCTCGGATTGAGCGCGGAGAGCACCTCGGGCGGCAGGGTCCGCGTGGCGACGTCGACCTGGCGGCCCTTCCAGGCGCGGTCGAGCTTGTGGGAGTCGGCGTAGTAGCGCAGCTCGACCGGGCGGCCGGTGCCGCTGAGGTAGCCCTTGTAGTGGGTGTTCGGCGCGAGGTCGGCCTTGTGGTCCTTGGTGTACGCCGTCAGCCGGTACGGCCCGGTGCCGTCGACGGCGGTGTCCTCGCGCAGGCGGCCGGCCGGGTACTTCTCCTTGTCCACGATGGAGCCGGCGCCGGTGGCCACCTTCAGCGGGAAGGTGGCGTCGGAGGACGACAGGTGGAAGGTGACGGTGTCCGCGCTGTCGGCGGTCACCGAGGCGAGCGTGCCGAACAGGGACGCCGGGCCGACCGTGTCGTTGATCCTCCTGACCCGGTCGAAGGAGAACTTCACGTCCTCGGCCGTCATCGCGCGCCCGCTCGGGAAGGTGATCCCGGAACGCAGCGCGCACCGGTAGGTCCGCAGCCCGCTGCCCGTGAAGGCGCAGCTCTTCGCCGCGTCCGGGACCGGCTCGGTGCCGGCCGGCTCGAACGTCAGCAGGGACTGGAAGACGTTGCTGAACAGCGCCCAGGAGCCGGCGTCGTAGGCGCCGGCCGGGTCGAGCGCGGTGACGGCGTCGGTGGTGCCGACGGTGATGGTCCTGTTCTTGTACTGCTGCGACGGCAGCAGCTGCCAGCCGCCGATCCCCACGACGGCGAGTACGAGCAGCGTCACGAGAATGCGCATGCGAACAGATCGCATGGTGGTGCCCTCCCCAGGCCCGTCAGGGCCCTACCCCTGGCCCAGCACGAATCGGCCACTTCCCCTCAAGTGGCGCGGCTCACCTAATCACAGGGGTTTCGCCCGGGGAAGGGCTTTCTGACCAGATGGGGAAGAACTTACCGAGCGCGGCGGTCTCCCGTTATGACGTCCGGCGCAGTGCGCGCAGGCCACGCAACCCGATGACCCCGATGACCGTCCCCAGTACGAAGGAAACGACCGCCAGCAGCAGGTGCACCCAGAAGTACGCGGTCGGGTGACCGTCGTCGAAGGCGAGCCCGCTGCTGTCCTTGACGAGGTTCTTGACGAAAGTGACCCAGATGACCCAGCTCCACACCCCGAAGGCGAGCAGGAACCAGGAGACCGGGCGGCTGAGCTTCATGTCCCCAGTATCGCCGTCCCGTGTCCGGTTCCGTGTCGGGGGTGGGGTGCGAAGCGGGACTTCCCGTTTCGGTACGGGTACGTTCTCGACCGTGCCCGCACCGAAGAGGACCGGCCGGCGACCCCTGCTGGTGGCCTCCGCCACCCTGCTGTCCCTGTCCGTCACCGCCCCCGCCGCCCTCGCCTCGCCGGCCCCGGCGCCGAGCCCGACGGCCACCCCGCCGGCCCGGATGTCCACCCTGGGCGGCGCCCGGCTGGGGCAGCCCGGCACCCAGGTCAACCTCGCCCCGGGTGTGCCCGTGCTGCCCAAGGACCTCACCGCCCGGTCCTGGATCGTCTCGGACGCCGAGTCGGGTGAGGTGCTGGCCGCGCACAACGCGCACTGGCGGCTGCCCCCGGCGAGCACACTGAAGATGCTGTTCGCGGACACCGTGCTGCCCCGCTTCCCCAAGGGGACGCACCACACGGTCGCCCCGTCGGACCTCGCGGGCATGGGCATCGGCTCCAGCGTGGTCGGGATGCGGGAGGGGCGCACCTACACCGTCCACGACCTGTGGCTGGGGGTGTTCCTGCGCTCGGGCAACGACGCCGTGCGCACCCTGTCCGCGATGAACGGCGGCATCGCGCGGACCGTGCAGGACATGCAGGAGCACGCCGGACAGCTCCAGGCCCTGGACACGCACGTGGTCTCCCCCGACGGCTACGACGCGCCGGGGCAGGTGTCGTCGGCGTACGACCTGTCGCTGTTCGCCCGGTCCGGGCTCCAGAAGAAGGACTTCCGTGAGTACTGCTCCACCGTGCGGGCGACGTTCGGGTCCGCCACGATCCAGAACACCAACCGGCTGCTGAGCGGCGACACCGACGTCCCCGTCTACCCGGGGATCGCCGGTGTGAAGAACGGCAACACCACGCACGCGGGCGCCACCCTCACCGCGGTCGCCGAACGGGGCGGCAAGGTGCTGCTGGTCACGATGATGAATCCGGAGAAGCACGAGCACAACGAGGTCTACAAGGAGAGCGCGAAGCTCCTCGACTGGGGGTTCCAGGCGGCCGGCAAGGTCAACGCGGTGGGCGAGCTGGTGCCGCCGAAGGGCGCCGTGCCGGCCACCGGGCAGCCGGACACCGGCGCGCGCGCCGGGCAGGGGTCCGGCATCGGCGGGTCCGGTTCGCAGCCGGTGGTGAGCGCCTCCACCGGGTCGCGTGCCGGCGGCGCCGGGATCGCGCTGGCCGTCGCGGGCGGTCTGCTGGTGCTGCTCGGCGGCGGGGCGTTCCTGGTCAACCGCCGGTGGCCGCTGCCCGATCTGATGCGGCGCCGGGCACGTCACTGAGTGCGGCCTCCTTGCTCGGGGTCGCCGTCCAGGAGGCGCAGAACAGCACCAGCTTGGCCGTGAAGTTGATCCACAGCAGCAGGGCCACGGGGACGCCGAACGCGCCGTACATGCTCTTCGCGGCGACTCCCTGGACGTAGCCGCTGAGCAGCAGCTTCAGCAGTTCGAAGCCGACCGCCCCGAGGAGGGCGGACACCAGCAGGCGGCGGCGCGGCGGCTCGACCCCGGGCAGCAGGGTCAGGACGTAGAGCAGGACCAGGAAGTCGGCGAGGACGGCGACGGCGAACGCGACGACCTGGAGCAGCACGCTGCCCCAGCCGTGCTCGTCCAGGCCGATCAGCCGGGACAGCCGGCCGACGGCGGCCGAGGCGAGGATGGAGATGGCGAGGGTGACCAGCAGGGCGCCGCCGAAGCCGAACAGGATGCCGGCGTCCTTGGCCTTGGTGACGAGGGGGTTCTCCTCACGGTCCGGCAGCTCCCACACCGCGCGCAGGCAGTCCCGGACCTGGCCGACCCAGCCGATGCCGGTGAACAGCAGCACCGCGCCCGCGATGACGCCGACGGTGCCGGCGTTCTCCACCAGTGAGGTCAGGTCCAGCTGGTCGGAGAGACCCGGGAACTGCTCGGCGATCTTGTGTTCGACGGTCCTCTCGCTGGCGGGGCTGAGCGTGGCGGCGGTGACCGCGGCGGCCACGGTCAGCAGCGGGAACAGGGCCACGAAGCTGACGAACGTCATGGCGGCGGCCAGCCGGGTCCACTTCACCCGGTCCAGCCGCTCGTACGACCGCCACGCGTGCGTGGCCGTCAGCCGGGTGACCGCCGGCCCGATGCCGGGGAGCTTCTTCAGCCAGTCCATGATCCGACCATGCCCGCTCCGCGAGAGCGTGAACACCGCGTTTCTTCGCCAGAACGGTCATAACCGGGCGATACGGTCAGCTGTCATGAAGGATGCCACCGCACTGCCCCGTTCCCTGCTCGTCCTCGGCGGCACGTCCGAGATCGCGCTGGCCACCGCCCGCCGGCTGATCGCCCGCCGCACCCGCACGGTGTGGCTGGCGGGCCGCCCCTCCGTCGCCCTGGAGAACGCCGCCGGAAGCCTGCGCGCGCTCGGCGCCGACGTGCACACCGTCGCCTTCGACGCGCTCGACCCCGGGTCCCACGAGACCGTCCTCGGCAAGGTGTTCGCCGAGGGAGCCGTCGACATGGTGCTGCTCGCGTTCGGAATCCTCGGCGACCAGGCGCACGACGAACGCGACCCGGTCCGCGCGGTGCGGGTCGCCCAGACCAACTACACCGGGGCCGTCTCGGTGGGGCTGATCACCGGCCGCGCCCTCCAGACGCAGGGGCACGGCTCCCTCGTCGTCCTGTCCTCCGTCGCCGCCGAACGCGCCCGCCGCGCCGACTTCATCTACGGCTCCAGCAAGGCCGGCCTGGACACCTTCGCCCAGGGCCTGGGCGACGCCCTGCACGGCACCGGCGTGCGCGTCATGGTCGTACGCCCCGGGTTCGTCAGGACCCGCGGGACGGCCGGCCGGCACCGGCCCCCGCTCGCCACGACGCCGGAGGCGGTCGCCACCGCCGTCGAACTCGGCCTGCGCCGCCGCTCGGAGACGGTGTGGGTGCCGGGGGCGCTCCGCCCGGTGATGTGGGCACTGCGGCACGCGCCGCGCGCGGTGTACCGCCGGCTGGAGGTCTGACGTACGGCTAGCGGCCCGCGGGCGTGCCGTGTCCGACGTCCGCGTGGCCGGCCTGGGGCGGTACCACCGCGCCGCCGAAGGGGTACTCGCGCAGCTTGCGCCACACCCCGTCGGCGCCCTGCTCGTAGAGCGCGAAGCCGGTGCACGGCCACTCGGCGTCGAAGCCCGCCAGTTCCTCGAAGGCGCGGTCCATCGCCGCGTCGTCGATGCCGTGGGCCACGGTGACGTGCGGGTGGTAGGGGAACTGGAGCTCGCGCGCCACCGGGCCGGAGGCGTCCCGGATCCGCTGCTGCAGCCGGGCGCAGGTCCTGGCGCCCCGGACGACGCGGACGTAGACCACCGGCGACAGGGGCCGGAAGGTGCCGGTGCCGGACAGCCGCATCGGGAACGGCCGGGCGGCCGCGGCGACCTCGCCGAGGTGCGCGTCGACGGCCGGCAGGCCGGCCTCGTCCACCTCGGTCGGCGGCAGCAGCGTGACGTGCGTGGGGATGCCGTGAGCCGCGGCGTCGCCGAAGCCCGTGCGCCGCTCCTGGAGCAGGCTGCCGTGAGGCTCCGGGACCGCGATCGACACGCCGATCGTTACGGTCCCCACGTCGTCTCCTTCGTCGCGTCTGTCGTTTTCCCGGCCGTCCCGTCCCGGCCGTCGGCTATCGACTGTACGGCCACGGATGTCCTGTCGGCAGGCGCACCGCGAGTGATGTGCAGCGCTCCGCCCGGCAGGACCCGTGTGCGGTCGTACGCCTCAGTGCTTGGCCGGGAGGAACCCCACGCGGTCGTACGCCTGAGCGAGTGTCTCGGCGGCGACGGCGCGTGCCTTCTCGGCGCCCTTGGCCAGGATGGAGTCCAGCGTCTCGGCGTCGTCCAGGTACTGCTGGGTGCGCTCGCGGAACGGCGTCACGAACCCGACCATGATCTCGGCGAGGTCGGTCTTGAGCGCGCCGTACATCTTGCCCTCGTACTCCCGCTCCAGCTCGGCGACCGGCTTGCCGGTGAGCGTGGAGTAGATGGTGAGGAGGTTGGACACGCCCGGCTTGTTCTCGGCGTCGTAGCGGATCACCGTGTCGGTGTCGGTGACCGCGCTCTTGACCTTCTTGGCCGTGGCCTTCGGCTCGTCGAGGAGGTTGATGAGGCCCTTCGGCGTGGACGCCGACTTGCTCATCTTGACCGTCGGGTCCTGGAGGTCGTAGATCTTGGCCGTCTCGCGGAGGATGTACGGCTCCGGGATCGTGAACGTCGCGCCGAACCGGCCGTTGAACCGCTCGGCGAGGTCGCGGGTCAGTTCGATGTGCTGGCGCTGGTCCTCGCCGACCGGCACCTCGTTCGCCTGGTACAGCAGGATGTCGGCGACCTGGAGCACCGGGTAGGTGAACAGGCCGACGGAGGCGCGGTCGGCGCCCTGCCGGGCGGACTTGTCCTTGAACTGGGTCATCCGGCTGGCCTCGCCGAAACCGGTGAGGCAGTTCATGACCCAGGCCAGCTGGGCGTGCTCGGGCACGTGGCTCTGCACGAAGAGCGTGCAGCGGTCCGCGTCCAGGCCGGCGGCCAGCAGCTGTGCGGCGGCGAGGCGGGTGTTGGCCCGCAGCTCGGCCGGGTCCTGCGGCACCGTGATCGCGTGCAGGTCGACGACCATGTAGAACGCGTCGTGGGACTCCTGGAGGGCCACCCACTGGCGGACGGCGCCGAGGTAGTTGCCGAGGTGGAACGAGCCTGCGGTGGGCTGGATTCCGGAGAGCACGCGGGGTCGGTCAGTGGCCATGTACTTCATTCTCGCAGAGAGTGCGGGAGCTTCGGTGCGGTGGGGAACCGCGGGCCCCTGACGGGCCGGCCGCGCGGTTCCCCGTGCCGGTGCCGGGGCCTCTCAGCCCAGGTCGACCTCCGGGTACAGCGGGAAGCCCGCCACCAGGTCGGTGGCCCGCCCGGCGATCTCCTCGGCGGTCTTCTCGTCCAGGACGTGGGCGGCCCGGGAGGGGGCGCCCGACTTGGTGGTGCCCGGCTCGGTGGTGGTCAGGACGCGGTCGATCAGACCCGCCACCTCGTCCATCTCCGCCGTGCCCAGGCCGCGGGTGGTGAGCGCGGGGGTGCCGACGCGGATGCCGGAGGTGTACCAGGCGCCGTTCGGGTCGGCCGGGATGGCGTTGCGGTTGGTGACGATGCCCGAGTCGAGGAGCGCCGCCTCGGCCTGGCGGCCGGTGAGGCCGTAGGAGGTGGCGACGTCGATCAGGTTGAGGTGGTTGTCCGTGCCGCCCGTGACCAGGGTGGCGCCGCGGCGCATCAGGCCCTCGGCCAGGGCGCGGGAGTTGTCCACGATGCGCTGGGCGTAGTCCTGGAAGGACGGCCGGCGGGCCTCGGCCAGGGCGACGGCCTTGGCGGCCATGACGTGCGGCAGCGGGCCGCCCAGGACCATCGGGCAGCCCCGGTCGACCTGGTCCTTGAGGGAGTCGTCGCACAGGACCATGCCGCCGCGCGGGCCGCGCAGGGACTTGTGGGTGGTCGTGGTGACGATCTGGGCGTGCGGGACCGGGTCGAAGTCGCCGGTGAGGACCTTGCCCGCGACCAGGCCGGCGAAGTGCGCCATGTCGACCATGAGGGTGGCGCCGACCTCGTCGGCGATCTCGCGCATGAGCCGGAAGTTCACCAGCCGGGGGTACGCGGAGTAGCCGGCGACGATGATCAGCGGCTTGAACTCGCGGGCCTGGGCGCGCAGGGCGTCGTAGTCGATGAGGCCGGTGGCCGGGTCGGTGCCGTAGGAGCGCTGGTCGAACATCTTGCCGGAGATGTTCGGACGGAAGCCGTGGGTGAGGTGGCCGCCGGCGTCCAGGGACATGCCCAGCATGCGCTGGTTGCCGAAGGCCTGGCGCAGCTCGGCCCAGTCGGCCTCGGTCAGGTCGTTGACCTGGCGGACGCCGGTCTTCTCCAGGAAGGGCGCCTCGACGCGGTCGGCGAGGACGGCCCAGAAGGCGACGAGGTTGGCGTCGATGCCGGAGTGCGGCTGGACGTAGGCGTGGCGGGCGCCGAAGAGTTCGCGGGCGTGCTCGGCGGCGAGCGACTCGACCGTGTCGACGTTGCGGCAGCCGGCGTAGAAGCGGCGGCCGACGGTCCCCTCGGCGTACTTGTCGCTGAACCAGTTGCCCATGGCGAGGAGGGTCGCCGGGGAGGCGTAGTTCTCGGAGGCGATCAGCTTGAGCATCTCGCGCTGGTCGGCGACCTCCTGGCCGATGGCGTCGGCGACGCGCGGCTCGACGGCGCGGATCACGTCGAGGGCGGCGCGGAAGGCCGTGGACTCGGTGGAGAGGGGGGCGGAATTCTCGGGCATCGGGACCTCCGGACGGCGTGCGTACAGCGTTCACGTTCGGCCCAGGCGCACGGCACTCTTTCCGGCTCGGGCCGCTCCCCGATGGTCCGTCCCATCCCAGCGCGCCAGTCACGGCCCGCTCGTCAGCCTACCCGGCGCGCCGGACGGGGACGGGCGCGCGTCCACCATGCGAACGAGTGGTGTGGCCCGGTGGCCGTCAGCGGAGCGGGAGGTCCCTCCCGTGCTCGCCGGCGGGCCGGGGGCGGCACCGGACCCCGCTCCCTCAGCCGGCTTGATCCGGACGGGAGGTCCTAGCGGATCACGTGGGGCAGGAAGCGGGCGTACTCGTCCGTGATCAGGCCCGAGGACTCGCGCAGGCCGAGACCGGCCGGCTCGTCCCGGACGACCCAGGCCCCGAGGACGACGTGGTTGCCGTCGAAGGCGGGGAGGGGGGCGAGCCGCTGGTAGCAGCAGGGCTCATCCCCTACGGCCGCGGGCGCGCCGGGTCGGTGCACGGTGACGCCCTCGCCCTCGCGGCCGAGGAGGGGCTTGGCGACGTAGCCGGCGGACCCGGCCAGCTCGCGGGGGCCGTCCAGGTAGGCGGGCAGGAGATTGGGGTGGCCGGGGTACAGCTCCCAGAGCACCGCCAGCAGGGCCTTGTTGCTCAGCAGCATCTTCCAGGCGGGTTCGATCCACAGGGTGCTGCCGGTGCCGCCGCCGTTGTCGAGGGTGTCCAGGACGTGCCGGCCGAAGGCGTCGGTGGTGAGCCATTCCCAGGGGTAGAGCTTGAACAGGGCGCGGATGAAGCCGAGCCGGTTGTCGACGAAGCGGCCGGAGAGGCTGTCCCAGCCGATCTCCTCCATGGCGAGCCAGTCGGTGGCCAGACCGGCCTGTTCGGCGGTCTCCTTCAGATAGGCGACCGTCATCAGGTCCTCGCCGAGTTCGTCGGCGCAGGAGTGCGCGAAGTGCAGGGGGCTGCCGGGCGGCAGGAGCGCGGCCTGCGCGCGCCAGGCGTCGACCAGCCGCTCGTGCAGGGAGTTCCACTGGTCGGCGCCGGGGAAGCGGTCCTCCATCCAGAACCACTGCGCCGAGGCGGCCTCCACCAGGGAGGTCGGGGTGTCGGCGTTGTACTCCAGCAGCTCGGCCGGGCCGGTGCCGTCGTAGCGCAGGTCGAAACGGCCGTAGAGGGAGGGGAGTTCGTCGCGGCGGTGCCAGGACTCGGCGACGGCCGCGGCCACTCGCGGGTCGGTGATGCCGAGGTCGGCGAACCGGTCCTCGGCCACGATGTGCCCGGCCGCCGCGAGGCACATGCGGTGCAGTTCACCGACGGTCTCCTCCAGCGCCTCGACCTCGTCCAGGGTGAAGGCGTAGTAGGCGCTCTCGTCCCAGTAGGGGCGCAGGGAGCCGTCGGGGTGGCGGGTGAGCGGATAGATCAGGCCCTGCGCCTCGACGGTCCGCTGCCAGCCGGGGCGGGGGGTGATGGTGCGGCGTTCCATGCGCGTGTCCCGTCAGCCGCCGGAGCTGCCCTTGCCGCCGCCGAAGCCGCCGCGGTGCACCCCTGTGCCGTGGTGGCCGTCGTCGTCCGAGGAACCGCCGCCGCCCTTGCCGGGCTCGGTGAAGGAGCCGCCGTCGACCCAGCCGTGCTTCTCGTCGCCCTCGTAGTACCAGGCGGCGTCGGCCGTCTTCCTGAGGGACTTCCCGGGCGCCTTCTTCCTCGCGCCCGTCCTCGGCGACGTGACGCCGGTCCTGCAGTTCTTGTCGGAGACGACCCGGTAGCCCTTGGTGAGGCTGTAGCTGTCGCGGTCGACGCAGCGCTTGTCCGGCTCGGACGAGCAGGCCGACAGGGCGGCGGCCAGCAGGCCCATGCCGCCGAGGACGACCGTGCCCGAGCGCAGTCGCCGTCGTGTGTCCGCCATGGTGGTGCCTCCCCCGTCCGCCGTGCTGTCCGGCCGACAGCCTAGGGACCGGTGCGGGCGGCCCTCCAGGCACCCCCTCGGTCCGCGCTCGCCTAGAGTCACCCCGTGCTTCTCGGAATGGTGTGCGCCCTCGGCGCGGCGGTCTGCTTCGGTACGGCGACGGTGTTGCAGGCGGTGGCCGCGCGGGCGGCCGTCGCCGACGGGGGCGGCGGGGACGCGGCGCTGCTGCTGCGGGCGCTGCGGCAGTGGCGGTACCTGGCCGGGCTCGCGCTGGACGGACTCGGGTTCCTGCTCCAGATCGCGGCGCTGCGGTCACTGCCCATCTACGCCGTGGGCGCGGCGCTCGCGGCGAGCCTCGCGGTGACGGCGGTGGTGGCGGCGCGGCTGCTGCGGGTCCGGCTGAGCGGGGTGGAGTGGGCCGCCGTGGGCGTGGTGTGCGCGGGCCTCGCCCTGCTGGGGCTGGCCTCGGGCGCGGAGGGCGAGCGGGAGGGACCGGACTGGCTGCGGTACGCGATGGTGGCGGCGGCGGTGTGCGTGCTGCTGCTCGGCGCGGCCGGCGGGCGCCTGTCGGGCCGGGCCCGCGCCCTGCTCCTGGGACTCGGCGCCGGGTTCGGGTTCGGGGTGGTGGAGGTGGCGGTACGGCTGATCGACTCGCTGCACCCGGCCGACCTGCTCACCAACCCGGCGACGTACGCCCTGCTGCTCGGCGGCGGCGCCGCGTTCCTGCTCCTCACCTCGGCCCTCCAGCGGGGCTCGGTGACGACCGCCACCGCCGGCATAGTCATCGGCGAGACACTCGGCCCCGCCGCGGTGGGCGTGGTCTGGCTCGGCGACCGCACCCGGGAGGGCCTGGGCTGGCTGGCGGCCCTGGGCTTCGCGGTGGCGGTCGCGGGAGCCCTGCTGCTGGCCCGCTTCGGCGAGGCCCCGGCGGCGGAGGAGGGGTGAGGACGGGGGGCCGGCGCGGTCCCTACGGCAGTACCCGGCACAGGGCTTGCAGGGTGGTCGTCCAGGTGCTGTCCGGTGGGGTGCCGTAGCCGACGACCAGGGCGTCCAGGGGGGCCGTGCGGGCCTGGGGGTGGCGGTGGTGGGCGAGGCCGTGGAGGGCCAGGCCCTGCCAGACGGCGGCCTCGACCACCGACTGTTCCGTGTCCGGCGGCAGGCGCAGCACCGCGTGCAGGCCGGCCGCGATGCCCGTCACCCGCACGTCGGGCGCGTGGCCGGTGACGGCCCGGGCCAGGGCGTCGCGGCGGCGCCGGTAGCGCAGGCGGGCGGAGCGGACGTGGCGGTCGTACGCGCCGGAGGTGAGGAACTCGGCGAGGGTGAGCTGGTCCAGGGCGCCCACCGTGTCGATACGGCCCTTCACCGCGGTCGCCTCCTGGGCCAGGGACGGCGGCAGCACCATCCAGCCCAGGCGCAGTCCGGGTGCGAGGGACTTGCTGGCGGTGCCGAGGTAGACGACCCGGTCGGGGTCCAGGCCCTGGAGGGCGCCGACGGGCTGGCGGTCGTAGCGGAACTCGCCGTCGTAGTCGTCCTCCAGGACCAGTCCGCCGGTGCGGCGCGCCCAGTCGACGACGGCGGCCCGGCGGTCGGGGTGCAGAGCGGTGCCCATGGGGAACTGGTGCGCGGGGGTGAGCAGTACCGCGCCCGCGTCGCCCGGTGCCCGCGGGTCGGTGCCGAGTTCGTCGTAGGGCAGCGCGGGCGTGGTGAGGCCGGCGTCCCGCAGCAGCCGCCAGTACACGTCGAGGCCGTACGACTCGACCGCCACCGTCCGTACTCCGCGGGCCCGCAGCGCCTTGCCGAGGATGCCCAGGGCGTGCGAGAAGCCGGCGGTGATCACGACGGTCTCCGGGGTGGCGCGGACACCCCGGGCGCGGGCGAGGTAGCCGGCGAGGGCGGTGCGCAGTTCGGGTCGGCCGCGCGGGTCGCCGTAGCCGAGGGCCTGGAAGGGGGCGGTGGCCAGGGCGCGGCGGGCGGCCCGGAGCCATTCGGCGCGCGGGAAGGCGGCGAGGTCGGGGGAACCGGGGGTGAGGTCGTGGACCGGAGCCGCGGTGGCGCGGCGGGGCGCCGGGCGGGTGGCGGAGGTGGACGGGGTGCTGTGGGGCACGCCGGTGGCCACGCGGGTGCCGGAGCCCTGCCGGGCGGTGAGCCAGCCCTCGGCGACCAGGTCGGCGTAGGTCTCGGCGACGGTGTTGCGGGCGATGCCGAGGTCGGCGGCGAGGGTGCGGGAGGACGGCAGGCGGGTGCCGGGGGCGAGGCGGCCGGTGCGGACGGCGTCCCGCAGGGCGTCGGTCAGGCCGCGGCGCAGCCCGCCGGAGCGGGCGGGTTCGAGGTGCAGGTCGACGCCCAGAGTGGCCCAGGATTCTGCCATGGAAATGGACCATACTCCTGGGCTGCCTCGCTTCTAGGGTCGAGGTATGAGCACTACGCAGGAGAGCGGCGTCTACGCCGCCGAGGAGGCCCCGCGGCTGGGCTGGGCCGAGCACGCACCCGAGGTCTACAAGGCGATGATCCGACTGGAGACCGCCGCCAGGAAGGGCCTGGACCCGGCGCTGTACGAGCTGGTGAAGATCCGCGCCTCGCAGATCAACCACTGCGCGTTCTGCCTCGACATGCACACCAAGGACGCCCTCGCGGCCGGGGAGAGCGTCGAGCGGATCGTGCAGCTCAGCGCCTGGCAGGAGTCGCGGCACTTCTACACGGAGAAGGAACTGGCCGCGATCGAGCTGACGGAGGCGGTCACCGTACTGACCGACGGCTTCGTCCCGGACGAGGTGTACGGCCGGGCCGCCGAGCACTTCCAGGAGGCCGAACTGGCCCAGCTGATCGCCGCGATCACGGTGATCAACGCCTGGAACCGGTTCGGCGTGACCACCCGGATGACCCCGGGCCACTACCGGCCGGGGCAGCACGGGTGAGCCGTGCACAGCTGCCGCGGCTGGTCACCCTCAGCAACGGCCGGAACCAGCCGAGGGCCGGCCGCCGCGGCGGATCGGGGGGGCACCGGCCGTGAGCAAGGTGGACGAGTTCCGCGCCCTGCACGTCAGGCGCGCGCCGGGTGCGCCGCTGGTGCTGCCCGGCCCCTGGGACGCGGCCGGCGCGCGGGTGTTCGCGGCGGCCGGGTTCCCGGCGCTGGCCACGCCGAGCGCCGGGGTGGCCGCCGCGCTCGGGTACGAGGACGGGGCCACCCCGGCCGGCGAGATGTTCGCGGCTGTCGCCCGGATCACGCGGGCGGTGGACGTGCCGGTGTCGGCGGACGTCGAGGACGGGTACGGGCTCGCGCCGAAGGAACTGGTGGAGCGGCTGCTCGAGGCGGGGGCGGTGGGGTGCAACCTTGAGGACTCGGACGCCGGGGGTGTCCTCAAGGACCGGCACGCGCACGCCGAGTACCTCGCCGAGGTCCGCTCGGCCGCCGCGGACCGGCTCTTCGTCAACGCCCGCGTCGACGTCTTCCTCCACGGCGACGGCGACCCCGAACGGGCCATCGAACGGGCCGCGTCGTACGTGGCGGCGGGCGCGGACTGCGTCTATCCGATCATGGCCCCGCCCGCCGTGCTGCCGCTGCTGCGCTCCGGCATCCAGGGTCCGCTGAACGCCCTGGCCCGGCTGGACGGGGACGGCCCCTCGCCCGCCGCGCTCGGCGAACTCGGGGCCACCCGCGTCACGTTCGGGCCGGGATTCCAGCACCGGGCGTACGCCGCACTGGGCGAGATCGCCCGCGGTCTGCGCGGCTGAGGAGGGTCAGGACAGCCACCGCTTCCACACGTCGGGGTGGCTGTCCACCCACTTCCGCGCCGCCTGGGCCGGGTCCATCTTCTGCTCGGCGATCATCAGCGAGACCTGGTTCTGGTCCTCGGTGGTCCACCGGAACTTCTTCAGGAAGGCCGCGGCCCGGCCGCCGTCCCTCGCGAATCCGGCGTTGAGGTACTTCTGGAGCGGGGTGTGCGGGTAGGCGCAGGCGACCTTCGCCGCGTCCGCGTCGCAGCCCTCCTTGTACGGCGGCAGCTTCACCTCCGTCATGGGGACCTTCTCGAACAGCCACTGGGGCGCGTACCAGTACGTCAGGAACGGTTTCTTGTCCTTGGCGAACTGCTTGATCTGCGTGATCTGCGCCGCCTCGGACCCGGCGAAGACGACCTGGTAGTCCAGCTTCAGGTTCTTCACCAGCGCCTTGTCGTTGGTGACGTAGGACGGGGAGCCGTCCATCAGCTGGCCCTTGCCGCCGCTCTCCGCGGTGCGGAAGAGGGACGCGTACTTGTTCAGGTTCTTCCAGTCGGTGATGTCCGGGTGCTGCTTGACGAGGTACGTCGGCACGTACCAGCCGATGTGACCGGTCACCCCGAGGCCGCCGCCGGGGGCGATCGTCCTCTTGTCGTGGACGTACCGCTTCTCCTGGTCCGGGTGGCCCCAGTCCTCCAGCAGGGCGTCGACCCGGCCCTGGCTGAGCGCGTCCCATGCGGGCACCTCGTCGACCTGGACGGTGTCGACGCGGTAGCCCAGCTTGTGTTCGAGAAGGTACTGGGCGACGGCCACGTCGGCCTGCGCGCCCACCCAGGACTGCACGGACAGGGTGACCGTCTTCGAGCCCTTGGCGTTGGCGAACGGACTGGCCTGCTTCGTCATGTCGGCGGCGCCGCAGCCGGTCGCGGTCAGCAGCGTCAGCGCGCCCACCAGGGCGGTCGTACGTCGTCGCATGTCAGGCTCCCTTCCGCACGGGCCGCTCGGTCGGCTGCGTCACCCGGTCCAGCATCAGGCCCAGGCAGACGATCGCGGCGCCGGCGACCAGGCCGGTCGCCAGGTCGCCCTGGGCGAGGCCGAAGGCGACGTCGTAGCCGAGGGCGCCGCCGCCGACCAGGCCGCCGATGATGACCACGGCCAGCACCAGGACGACGCCCTGGTTGACGGCGAGCAGCAGTGAGCGCCGGGCCAGCGGGAGCTGGACCTGCCACAGTTGCTGGCGGCCGGTCGCGCCGAGCGAGCGCGCGGACTCCAGCGCGGCCTCGTCGACCTGGCGCAGGCCCTGCGCGGTGATCCGGACGACGGCCGGGAGGGCGTAGACGACGGCCGCCGCGACGGCGGGGGCGCGGCCGACGCCGAACAGGGCGACGACCGGGATGAGGTACACGAACTGCGGCATCGTCTGGCACACGTCCAGCACGGGTCGCAGGGCCCGCTCGACCCGGTCGCTGCGGGCCGCGGCGATGCCGGTGGCGAAGCCCAGGACGAGGGTCACGGCGACCGCGGCGAGCACCTGCGAGAGGGTGTCCAGGGACGGTTCCCACACGCCGAGCACACCGATCGCCGCCATGGCGAGGACGGCGGTCAGCGCGGTCCGCCAGGTGCCGATCAGCCAGGCCAGGGCGGCGACGACGAGCAGCACCGACCACCAGGGCAGCCACTGGAGGCCGTCGCGTACGGGGTCCAGGACCCAGGTGGTGAAGTGGCCCGCCCAGTCGGCCGTGCCGCCGATGACCGGGACGCCGGAGTACAGGTGGGAGGTCATCCAGTCGACGCAGCGGTTGACCGGCCCGGCGATGGCCAGCGTCCACCCGGAGGGCCAGTCGAGCGCGCCGAGGAGGCGGGCGGCGAGGGCCGCGGCGACGGTGACGGCCAGGGCGTACGGCCAGCCGATCGTGCGGGTGCGGCCGGTGGCCGGGGTGCCGGCGCCGGCGGCGCCGGTGACGCGGTCCAGGACCACCGCCAGCAGCACGATCGGGATGCCGGCCGCGAGGGCCGCGCCGACGTCGACCGAGGCGAGGGCCTGGTAGACGCGGTCGCCGAGGCCGCCGGCGCCGATGACCGCGGCGATGACGGCCATGGACAGCGCCATCATGATCGTCTGGTTGAGGCCGAGGAGGAGCTCCTTGCGGGCCAGCGGGACCCGGGCGGTCAGCAGCCGCTGACGCGAGGTGGAGCCGAGCGACTCCACGGCCTCCAGGACTTCGGGGTCGGCGCCGCGCAGGCCGAGCGAGGTGAGGCGGGCCATCGGCGGGGCGGCGTAGACGACGGTGGCGAGGACGGCCGCGGGGACGCCGATGCCGAAGACCAGGACGACGGGGAGGAGGTAGGCGAACGCGGGGAGCACCTGCATGGTGTCCAGGACCGGGCGCAGGGCGCGGTCCAGCCGGTCGGAGAGGCCGGCGCCGAGACCGAGGACGGTGCCCACGGCGACGGAGGCGAGCACGGCGACCACCATCAGGGCGAGGGTCTGCATCGTCGGCACCCACATGCCGAGCGCTCCGCAGGCCAGGACGGCGACCGCGGTACCGGCGGCGAGACGGGCGCCGCCCAGACGCCAGGCGGTGAGCGCCCCCAACGCGGTGACGCCGGCCCAGCCCGCGGCGAGCAGGGTGAGGTAGACGGCGCGGACGGCCCAGATGACGGCGTTGCTGATGTAGCCGAAGAAGTAGAGGAACAGCGGGTGGCTGTCCCGGTTGTCCATGACCCAGTCGCTGGCCGTGGCGAGGGGCTTGGTGAGGCTGACCGTCAGCTCGTGGGGCCAGGCGGCGCCGGGCCAGTGGGTGGCGGCCCAGGGAGCGAGGACGGCGGCGAGGACGGCGAGCAGGAGGAGCTTGCCGGCGGCTCTGCTCCTCAGAAGGCGGGGGGTGCCGGTGCGGGAGGTGGGGACGGTGAGCGTTGCCATCACACGGCCTCCGGGCTGGTACGGGCACCGGGCGGGGGCGTGGCCTCCGGGCTGGTACGGGCACCGGGCGGTGCCGCCTGCCGGTGCCGGCCGGGCGCCGTCCTGCCGGGGACGGACGCCGGCCCGGCGGCACGGGGGTCCGGGGCGGCGTCGGCGGTACGGGAGGCGTTGATGCCGGTGCCGGTGCCGGTGGTGCCGCCGAAGCCGGGGGCGCCGCCGCCGGCCGGGGCGCCTGACGTGCCGGTGGCGGCCGGGGTGCCGGGCATGTCGGTGGCGGCCGGGCTGCCGGGCATGTCGGTCGGCGTCGGGCCGGCCGTGTCGGCTGCCGTCGGTATGCCGGCGACGACACCGAGGAGCTGCTCGTGGTCGACCACGCCCATGCACGCGCCCGCGTTCATGACCCGGGCCGGGGCGCCCGCCCTGGCCACCGCCTCGATCGCCTCCGCCACCGTGGCCTCCGGGCGGAGCGCGGGACCGCTGCCGGCCTCCTCCGCGGACGCGGGCCGCATCGCCGTACGCACCGTCATCACCTGTTCGCGCGGGACCTCGCGGACGAACTCGCGGACGTAGTCGTCGGCGGGAGAGCCCACGATCTCCTCGGGTGTGCCCAGCTGGACCACCCGGCCGTCGCGCATGAGGGCGATGCGGTCGCCGAGTTTCAGCGCCTCGCTCAGGTCGTGGGTGATGAAGACCATCGTGCGGCCCTCCTCGCGGTGCAGGCGGGCCACCTCGTCCTGCATGTCGCGGCGGATGAGCGGGTCGAGGGCGCTGAACGGCTCGTCGAAGAGCAGGACCTCGGGGTCCACGGCCAGGGCCCGGGCCAGGCCCACACGCTGGCGCTGGCCGCCGGAGAGCTGGCCGGGGCGGCGCTTCTCCATGCCGTCGAGGCCGACCTTGGCGACGAACTCGGCGGCCCGCTCGCGGCGTTCGGCTCGGCCTACGCCCTGGATCTCCAGGCCGTAGGCGACGTTGTCGAGGACCGTGCGGTGCGGGAGCAGTCCGAAGTGCTGGAAGACCATCGCGGCGCGGTGGCGGCGCAGTTCGCGCAGGCGGGTGCGGTCCATCGCGCGGACGTCCTCGCCGTCGATGGCGATGGCGCCGGCGGTGGGTTCGATCAGCCGGGTCAGGCAGCGGACCAGCGTGGACTTGCCGGAGCCGGACAGGCCCATCACGACGAAGACCTCGCCCTTGCGGACGTCGAAGGAGACGTCGCGGACGGCGGCCGTGCAGCCGGTGCGGGCGCGCAGGTCGGCCGGGTTCAGCTGATTGAGCTCGGGGTCGGCCGGGACGCGGTCGGACTTGGGCCCGAACACCTTCCACAGGCCGGAGACCGAGAAGACGGGAGCGTCGGTGGTGGGGGGCTTGCGGGTGGGGACGGTGGGAGTCATCGGGGATCGCCTCCGATCAGGTCGACGGCCTTCTCCCCGACCATGAGCACCCCGATCATCGGGTTCACGGCGGTCATGGTGGGGAAGACGGACGCGTCGGCGATGCGAATGCCGGACAGACCGCGGATCCTCAGTTCCGGGTCGACCACGGCGAGTTCGTCGTCGGCGGCGCCCATCTTGCAGGTGCCGGCCGGGTGGTAGACGGTGTGCGCGGCCTTGCGGGCGTACTTGCTCAGCTCCGCGTCGCCGAGGATCTCCGGGCCGGGGCAGACCTCGCGCTTGAGCCAGCCGGCCAGCGGCTCGGCCTTGGCGATCTCACGGGCGATGCGGATGCCGTCGACGAGGGTCCGGGCGTCGTAGTCGTCCTCGTCGGTGAAGTACCGGAAGTCCAGCGCGGGCTTCACCGACGGGTCGGCGCTGGTGAGGTAGAGCCGGCCGCGGCTCTTCGGCTTGGGGATGTTGGGGGTCATCGAGACCCCGTACGCCGGGCGTTCGTAGCCGAGGCGCTCGGGGTTGTCGGTGAACGGGATCTGGTAGAAGTGGAACATCAGGTCCGGGCCCGCGTGCCCGGGGTCGCGGCGCACGAACAGGCCCGCGTCGGAGTCCATCGCGGAGTTCTCCGGGATCGGGCCGTGGGTCTCCCAGACGATCACCGACTCCGGGTGGTCGAGCAGATTCTCGCCGACGCCCGGCAGGTCGTGCGCGACCGGGATGCCGAGCGCCGTGAGGTCCTCGGCGGGGCCGATGCCCGAGTGGAGCAGCAGTCGCGGGGTGTCGACGGCGCCCGCGCACAGGACGACCTCGTGGCGGGCCCGGATCAGCAGTTCCTCGCCGTCCTTGGTGCGCACGTGGACGCCCTCGGCGCGGGTGCCGTCCAGTTCCAGCCGGTACGCCCAGGTCTCCAGGAAGAGGTGGAGGTTGGGGCGCTCGTCCAGGACGGGGTGCAGGTAGGCCACGGAGGCGGAGGAGCGCTTGTTGTCCTCGGGGTGGTAGGCGAGGTCGAAGAAGCCCGCGCCTTCGGTGAAGGGCGCGCGGTTGAAGCCCTCGACCTCGGGTACCCCGAGTGCGGACCGGGCGGCGTCCACGAAGTCGCGGGCGATGGCGTTCCGGTCCTTCTCGTCGACGGAGACGATGTTGTTCTTGAGGCGGGCGAAGTAGGCCTCCATGGGGACGGCGCCCCAGCCCTTGGCGCCGGCCGCCTCCCACTCGTCCCAGTCGGAGGGCAGGGGCTTGAACGAGATGAGGGTGTTGTGCGAGGAGCAGCCGCCCAGGACGCGGGCGCGGCTGTGCCGGATGTGGGAGTTGCCGCGGGGCTGCTCCACCGTCGGGTAGTCGTAGTCGAGTTCGCCGCCGAGCAGGCCCATCCAGCGGCGCAGGGTGAGGACGTCGTCGCGGCCGACGTCGCTCGGGCCGCCCTCGATGACGGCGACGGTGACGTCCGGGTTCTCGGTGAGGCGGGAGGCGATGACGGAGCCCGCGGTGCCGCCGCCGATGACGACGTAGTCGTAGAGGTGGGGGGTGTGGGACATGGGGGTGCTGCTCCGGAGGTGTGGAAGGGGTCGGGCGGGGGCTCAGCCGGCGAACCAGCGGACCGGCGCGGGCGCCAGGTTCTGGTAGACGTGCTTGCTCTCGCGGTACTCGGCGAGCCCGGCGGGGCCGAGTTCGCGGCCGGTGCCGCTCCTGCCGAAGCCGCCCCACTCCGCCTGCGGCAGATAGGGGTGGAAGTCGTTGATCCAGACGGTGCCGTGACGCAGCCGGGCGGCGACGCGCCGGGCGCGGCCGGGGTCGGTGGTCCAGACGGCGCCGGCGAGGCCGTACTCGGTGTCGTTGGCGAGGAACACCGCCTCCTCCTCCGTCCGGAAGGTCTCGACGGTGAGGACCGGGCCGAACACCTCCTCGCGGACGACCTTCATCTCGCGGTGACAGGCGTCGAGGACGGTCGGCTCGTAGAAGTAGCCGGTCTCCGGGCGGGCCGGCGACGGTGCGGGCCGCTTCCCTCCGCAGCGCAGCACCGCACCCTCCGCCAGCGCGGAGGCGACGTACGACTCGGTCTTGGTGCGCTGCTGCTCGGAGACGAGCGGGCCGCACTCGACGCCGTCCTCGGTGCCGCGGCCCAGGCGGATCTTCGTGGCGCGGCGGGCGAGTTCGGCGACGAAGCGCTCGCGGACCGGTTCCTCGACGATGAGGCGGGCACCGGCCGAGCAGACCTGGCCGCTGTGGATGAAGGCCGCGTTGAGGGCCTGGTCGACGGCGGTGTCGAAGCCCTCCTCGGTGGCGCAGGCGTCGGCGAAGACCACGTTGGGATTCTTGCCGCCGAGTTCCAGGGCGACCTTCTTGACGGTGGGCGCGGCGGCCTGGGCGACCTTGATGCCGCTGGCGAGACCGCCGGTGAAGGAGACGAGGTCGACGCCGGGGTGTTCGGCGAGCCGGGCGCCGACGGTGTGGCCGGGGCCGGTGACGAGGTTGGCGACGCCCTCGGGCAGTCCGGCCTCGGCCAGCAGTCCGATCAGCGCGATCGTGGTCATCGGGGTGATCTCGCTGGGCTTGATCACGAAGGTGTTGCCGGCGGCGAGCGCCGGGGCGATCTTCCAGCTGGCCTGGAGGAGCGGGTAGTTCCAGGGGGTGATCAGCGCGCAGACGCCGACCGGTTCGTGGACGACCACGCTGTGGATGTCGGGCGAGCCGGCGTCGACGACCCGGCCGGGTGCCTCGGCGGCGACCAGGTCGGCGAAGTAGCGGAAGGCGTCGGCGACGCAGTCGATGTCGACGCGGCCCTCCTCGACGGTCTTGCCCGCGTCCCGGCTCTCCAGCAGGCCGAGTTCCTCGCGGTCGCGGACGAGGAGACCGGCGACGCGGCGCAGCAGGGCGGCGCGGTCGGCGACCGGGGTACGGGGCCAGGGGCCGTGGTCGAAGGCTTGCCGGGCGGCGGCCACCGCACGTTCGGCGTCCTTCTCGTCGCCCTCCGCGACCACGGCGAAGGGCCGGGCGTCCGCGGGGTCGAGGATCTCGCGGGTCGCGCCGGAGATCGCTTCCAGCCACTCGCCGCCCGCGTGGACGGTCGCCTGAGGGTGTCGTTCCGTTCTGTCCGCCATGATCGGTGTTGCCTTCCGTTCCTGTTCGGTACCCCTGTGTCACACGCAGGTCACGCTCGGGGACCGCGGTCGCCTGCCCAGACGCCTGCCACGCATGCGCAATCGATGGCCGAAAGTGCTCCGCGTCACTGACAATGTGTATGAAAAGGTGACAAAGGCGGGCCTCGACAGGGGCCTGGAAGGGGCCGGGACGGTCTGATCGGCGGCCGGATCCTGGCGGATCGCCTCCCTGGCACGGCCCCGCAGCCAGGCAGCGGCCGGGTCGGCGTCGTGCCGCGGACGCCAGGCGAAGCCGATCGGGACGGCCCGCAGCGGGAGCGGGATCGCGAAGGTGAGCAGGCCGAGGGAATCGGCCAACGGGCGGCCCCATCGGGCTGACAGCCCGATCAGCTCGGTGTCGCGCAGCAGGAACAGGGAGGACGGATAGATGCCGACGCCACCCACCAGGCGGTCCGGACCGAGCGCGGCGAGGGCGTCGTCGACCGGGCCGCGCAGCCGGCCGCGCGGCGCGATCCTCCCGGCGAGCGGCCCGTGGGCGACGCCGCGCGCCGTCGGCGCTCTCGTCGTACGGCTGCTCCCGTCGTACGGCTGCTGGTGGAGCGACGGCTGGGCGAGCCCCGGTGAGCCGGCAGTCGGCCGGGCCGCAGCGGTGGCACAACGGCGCCACCGGGGGGGCGCGTCGGTGTTCGCCGGGGCGAGGGAGGACGGGCGGTGGGTGGTCGTGCACCGGCTGAACGGGCGGTGCGAGGACACCGACCGGCCCGCGGCCGAGGTGCTCCGGCGGGAGAGGTGACGGCCGGGGGTGACGGCCGGGCCGGAACGACGAGGTCCCCTCCCGCTCATCGCGGAAGGGGACCTCGTGTGTGGAGCGCCGGGCAGGCCTTGCACCTGCATCTCCCCGCAGGAAGCGGGGCGTCTTTCCTTGGACCACCAACGCATCACCTGGTGCCGGTTTCCCGGCGGCCGGTGCGTGATCAACTATAGCCTACGGCCGCCGGGTCGCACCACGTCGGATCAGAGGAGGCCGAGACCGCGGACCGCCTCGCGCTCCTCCGCCAGCTCCTTGACGGAGGCGTCGATGCGGGCACGGGAGAACTCGTTGATGTCCAGGCCCTGGACGATCTTGTACGTGCCGTTCTCGGTGGTGACCGGGAACGAGGAGATCAGGCCCTCCGGGACGCCGTAGGAGCCGTCCGACGGGATGCCCATGGAGGTCCAGTCGCCCTCGGCGGTGCCGTTGACCCAGGTGTACACGTGGTCGATGGCCGCGTTGGCGGCGGAGGCGGCGGAGGACGCGCCCCGGGCCTCGATGATCGCGGCACCGCGCTTGGCGACGGTCGGGATGAAGTCCTCGGCCAGCCACTTCTCGTCGTTCACGGCCTCGGCGGCGTTCTTGCCGGCGACCGTGGCGTGGAAGATGTCCGGGTACTGGGTCGCGGAGTGGTTGCCCCAGATGGTCAGGCGCTTGATGTCGGCGACCGCGGTGCCCGTCTTCTTCGCGAGCTGGGTCAGCGCGCGGTTGTGGTCCAGACGGGTCATCGCGGTGAAGCGCTCGGCCGGTACGTCCGGCGCGGCGGCCTGCGCGATGAGCGCGTTGGTGTTGGCCGGGTTGCCGACGACGAGAACCTTGATGTCGTCCGCCGCGTGGTCGTTGATGGCCTTGCCCTGCGGCTTGAAGATGCCGCCGTTGGCCTCCAGCAGATCGCCGCGCTCCATGCCCTTCGTGCGCGGGCGGGCACCCACCAGGAGGGCCACGTTGGCGCCGTCGAAGGCGACGTTCGGGTCGTCGGTGATGTCGATGCCCTGGAGCAGCGGGAAGGCGCAGTCGTCCAGCTCCATGGCCGTGCCCTCGGCCGCCTTGAGCGCCGGGGTGATCTCCAGCAGGCGCAGCTTGACCGGCACGTCCGCGCCGAGCAGCTGGCCGGAGGCGATGCGGAAGAGCAGGGCGTAACCGATCTGGCCGGCCGCGCCGGTGACGGTGACGTTCACGGGAGTGCGGGTCATGGCGTTCTCCGTATGACAGCTGGCGGTGGGGCGTCCCTGCCCCGGGCGGATGATCGATCTCTTGGCATCAAGAGAGATCCAGCGGTCAGGCTATCGCGCATCCGGCATGCGAGACGTACGGGGCTGTGTGGCTCAGCCCACAGGATTCACCGGGTGTACGCCTCACCGGGAGCGCGGCCGGTGAGGCACGTGAAAAGGCGGCCGTCCGTTCGGGGGGGGGGTGAACCAGGACGGCCGCCGATGGGGGTACCGGTGGGCCGGACTCCCGTGGGGGTATCGCACACCTGCCCCGGTTGCGCTCACGGCATGCGTACCGGCGCGGAATTTCCTCCTCCGCCCTGGTGCGCGGCTAGTTGGTGCAGCCCGAGCGTCCCGAGGCGAGTGTGGCGCAGGCCCGCGACCGCGCCGGGTCCCGCACGGCGGCCATCGGGGTGTACGCGATGGTGTCCCCGGCCGCGGTGATGTCACCCGACTGCCGGACCCCGCCCACGGTGAGCCGCACGGTGTCGCCGGGCGCGCCGCCGGTGATCCGGCCCCAGACCGTGCCGCACGTCCTGCTGTAGCGGACCTCCAGGACGGTGGTGCCGAGGGTGACGGACTTCGCGGTCGTCACCAGGTCGCCGCTGCACCCCATCGCCTCGGCGTCCTTGCCGGTGCAGGCGGAGCCGGCGCACTTCACGCCCGGCGGCAGGCTCGGCCGGGTACGGGCCGACGGGGCCGACGGGGCCGCGCCCTTGCCCCGGTGACCGCCGCCGTCCCGGTGGGTCAGCAGGAAGACACCGGCGATGATGACGAGCACGCCGGCCATCCCCGCGAAGAACATCAGCACTTGCTGCCGCTTGGGGGGCACGGGGCTCGAGGCGCTCGCCGGGCCGGTCGGGCTCGCCGGGTCCGAGTGCCCGGTCGCCGGCTGCCCACCGCGGGGGGCCCGCGTACGGCCGGGGGTGCCCGGCGGGTTCGGGATGGGAGTGGCCGGGGTGCCGTTCGGGGTGACCGAGGTGCCGGTGGGCGGGGTCGGGACGGCGGTGCCTGGTGTTCCGGCGGGGGCGCCCGGGGTGCCGGTGGACACGGGCCACTTCGGGGCGGCGGTGCCTGGCGTCCCGGCGGGAGCGCCCGGGGTGCCGGTGGACACGGGCCGCTTCGGGGCGGCGGGGGCCCCCGGGGTGCCGGTGGGCGTGCCCGGGTTGCCGGTGGGCGTGCCCGGGGTGCCGGTGGGCGTGCCCGGGGCCGCGGTGCCCAAGGTCAGGGCGGCGGTGCCCGACGGGCCGGTGAGGCCGGCCGGGCGGGTCGGGGAGCCGCTCCCCGGGCGGACGGTCGCCTTCGACGGCCCCCGGTACCCGGCCAGCCCCCAGGAGTTACTGCCGGACGCGGGAACACCATCGGCCGCCGCGCCGGAGCCGTCACGGGCTCCGGTCCCGGCGTCGCTGTCGGCTCCCGGCGCGGAACCACCGCTCGCCCCAGCGCCCGGGCCGCCACCGGCGCTCGTACCGGAACCGCCGCGGCCCCCCGGGGCGGCGCCACCGCGGCGCCCCGTCCCGCCGTCGCCGGTCCCCGTGCCCGTGGTCGGGTCGGCCGTCGGGGTGAGGCCGTCGTGCGCGGCCCGGGTCCGGGCGACGCGGATCGCCTCCATCGTGCTGTCATGCCCCGACTCCGCCCGGCTCCAGGCGCGTTCGGCCAGCTCCCACAGGGTGGTCAGGTCGACGGTGTGGGCGCCGGTGGTCTCGGCCAGCGCGACGACCGCGCCCTTGGGTGCGAGGAGCCGGCCGCCCAGGTACCGCTCCCAGGACGTCCTGCTGTACCCCGTACTGTCGGCCAGCTCCGCGACGCTCAGGCCGCTGTGGTCCACGAGCCGCCGCATCCGCTCGGTGAACTCCGTGATCTGCGGATCCATGTCCTTCGGCAGGGTTTTCCAGCGAGGCATCGCTTCCCCCTCCTCCCCTCTTCCCCCCGTGTTCCGTACACGCGTCCAAGGATCCCAGTTCCCTGGGCGTGATCGTCGGCAGGGGATACGGGCGTGGCCCGCGTCCCCCGGGGGGCGCGGGCCACCTGACGTGCGGACGGCGCTATTTGGTGACCGTGAGGTGCAGGGTGTCCTTCAGGAACGGGATCTCCAGCCACGGTTTGGGCTGGGCCATCATCGCCAGCAGCACGATCGCCAGGCCGAGGATGCCGTAGGTGGCGATGTCCGTGAAGCGGGAGCGGACGGCGAGCATGCCCACGCTGGGCAGTGCCCAGCGTATGACCGCGCCGGCCAGCAGGGCGGCGCCGATCAGCAGGGTGCCGACCCGGAACAGGTCCAGCGCGGTCAGCAGCAGGCCGAGCGCGACCGCCGACAGCACCACGAGCAGGGGCCACTGGCGGGCGGGCGCCGGGGCGTCGCCGGGCGCGGCCCGGCCGCCGCCCTCCGGCCGGGCGGTGTCCCGCGTGAACAGCGGGAATCGGCGGGTGACGCGACGCGGGCGCCCCTCGGCGTCGGGGGCGCTGATCGCGTCACGCACGGTCGGTTCCGCGGGCTCGCGGGTGTCCTCAGCCGGCACTGCGCTCCGCCGCCTCGACCACGTTGACCAGCAGCAGCGCCCGGGTCATCGGGCCGACTCCGCCGGGGTTGGGGGAGATCCACGCGGCCACGCCGGCCACGTCCGGGTGGACATCGCCGACGATCTTGCCCTCGGCGTTGCGGGAGACGCCGACGTCCAGGACGGCGGCGCCCGGCTTGACGTCCTCGGCGCGGATCAGGTGCGGGGACCCGGCCGCGGCGATGATGATGTCGGCCCGCTTCAGGTGGGCGGAGAGGTCACGGGTGCCGGTGTGGCACTGGGTGACGGTCGCGTTCTCGCTGCGCCGGGTGAGCAGCAGCGGCATCGGGCGGCCGATGGTGACACCGCGGCCGACGACCACGACCTCGGCGCCCTTGATCTCCACGCCGTGGGCCCGCAGCAGGGTGAGGATGCCGTTGGGGGTGCAGGGCAGCGGGGCCGGCTCGTTCAGCACGAGGCGGCCGAGGTTGGTGGGGTGCAGGCCGTCGGCGTCCTTGGCCGGGTCCATGAGTTCCAGGACGCGGTTCTCGTCGATGCCCTTGGGCAGCGGCAGCTGGACGATGTAACCGGTGCAGGCGGGGTCCTCGTTCAGCTCGCGGACGACCGCCTCGATCTCCTCCTGGGTGGCGGTGGCCGGCAGCTCGCGCTGGATGGAGGCGATGCCCACCTGGGCGCAGTCGCGGTGCTTGCCGGCGACGTACTTCTGGCTGCCGGGGTCGTCCCCGACCAGGATCGTGCCGAGGCCGGGCGTGACGCCCTTCTCCTTCAGCGCCGCCACGCGGGCGGTCAGATCGGACTTGATCGCGGCTGCGGTGGCCTTGCCATCGAGAATCTGGGCGGTCATGGGTCCCATCCTCGCGGATGACCCGGCCTCGGTACCAATCCGGTGGGTGTTTCCCGTGATCATCGATGTTGCACTTGCACAACGCCCGGGGCTTGCGGCTGGACAAGTAAGAGCCTGTTAAAAGACGATGAGCTCACAGTGCCGCGGGCAGTACCGGGGGGACGGACCGCATCTGTAGAACTTTCCTCCGCACCGTGCCGCGCGTCGTCCCCGCACTTGAGCAAACGGAGGAAAGACCGCCATGAGCTTTGGCGACCCGAACAACCCCTACGGCGCGCCGCAGGGCCAGCAGCCCGGATACCCGCCCCAGCCCCCGCAGGGCCAGCCCGGCTACGGCTACCCGGCCGCGCCGCAGGGCCAGCCCGGTTACGGCTACCCGGCCGCGCCGCCGTTCCAGCAGCCCGGCTACGGCGTCCCGATGGAGATGCCCGGCCTGATGAAGACCGCCCGGGTGCTGCTGTTCGTCCTGTCCGGTTTCCAGATCCTGGCCGGTTTCATCATCGGTGCGACGGTCGGCGCCGTCCAGGACGTGTCCAACGGCGTCGGCTCCGGTGACAGCACCGACGGCCTGGCCGGTCTTGGCTACCTGTTCGCGGCCCTGCTGGTCGGTCTGGGCGCGCTGTCGATCTTCCTGGGCGTGAAGTTCAAGAACGGTGGCAGCGGCATCCGCATCACGACGATCGTCTACGCGGGTCTGATGATCCTCGGCGGCATCACCAACATGGTCAACGGGGGGAACGGCTCCGCGACCTTCTTCGGGCTGATCTCGCTGGCCATGGCCGGCATCATCCTGGCGTCGATGGTCACCGGCGCCGCGTCGGCGTGGTTCAACCGCCCGCGGTACTGATCCGCCAGGGCCCGGCACCCCGGGGCCGTGTCCCGTCCGGCCGGACGGGGCGCGGCCCGCTGTGTCTCCCGGGCCGCCGGGTCACTGGTCCAGGTAGGTCAGGACGGCCAGCACCCGGCGGTTGTCGCCGTCCGTCGGGAGCAGGCCCAGCTTGGTGAAGATGTTGCTGATGTGCTTGGCGACGGCCTTCTCGGTGACGAACAGGCCCGCCGCGATGCCGGCGTTGGAGCGGCCCTGGGCGAGGAGTTCGAGCACCTCGCGCTCCCGTTCGGTCAGACTCCCGACGGACTCGTCGCGCTCCTTGCGGACCAGCAGCTGGGAGATGACGTCGGGGTCCATGGCCGTGCCGCCCGCGGCGACCCGCTGGATGGAGTCCAGGAACTGGGCACCGTTGGTGACGCGGTCCTTGAGCATGTAGCCGACGCCCCGGCCGCCGCTGGTGAGCAGCTCGCGGGCGTAGAGGGGTTCGACGTACTGGGAGAGCAGGAGCACCGCGAGGTCCGGATTCTCCTTGCGCGCGGCCAGGACGGCGCGCAGGCCCTCGTCGGTGAAGTTCGGCGGCAGCCGGACGTCGACGACGGCGACGTCCGGCTGTTCCCGGCCCAGCGCCTCGAGCAGGTCGGTGCCGTTGTCCACGGCGGCCACCACGTCGTGGCCGTAGGCCCCCAGCAGGCGGATCAGCCCGTCCCTCAGGAGGAAGTGGTCTTCGGCGAGGACAATACGCACGGGATCTCCATCGTCACCATCGTCGGCCCGTTGACCGGACTGCTCAGGGCCAGCACGCCGTCGAAGGTGGCGAGCCGCCGCTCGATGCCCCGCAGGCCGGTGCCGCGGGAGGCGTCGGCGCCGCCGTGACCGTCGTCGGTGACGGTGATGTGGAGCATGCCGCGATCGTAACGAAGATCGATCCACGCCCGGTCGGCCCGCGCATGCTTTGCGACATTGGTGAGGATCTCGGAGATGGCGAAGTAGGCGGCGGACTCCACCGGCATCTCCGGGCGGCCCGGCAGGTCGACCTGTACCTCGGTGCGTACCGGGCAGACCATCGCCAACGCCCGTACGGCGTCGGCGAGTCCCCGGTCGGCGAGGACGGGTGGGTGGATGCCGCGGACCAGGTTGCGCAGTTCCTCCAGGGCCGCGGAGGAGGACTGGCGGGCCTCGATGAGCAGGGCGCGGACGGCCTCGGGGTTGGTCTCCAGCAGGTGCTCGGCCGCGTCCAAGGTCATGCCCATGGCAACCAGGCGGGCCTGGGCGCCGTCGTGGAGGTCCCGCTCGATCCGGCGGATCTCGGCCATCTGCGTGTCCACCGCGTCGGAGCGGGTGGCGGCCAGGTGCTGGATCCGGCTGGCCATGATCTCGCTCTCGCTCGGCGCGAGCATGGCCCTCGTGTACAGGGCGTGCCGGCGCACCGCGCGCGGCGCCGCCCACAGGGCCAGCGGCAGCTGGAGCAACCCCAGGACACCGGCGAGGACCGCCGTCGTCTGGCCCTCGATCGGGATGAACTGGTACCACAGGCCGTCCCACTCGGTGGACAGCGGAACCCCGAAGAAGGCGAGGAAGACGCCCCATAGGCCGCTGAGGATCAGCGCGAGCGGGAAGAAGGCCAGGAAGCCGCCGGCGAGCGGGTCGGCGAGGACCCAGACGTACTCACGCCGCGTCTGCGGGTCGCTCATGATCCAGCGGTAGCGGGCGACCGCACCGGAGGCACCCGCGGGCGCGGGCGGCAGTGGTCCGGGCGGGCCCGGGATCTCCACCCCCGCCCAGCGCCGGGCGAGTTCGCGCTGGTGCGCGGCCAGGGAGCGCACCCCCTCCATGGCCCGTGGCACCATGCCCAGGCCCGGACCGACCAGGCTGATCGCACCGGACACGGCGAGGGAACGGCCGAAAGCCGCCATCGACATCCAGCACAGCGCCATCGCCCGCCGCAGTCCCGTCATGCCGGCGGGCACCGAGAACCCCTGGATCGCCGCCGGCTGGCGGCCCCCGCCGAGCTGCATCGTGCGGTCGTCCATGCGACTCGCTCCTTCCTCGCCCCGCTCCGCCGTACGCGGTGCCGGTGTCGTACGTTCGTCGTGGGCCGAAGCGCCCTCCCCCTCATTGTGGTGGCGAAGGGGTGGCGAAATCGGTGGTAAAAACACCCCTCTTGAGGCCGCGGCCGTCAGGGGCCGACGAACAACGACAGCGTGTCGGCCACGCAGGCGGCCCGGGGCTGCCCCTCGACCTCCACCGTCATGCGGACGGCGGCCAGATGGCCGACGGGCGTCTCCCGCACCCCGGTGAGCTTCGCGCCGCCCCGCACCCGGGAGCCGACCGGCACCGGGTGCGGGAAACGCACCTTGTCCAGGCCGAAGTTGACGCCCATCTCGATCTTCTCGATGTCGAAGATGGCACGCATCATGGTGGGCAGCAGGGCCAGGGTCATATAGCCGTGCAGGATGGTTCCGCCGAACGGGCCGGTCGCCGCGCGCTCCGGATCGGTGTGGATCCATTGGAGGTCGCCGGTCGCGCCCGCGAACTGGTCCACCTGCTCCTGGGTGACCCGCGACCACGGGCTGTGGCCGAGGTGTTCGCCGACGGCGGCGGAGAACTCGTCCAGAGTGGCGAAAGATCTCATGGCGTCGATTCTGTGCGGCTGCCGGAGGGGCGGACAAGGCGGTCGCCCGTCGCGCGGCCGTTCGGTCAGCGGGCCGTCATCCGTTCGTCAGTGCGCGCCGGGGCGGGCGGGCTCCGGCGCGCACGGGGTCAGCCGTAGCGCTTCAGCTCGTGGAAGAAGCCGGGCACGGTGTGCAGTTCGCCGGTGTCGCGGATCCGGTCGTAGACGTACTTGGCCACCGCCAGGTCGAGCACGCCGAGCCCGAACGGTGAGAAGACCACCGGCCGGTCGGCGGGCGGGGTGATCGCGCCGGTCAGCACGTCGTACAGGGTCCCGGCGAGGAAGTCCCGGTTGCCGGTGAGCTGTTCGGCCAGGTGGGGCGAGGTGCCGGCCTTCAGGCAGTGGTCGATGTCGTCGACCGCGTTCCACGCGGCCAGGACGACCTCCGGGGCCAGGTCGCGCAGCGACACGTGCAGCACCAGCGGGTTGTGCGTGAACCAGCCGGGGTCGGTCACGTGCGGCTCGCCCGCGACGGTGGCGAAGACGACGAGGTCGCTGGAGCGGATCAGGTCCTCGGGCTTGTCGTACACGGTGATCCGCGCCGCGTCGCCGGCCGCACGCCGCAGGTACCCGGTGAAGCCCTCGGCGTGCTCCGCGGACAGGTCGTGCACGCCCAGGGCGTCGAAGGCGAATCCGGTGGCCGCCAGGTAGGTGTGCAGGTAGCGGGCGATCAGGCCGGTGCCGATGAAGCCGACCCGGGTGGGCCGGGTGCCGCGGGCCCGGCTGATCCGGTCGGCGGCGAGGGCCGCGGAGGCGGCGGTGCGCGCGGCGCTGATGATCGAGGACTCCAGGCAGGCGAACGGGTAGCCGTTGTCCGCGTCGTTGAGGACGAGGACGGCCGAGGCCCGGGGCAGGCCACCGGCCACGTTCTCCGGGAAGCTGGAGATCCACTTGATGCCGTGCACGTCGACGTCGCCGCCCACCGAGGCGGGCAGCGCGATGATCCGGGAGGACGGCCGGTCCGGGAAGCGCAGGAAGTACGAGTCGGGGTTGACGGTCCGCGCCTCGCCGTGCAGCCGGTAGGCGGCCTCGACCGTGGAGACGACCTCCTCCTCGGCGCCGTCGAGCACCTGGTGCACCTGGGCACCGGAGATCACGGAGAAGGACGGGACCTGGGACACCTGTGAGGTCATGGGAACACTGCTCCGATACGAGTTCGGGAGGATGGAGGCCGGCCGGAACCGGCCGACGGCCGGGAGGGCGAGCCGGCGGCGCCGGCCCGGGGGGACCGGTGCGAGCCGAACCGGCGGCGGCCGGTCAGCCGATGCGGGCCAGGCCCTTGGCCTGCTGTCGGGCCCGGCCCCGCGACACCCGCAGCGGGTCCCAGCCGGCCTCGCGCCGGGGCAGCCGGGCCGGGTCGCCGAGTACCGCGCCGGCGAACACCTCCGGGAGCAGCGGCCGGCCCAGGATGTGGGAGACCGCGGCCATGCCGCCGGCCGCGACCCCGGCCATGCCGCTGCCGTGCCGGGTGTTCTGCCCGACCACGTACAGCCCCTCGACGTCGGTGCGCACGTCGGGCCGCTGCCGCCCCGGGCCCCAGGTGGCCATGCCGTACGGGGTGCCGCCGCTGGCGCGGATGTAACGCTCGTTGGTGAGCGGGGTGGACGTCTCGACATGGGTGACGCGGTCCCGGAAGGGGCCGAGGACCTGTTCGGCGGCGTCCAGGACCAGCTCGGTGACCTCCCGCTTGCGGGCCAGGTAGGCGGGACGGCGGCGGTACGGCTCGCCCGCGAGGGGGCCGCCGCCGGTGCCCCAGAACCCGTCCCCCGACGGCAGGATCGTCATCAGCTGGAAGTTGCTGTGGCCCGGCGGGCACACCGCGGGCGAGCCGGCGTCCTTCACGGAGGCGAAGGAGAAGGCGAGCTGGGGGATGCGGTCCAGGGTGCCGGTGCGGGCGTGGTGCTCCAGCATCGCGGCGTGCGCGCCCTCCATGTCGTCGGTGGCGTGCCACCAGATGTTGGCGTTGGGCAGGCCGGGCAGCTCGGTGTCGAGGGCGACGTAGACGGCGACGACCGCGTCCCGCATGGTGGCCGCGCGGGTCCGGGCGACCAGGTCGGCGGGGAAGGTCTCCTCGCCGCCGCACAGGTCGAGGACGGTGCTGCGGTAGTCGGCGTTGGACACCACCAGCGGGGCCAGGATCCGGGTGCCGTCGGTGAGTTCGACGCCGGTGGCACGGCCTTCGCCCACCAGGATGCGCCGTACCTGGCAGCGGGTGCGCAGCTCGCCGCCGTACGCCTCCAGGGCCTCCACGAACGCGGCGACGAGGGCCTGGCCGCCGCCCTCGGGGTAGTAGGCGCCGCGCAGGTAGTGGTCCATCATCGTGACGTGTTCGGCGAGCCCGACGTGGTCCGGCATGGCGCCGTAGTTGCCGGCCTGCGCGGCGAGCAGGGTGCGGCCCCGGGCGGACAGCCCGCAGTGGTCCAGGGCCTGGCCCAGCGTGCGCCGGTTCCAGCGCATGGTCTGCGGCGACCGGCGGAACAGCTCGACCATCGGGGTGCCGAGCAGGCTGGCCCGGCCGGCGCCGGCCACGGCCGTGGCGAGGTCGACGAAGCGGTGCACGGCGTCGGCCTCGGCGGGCAGGGCCGCGGCGAGGCGGTCCCGGTAGCGGTCCCAGCCGGCCGGTACGTCGACCTGTGCGGTGGGCGTGATGATCCGGTCGAAGCCGCCCTCGTTGTCCAGCGGCCGGAACCGCACCCGGTCGGCGACGCCCAGCCCGGACAGGACGGCGGGCAGCAGGCCGTCCGGGCCGCAGTCGCCGAGGTAGTGCGTGCCGACGTCGAACTCGTACCGGCGCCGGCGCCGGAAGACGTGGGCGTTGCCGCCCGCCACGTCGTGCTGTTCCAGGACGAGGACCCGGCGGCCGTCGGCGGCCAGATAGCCGGCCGTCACCAGGCCGCCGACCCCGCTGCCGACCACCACGGCGTCGTAGCGCTGCTCCGCCGCCCCCGCCCCCGTGCCCCGCATCTGCTCCCCCATCAGAAGACGCCGCCCCCGTGGATCTCCACGACCGACCCCGTGATGTAGGCGGCCCGGTCGGACACCAGGAACGACACCAGGTCGGCCACCTCCTCGGCGCGGCCGAGCCGGCCCAGCGGCACGCTCTTGAGCTGACGTTCGCGGGCCGCCTCCGGCATGCCGCCGACCATGTCGGTCTCGATCAGGCCGGGGGCGACGACGTTGGCGCGCACGCCCCGCGGGCCCAGTTCCCGGGCGAGTGACTTGGTGAAACCGATGATCCCGGCCTTGGACGCGGCGTAGTTGGCCTGGCCGGTGTTGCCGTGGATGCCCGCCACGGAGGACAGGTTGACGATGACGCCGGTGCGGCGTTTGCTCATGGAGAACGCGGCGGACCGGCACACGTGGTAGACGCCGTCGAGGTTGGTGCGCAGCACCCCGTCCCAGTCGTCCTGGCCCATCAGCACCAGCGGCCGGTCGCGGGTGATGCCCGCGGAGGTGACGACGGCGTCGACGGGACCGAGTTCGCGTTCGGTGCGGGTGTACCACTCGCGTACGTCCGCCGGGTCGGCCACGTCGCAGCGCACGGCGAGCACCCGGGTGCCCGCCTCGGCGGCTTCCTTGGCGAGTTCCTCGGCGGCGTCCTGCCGGGAGCGGTAGCAGAACGACACGTCGTGCCCGTCCTGCGCGAGCCGCAGGACGACGGCCCGTCCGATGCCCCGGGAACCGCCGCTGACCAGGGCGATCACGCGTCCTCCCCGAGCAGTCGCAGCACGGCCGCGGCCACGGCACCGTCCCGGTCCACGGCCGTCACCAGCGCGATCCGGCCCCGGGCCGCCGGTTCGGCCCCGGCGACGGAGAGCACCGCGGCGATCTGGAAGGACGCGGTGGCGGCGCCGGCGTCGCCGAGCAGTTCCATGGACGGCACCCGGCCCAGTGCCTCGGCGGGCACCAGCGCGGCGAGCGCCTCGTGCTCGGCGCGGCCGGCGGCGCTCGGCGCCGCACAGGGTACGGCCGCCCAGACCTCGTCGGCGCCGACCCCGGCCCGGTCCAGGGCGCGGCGGGCGCAGGCGCCGACCGCGGCGAACGGGTCGTCGTCGATGTCGACGCGGGTCTCGATGCCCAGGACGGCCGCCAGCGGCGGTTGTGCGGCGCGGCCGGCGGGCTCGACGAGGAACAGTCCGCAGCCCTCGCCGAGCAGCGGCGCCGGGTCGCCGGGTTGGGCGGCGGTCGCCTCGTACCAGGCGTGCGCGGCGGAGAACTCCTCCGCCGACCCGGCCACGTACTTGGTGGCCCGGCCCTGCCCGAGCAGCCGGCGGGCGTAGTTCAGGGCGAGCAGTCCGGCGGCCCGGCCGCCGGCGACGGTGGTGTTGGGGCCCTTCAGTCCGTGCCGGATGGCGCAGGCGCCGGCGGCGTGGTTGAGGCTGCCGAACGGGATGCGGCCGGCGTCGACGTAGAAGGGCCGCTCGTTGGTGTAGGACTGGCGCAGGAAGTCGGTGACGTTCTCCAGGCTGCCCATGGTGATGCCGAGGACGACGCCGGTGCGGTCGTCGGTGGGGACCGCCGGCGTGCCGTCGGCGTCGCGCAGCAGCCCGTCGGAGGTGACCAGCGCGAGCGCGGTGAGCCGGTCCATCTTGGCGGTGCCGCGCTTGCCGAGCAGCTCCTGGACGTCGAAGCCGGGCACGGTGCAGACGTCCGGTGACGGCAGGGTGCCGAGAGCGGCGTCCGCCTTCACCGCCGTCTTCGCTCCGGCTCGCACGCCGGCGGCGAACGCGGCACGGCCCACGCCGTACGGTGACACCGCCGACCAGCCGGTGATGACGGGCGTGTCCGGGGGCAGCGCGGCCCGCGGGACGGCAGTTGCGTTGCTCATGGCCGTACCTTCTCCCCGTAGGTGCCCAGGATCAGCACGGCGTTGTTGCCGGCGAAGGCACTCGAGTTGTTCTGCACGATCCGTACGTCCGCCTCGACCGCCTTGTTGGGTACGACGTCGAGGGGGCACTCCGGGTCGGTCTCGCGGTGGTTGATGGTGGGCGGGATGAACCCGTGCTCGATGGCGAGGCCGCAGGCGATCGCGCCGAGCGCGCTGGCGGCTCCCATCGAGTGGCCCAGCATCGACTTCACGGCGACCGTGCGCGGCGGGGCGTCCCCGTACACGTCGAGGATGGCCGCTGTCTCGGTGCTGTCGTTGGCCCGGGTGCCGGTGCCGTGCGCGGAGATGAAGTCGACCTCCCGCTCCTTGACACCCGCGTCGTCCAGGGCCAGCCGGATGCCCCGGGCGATGCCCTCCCGGTTGGGTGCGGTGGGGTGGGCGGCGTCGCAGCTGAGGCCGTAGCCGAGGACCTCGGCGTAGATGTGCGCGCCGCGGGCCAGGGCCGACTCCAGGCTCTCCATGACGAGGATGCCGGCGCCCTCGCCGGTGAGGATGCCCGTGCGGTCCTTGTCGAAGGGGCGCACCACGTCCGGGCTGAGCGCCCCGAACCGTTTGAACAGGGCGAACGCCTTGCGGTTGACGGCGTCCGCGCCGCCGCACAGCGCCAGGTCGACCTCGCCGGAGCGGATGGCGTCCAGGCCGTAGCCGATCGAGTAGTTACCGGCGGCGCAGGCGGTGGTGACGGTGGTCGCCTCCACGTTCGGCATGCGCAGTTCCCGGGCGATCGCGGTGGACAGCCGGCCGGCGTACACGCGGCGGGCGCGGACCGGGTCCATCGCCTCGGGGTCACCGGCGGCCAGTTCCTGTTCCAGCAGGACGGCGATGTCGTGGGACTCGCCGTCGGTGGTGCCGACGGTGATGACGGCGGCCCGGTCGGCGAGGGCGGCCTCGTCCAGTCCGGCGTCCTCGACGGCCATGCGGGCCGCGGCGACGGCGAACCGGCCGGCGCGGCCCACGTGGTCGAGCGGCAGGTTGCGGATCCAGCGCTCCGGCTCGAAGTCGGGGACCTCGCAGGCGGTGTTCTGCCCGAAGCCCTCGGTGTCGAAGCGGGTGATCGGCCGGGCGCCGGACCGGCCGGCCCGCAGGCCCGCGGTGTACTCCTCGACACCGGTGCCGATGCTGGAGATCACGCCGAAGCCGGTGACGACGACCCGCCGGTGGCCGGTCCGGTCCGTGCACTGCTCTGTGGACATGGGCGTCACCAGCCGGCGGCTGCGGCGGCGACCCGGTAGGTGGCCTCGACGTTGACCATGTTCGGCAGTTCGTTCATGTCGATGACGATGGAGTACTCCATCTCCAGCGCGCTGAGGACGTCGATGAGCTTCAGGGAGTCGGCGCCGAGTTCGTCGATGAAGAGCGCCGTGTCGGAAAGACGCCCGGGGTCGACGTCGATGTTCTCGGCGATGATTTCCCGGATACGGGTGAGGCGCTCGGGAGCGGCCGTGGTCATGGCTCGGTCCTCCGTTTTCGGATTGCCGGTCGGTGAGGCGGGAAGAAGGCGGGAGAAGCGGTGCGCGAGAGCGGTGCGGCTGCGCGGGAAGAAGGGGCAGCCAGGCGGCTCGGTCAGAAACCTAGTCAGCGCCGATGACTGCCCAGTGACCGCCAACTGACGGACCGCTGACGGCGGTTGCCCGAGGGATGCGCCGGTGTCAGCGGCTGCCCGCGCGGCGGAATCCGCGGACGCTGCCCCACACCGCGGCCAGCAGCAGCGCCGTCAGTGTCACGGCGGTCACCAGGCCCGGGTGATGCCCGGGGAAGCCTCCGGTGGCCGCCACCCCGGGGTCGTTGCCCCACAGCTGCCGGCAGGTGGTGACGACCGAGGTGACCGGGTTCCACTCGGCGACGGGGCGCAGCCAGCCGGGCAGGCCGCTGACGGGCACGTAGGCGTTGGACAGGAAGCTGAGGATGACGAGCACCAGGGCGCCGGTGCCGTCGATGGCCTCGATGTTGCGCTGGGTGGTGCCGAGCAGGATGCCGACCCACGTCATCACGTACACGAAGGCGAGCAGCACGCCGAAGCCGGCGGCGGTGCGCAGCACGCCCTCGTGCGGACGCCAGCCCACGCCCAGTCCGACGAGGCTGACCGCGGTCAGGCTGACCGCGCCGACGAGCAGGTCGGACAGGGTGCGGCCGAGGAGCACGGACGACGGGGCGATCGGCAGGGAACGGAACCGGTCGACCAGTCCGTGCCGCAGGTCCAGGGCGACCCCGATGGCGGTGGGGCCGACGCCGGTCAGGCCGACCTGGATGGCGATGCCGGCCATGATGAAGTCCTCGTAGGCGACGCCGCCGGGGATGTGCATGGAGCTGCGGAACAGATAGCCGACGGCGACCAGCATCACCAGCGGGTTCATGGTGACCAGCACCAGCCGGCCCGGTGAGCGGCGCAGGTGGGTCAGGTGGCGGCCGGCCAGGGCGAGCGTGTCGCCGAGGTGGCCGCGGACGGGACCGGCCGGCCCGGGGCGGGCGGCCGGCCGTTCGGTGGCGGTCGGGGTGGTGGCCGTGGCCGTCACTGGGGCTCCTCTTTCCGGCCCGTGCCCGTGAGGTCGAAGAAGACGTCGTCGAGCGTGGGCTTGCGCAGTTCGAAGTCGACGGTGGGCACACCCTTGTCGCGCAGGGCCTGCGCGGCGCGGGCCAGGTCGTCCAGGCCGTCCGTGCCGAGCTGTACGGAGACCCGGCGGGCGGCCTCGTCGGTGACGGGGGCCGGACCGCCGAGCACGGCCAGTGCGGCGACCGCGTCGGCGAGGTGCTCGGGGCGGGCCACGGTCACCTCCAGCCGGTCGGTGCCGACCTGCCGTTTCAGGGCGTCCGGGGTGCCTTCGGCGATGACCCGGCCGGCGTCGATGACGGCGACGCGGTCGGCGAGCTGGTCGGCCTCCTCCAGGTACTGGGTGGTGAGCAGGATGGTCACGCCGCCGGCGGCCAGGTCACGGACCACGTCCCACAGGACGTTGCGGCTGGCCGGGTCGAGGCCGGTGGTGGGTTCGTCCAGGAACAGCACCTCGGGGTCGCCGAGGACGCAGGTGGCCAGGTCGAGCCGGCGGCGCATGCCGCCCGAGTAGGTGCCCGCGGGCCGGTCGGCGGCCTCGGTCAGCTCGAACCGGTCCAGCAGTTCGGCGGCCCGGCGGACGGCGCCGCGCCGCCCGAACCTCAGCAGCCGGGCCAGCAGGACGAGGTTCTCCCGCCCGGTGAGGAGTTCGTCGACGGCGGCGTACTGTCCGGCCAGGCCGATGCGGCGGCGCACCTCGCGGCCCTGGCGCTGCACGTCGTACCCGGCGACGACGGCCCGCCCGCCGGACGGCTGGTCCAGGGTGGCGAGGATGCGGACGGTGGTGGTCTTGCCCGCGCCGTTGGGTCCGAGGACCCCCAGCACGGTGCCGGCCGGCACCGCCAGGTCGATGCCGTGCAGCGCGGTGTGGGAGCGGTAGGTCCTGCTGAGGCCCTCGGCGAGGATCGCGGTGTCGGACACGGCCACGGTCAGTCCGCCTGCCGCTGGAGGCTGAGCGGGCGCATGTCGGTCCAGTGGTTCTCCACGTGGGCGACGGCGGTGGCGCGGTCGGTGGCGTCCAGGGCCACGCGCCAGCCGTCGGGCACCGCGGCGAAGGACGGCCACAGGGAGTGCTGCCCCTCGTCGTTGACGAGGACGAGGAAGGTGCCGTCTTCGTTGTCGAAGGGATTGGCCATGGCGGGTCTCCAGATCTCGGACGGTGGGTGGGACGGTCTGCGGTAGCGGGTCAGCGGGCGGCGGCCAGGGCGCGCAGCCGGTGTTCCACGGCGGCGCCGATGAGCGCGGCCGGTGCGGGCCGCAGCATCTGCTGGTGGCCGCAGGGCACTTCGTGGAGCTCGGCGGGCCGGCCCAGGTACGGCTCCCAGCTCTTGGCTTTCAGGGCGCGTTCCTCCCCGGTGAGCCCGTCGGCGGCCAGGAACAGCGTCACCGGGCAGCCGTCGAAGCGGCTCGGGGTGTGCCGCTGGACCAGGTCGAGGTGGTTGCGCATGACGGCGAGCAGCCGTTCCAGGGTGGCCCGGCCGAGGCCGGCGAGCGGACCGCCGGTGCGCCGGAGGTGGGCGGCGACGGCCGGCGGGTCGAGCCGGTCCGGGCCGGTTGCGTCGGCACCGGCCTCGGTGAGGAAGTCGGCGAGGAACTCCGCGTCGGTGGGGTGGGCGCCGCGGCCGTCGTCGGGGTAGGCGTCGAGGTTGGCGAGGTAGGCGACCTCCTCGCCGGCCGTGTGCAGCAGGACCGCGATCTCGTGGGCGACGATGCCGCCGTAGGACCAGCCCAGCAGGTGGTACGGGCCGTGCGGCTGGACGGCCCTGATCCGGGTCAGGTAGTCGGCCGCGACCTCGGTGACGGTCCCGGGCAGCGGGCCGGTGCCGGCGAGGCCGCGGGCCTGGAGGGCGTACACGGGTTGGCCGGGGTCGAGGTGTTCGGTGAGCGCCGCGAACGGGATGCCGAAGCCGAGCCCGCCGTGCACGCAGAACAGCGGCGGCCGGCTGCCGGTGGTGCGCAGGGGCAGCACAGGTCCGAGCAGGTCGACGGTGCCACCGTCGGCGGCGGCGCTCGCGGCCAGCGCCTCCAGCGTGCGGTGTTCGAAGACGGCGGCGAGGCCGATCCGCAGCCCGGCCCGGGCGGCGGCGTTGACCAGCCGGATCGCCTTCAGGCTGTCCCCGCCGAGCGCGAAGAACGCGTCGTCGGGGCCGGCCGGCACGCCGAGCACCTCGGTGACGGCCGCGCACAGCCGCCGTTCGGCGTCGGTACGGGGCGCACGGGCGGCGGGGCCGGCGGGCCGGGCCGGGGCGGGCGGCAGGGCGGCCACGTCGAGCTTGCCGTTGACGGTCGTCGGCAGGTCCGGCAGCGGCACGTACGCGCCCGGCACCATGTACGGGGGCAGCGACCGCGACAGGTGCCGGCGCAGTTCCTCCGGCCCGGGGGCGGGGCCGCCGGGTGCAGGGACGACGTAGGCGACCAGTTGCCGCCGGCCGGCCGGGTCGGCACGGTCGCCGGGGTCGGCGGCGGCGACGACGGCGGCCCGGGCGACCGCCGGGTGGGCCGTGAGGCGGCGTTCGATCTCGCCGGGTTCGATGCGGTAGCCGCGGATCTTCACCTGCTGGTCGGCGCGGCCGACGTAGTCGAGCCGGCCGCGGACGTCCCAGCGCACCAGGTCGCCGGTGCGGTACATGCGCGCGCCGGGCTCCCCGTACGGGCAGGCGGTGAACCGCTCGGCGGTCAGGGCGGGCCGGCCCAGGTAGCCGCGGGCCAGGCCGGGTCCGGCCAGGTACAGCTCGCCGACCACGCCCTGCGGCACCGGTCGCAGCGTCTCGTCGAGGACGTAGGCGCAGGTGTCGCCGACGGGCAGGCCGATGGGCACGCCCGCCGGGGCGTCGATGGCGTCCGCGGTGTCCTGGAGGGTGGCGAACGTGGTGGTCTCGGTCGGGCCGTACACGTTGTGCACGGTGGTGTCCGGCAGGGCGGCCCGCAGCCGGTCGAGGTGGTCCCGGGAGTGTGCCTCGCCGCCGGTGAGCAGGGCCCGCAGCGGGGCCAGGGCGCCCGGCCGGGTGTCGGCGACGGCGTTGACGAACTGGGTGGTGAGGAAGGCGACGCTCACCCCGGCCTCCCGCAGGAACACGCCGAGCGCCTCGGGGTCGGCCGGCCCCGGCGGGCACACGGCGAGCCGGGCGCCGTGCACGAGCGGCGCCCAGATCTCGAAGGTGGACGCGTCGAACGCCACCGGCGCGAAGTACAGGAACGTGTCGTCGGCGGTGAACTCCAGCTCGGGCAGCCCGTGCACGAGGCGTACGGCGGCCCGGTGGGAGACGGCGACGCCCTTGGGGCGGCCGGTGGAACCGGAGGTGTAGATGACGTAGAGGAGGTCGTCGGGGCGGGGCGCGGGCACGTCCGGCGCGTGAGCGGGCAGCGCGGCCAGGGCCTCCCCGGTGGCGGGGGCGTCCAGCACGAGCGGCTCGGTGCCGGGGCCCGCCGCCTCGGCGCAGCGGGCGGCGAGGGAGTCCTGGGTGAGCAGCAGCCGGGCCCCGGCGTCGGCGAGCATGTCCCGCATCCGGGCGGCCGGGTAGGCCGGGTCCAGGGGCAGGTAGGCGGCGCCGGCCTGGGCGATGGCGAGCAGCGCGGTCACGGTGGCCGGGCCGCGTTCCAGGCACAGCGCGACCAGGTCGCCGCGGCCGACGCCGCGCGCGGCCAGCAGGTGGGCCAGCCGGCCGGCGGCGCGGTGCAGCTCGCCGTGGCTGGTGCGGATGAGGTGGCCTGCCGCGTCCCGGTGGACCAGGGCGACGGCGTCCGGGGCGGCGGCGGCCCGCCGGGCCGCGAGGTCGGTGACCGTGGTGGCCGGGGTGCCGGTGCGGCGGGTGCCGCGGGCCAGCAGTGCGTCCCGCTCGTCGGCGCCGAGCAGGTCCAGCCGGGACAGCGGGCGCTCGGGGTCGGCCAGGGCGGCGCCGAGCAGCCGGACACAGGCGTCGGCGATGCGCCGGGCGGTGCCGGACGCGAACAGGTCGGCGCTGTACTCCAGGGCCAGTTCCACGTCCGGGCCCGCCTCGGAGAACTGGAAGAACAGGTCCCATTTGGCGGTGG
Source organism: Streptomyces sp. NPDC028722 (assembly GCF_040637655.1). NCBI lineage: Bacteria > Bacillati > Actinomycetota > Actinomycetes > Kitasatosporales > Streptomycetaceae > Streptomyces > Streptomyces sp. NPDC028722. The sequence continues at coordinate 394,313 of NZ_JBEZWU010000005.1, forward strand.
CCGACGGCACTTCCTCGGGCCGTACGGTGAGCCCGGCGGGGCCGGCGGGGCCGGCGGTCAGGGCGGGCGTCTCCTGCTGGAGGGCGAACATCACCTGGAACAGGGGGTGCCGGGCCATCGAGCGCTCCGGGGCGAGGACCTCCACCAGCTTCTCGAACGGCACGTCCTGGTGCCGGTAGGCGGCCAGGTCCCGCTCGCGCACCCGGTCCACGAGGTCCCGCAGGCCGGGGTCGCCGGAGGTGTCGGTGCGCAGCACGAGGGTGTTGACGAACATGCCGACGACGTCGTGGAGGCGTTCGTCGCCGCGGCCCGCCACGGGGGTGCCGAGCGGGATGTCGGTGCCCGCGCCGAGCCGGGTGAGCAGGGCGGCCAAGGCCGCCTGGAGCACCATGAACGGGCTGGCGTTCCACTCGGCGGCGCGCCGCCGCAGCTCGGTGGCGAGCCGCTCGGGCAGGGTGGCGCGCACGGTGCCGCCCCGGTGGCTGGTGCGGGCGCCGCGCGGGTGGTCCCGGGGCAGCGCCAGTTCCTCGGGCAGCCCGTCGAGGGCCGCCGTCCAGTACGCCAGCTGGCGGGCGAGTTCGCTGTGCGGCCGGTTCTCGGCTCCGAGGAGGTCGCGCTGCCAGAGGGTGAAATCGGTGTACGTCACCGGCAGCGGCGCCGGCGCGGGCGCGTGGCCGGCGCTGCGGGCCGCGTAGGCGGCCGTCAGGTCCCGGACCAGCGGGGTGAGGGACCAGCGGTCGCCGGCGATGTGGTGCAGGACGAGCAGCAGGACGTGTTCGCCGGGGCCGAGCGTGAACAGCCGGGCCCGCAGGGGGATCTCGGTCTCCAGGTCGAAACCGCGGGCCGCCTCCGCGGCCAGGGCCGTGGGCAGCCCGGCCTCGGTGACGTGGTCGGCGGGCAGGGGCAGGACGGCGTCGGCCGGCGCGAGCACGCGCTGCTCGGCCGGTCCGACGCCTCCCGCCGGACCGGTGCCGGGAACGGGGGTGGCCCCGGCACCGGGGTCGGTGCGCGCCGGGAACACGGTCCGCAGTGCCTCGTGGCGGGCGACGAGGTCGTGCAGTGCCGTGTGGAGCGCGGGGACGTCGAGCGGGCCGGTGAGCCGGACCGCGAGGGGGATGGCGTAGAGGCCGCCGGGGGCGCCGAGCCGCTCGACGAACCACAGCCGCTGCTGGGCGTACGACAGGGGGACGACCGCCGGGCGCGGCCGGGCGGTCAGCGCGGGCCGGTCCGGCGCGGCGGCGCGCAGCCGGCCGGCGAGCGCGGCCGGGCTGGGCGCCTCGAACAGGTCGCGGACCTCCAGTTCCGCGCCGAGTTCGGCACGGACCCGGTTGACGATGCGGGTGGCGAGCAGCGAGTGCCCGCCGAGGGCGAAGAAGTCGTCGTCCGCGCCGATGCGTTCGAGTCCGAGGACCGCGGCGAACACCGCGCACAGGGCGCCCTCCTCGCGGGTGCGCGGGGCACGGGCGGAGGTGGTGTACGCGGGTGCGGGCAGGGCCCGCCGGTCGAGCTTGCCGTTGGCGGTCAGGGGGAGGGCGGGCAGCCGTACGACGGCGGCGGGCACCATGTGTTCGGGCAGCCGCTCGGCGGCGAACGCCCTCACTTCGGCGGCCAGTTCACGGTCGGAGGCACCGCGGTCCCGGTCATGCGGGACGGCGTGCGGGTCACGCGGGCCGCCGTCCGGTCCGTGCGGGACGGCGTGCGGTTCGTGCGGGACGACGTAGGCGACCAGGCGCTGGTCGCCGGGCCGGTCCTCGCGGGCCACCACGGCCACCTCGGCGAGCCGTGGGTGCCGGCCGAGGACGGTGGCGATCTCCCCGAGTTCGATGCGGAAGCCGCGCAGCTGGACCTGTTCGTCGGCCCGGCCGAGGTAGAGGAGCGTGCCGTCCGGCCGCCGGCGGGCGAGGTCGCCGGTGCGGTACATCCGCTCGCCGGGCGCCCCGTACGGGCAGGCCACGAACCGTCCGGCGGTCAGCGCGGCCCGGCCCAGGTAGCCGCGGGCCAGGCCGGGCCCGGCCACGTACAGCTCGCCCGGCACCCCGGCCGGCACCGGCCGCAGCGCGCAGTCCAGGACGTACACCCGCAGGTCGGGTATCGCCCGCCCGATGGCACTGCCCCCGCCGGCCGCGGCCAGGTCCCGGTCCAGTTCCTGGTACGACACGTGCACGGTGGTCTCCGTGATGCCGTACATGTTGACCAGGCGCGGGGTGTGCGGATGCCGGGCGTACCAGTCGGTGAGCCGGCCGATGTCCAGCGCCTCGCCGCCGAACACCACGTGCCGCAGCGCCAGTTCGCGCGGGCGGTCGGCGTCGGCACGCATCAGCTGGTAGAAGGCGGACGGCGTCTGGTTCAGCACGGTGACCCGCTCGACCGCCAACAGGTCCAGGAAGGCGTCCGGTGAGCGGGTGACGTCGTGCGGGACGACGACCAGGCGCCCGCCGTACAGCAGCGCGCCCCACAGCTCCCACACGGTGAAGTCGAAGGCGATGGAGTGGAAGAGGGTCCACACGTCGTCCGGGCCGAAACGGAACCACCGGTCGGTACGGTCCAGCAGCCGCACGACATTGCGGTGCGGGACGACGACGCCCTTGGGCCGGCCGGTGGAACCGGAGGTGTAGATGACGTAGGCGGGATGGTCGGGGGTGAGGGCGGGCCGGGGGGCCGGGGGTGGCGCGGCGTCGACGGCGTCCGTGTCGAGGTCGATGCGGAGGGGGCCGGGGTGGTCCGCCTCCGGGGCGGGCAGCCGGGCGTCCGTGGTGGTCAGCAGCAGCGTGGGGCGGGCGTCCCGCAGGGTGTGGGCGAGGCGCTCGGCCGGGTGCGCGGGTTCCAGCGGCAGATAGGCGGCGCCGGCCTTGAGCACGGCGAGGACGGCGACGATCAGTTCGACGCCGCGGGGCAGGGCGACGGCCACGAGGCACTCCGGCCCGGCACCGTGCCCGGCGACCACCCCGGCCAGCCGGTCGGACCGCTCGTCCAGCTCACGGTAGGTGAGACGGACCCCACCGGGTCCGGTGACGGCCACGGCATCGGGCGTACGCGCGGCCTGCACGGCGAAGAGACCGGGAAGGGTGCCTGGCCGGCCCTCGCTCCCCCGACCGGGGAGGTCCCGGGGGTGCGTGCCGGGGTCCGTGGGGTGCGGGGTGCCGCTCCACTCGGTGAGGATGCGGCGTTCCTCGGCCGGGTCGAGGGCGCCGAGGTGGGCGAGGGGCGCGTCCGGGGTGCCGGCCACCTCGCCGAGGATGCGCACCAGCCGGTCCAGCAGGCTCCGCGCGGCACCGGGGCCCTCCCCCAGCGCCGACGCCCGGTACGACAGCCGCAGCCGCAGGCCGTCGCCGGGCAGCACGGTGAGGTGCAGGGGATAGTGCGTGGCCGCGTGCACCCGGGCGGCGGAGACGGTGCCGCCGGAGAGCCGGCGCAGTTCCTCCTCGTCGAGCGGGTAGTTCTGGAAGGCGAGGACGGCGTCGAAGAGTTCCCCCTGGATGCCGCAGGCGGCCTGCACCTCGGCCAGCGGCAGATGCTCGTGCGGCATCATCGCGACCTGCTGCCGGGCCAGTTCCCGGAACAGTTCGCTCGCCGGCCGCTCCGGCCGCACGTCGGCCCGCACGGGCAGTGTGTTGGCGAACAGCCCGATCATCGACTCGACGCCGGGGACCTCGGCGGGCCGCCCGGAGGTGACGGCGCCGAAGACGATGTCCTCGCGGCCGGTGAGTCGGCCGAGCAGCAGCGCCCAGCAGCCCTGCACGACGGAGTTGAGGGTGAGCCCCTGGTCCCGGCCCCAGCCGAGCAGCGCGGCGGTGTGCGCGCGCGACAGCACGGCCTCGGCCTCGGCGGGCGGTTCCCCGGTGCCGGTGGCGTCCGGTGCGGCACGGACGGGACCGTCGAGCCCCCGCAACAGCTCGGCCCAGGCGCCCCGTGCCGCGGTCTTGTCGCGGGTGCCCAGCCAGGCGAGGAAGGAGCCGAACGGTGCGGGCGCGGGCAGCGGATCACGGTCGGTGTCGGTGGCCGTTCCGTCCGTCGCGTCCGCCCGGCCCGGGGCGCCCGGCTCCGCGGCGAGCAGGGTCAGTTCGCGTACCGCGAGGGGCAGTGACCAGCCGTCGACCAGGATGTGGTGCACGGACCACACCAACCGGTGGCTGCGCTCGCCGAGCCGGACGAGGGCGAACCGCATGAGCGGCGGCCGGGCCGGGTCGATCCGGCGCCGCCGGTCCTGCGCCGCGAGCCGGTCCGCCGCGGCCGTCCGGTCCGCCGCGGGCAGGTGGGTGAGGTCGTGCACGGCCCAGTCGGGTTCGACGTCGTCCGCGCGCAGGACGATCTGCACCGGCTCGCCGTTCTTGCGGTGCCGGAAGCAGGCCCGCAGGTTCGGGTGGCGGCGCAGCAGCGCGGCGGAGGCGGCGCGGAGCCTGTGTTCCAGGTCCGCGCCGTCGCCCTCGATGTCCGCGGTGAACTGGAGGACGTAGTGGTCGGTCGCCGCACGGTCGTACGAGGACAGGAAGAGCAGCCCCTGTTGCAGCGGCGAGAGCGGCAGGACCGCGCTGATTTTCGACCCGGTGCTGGTTTCGGTCACGACAGGTCCTCACTCAACTCTAGTTCCAGGTCGGCGAGTTCGTCGGCGGAGAGGGTGATGAGCGCGTCGGCGGGCTCCGGAGCGGCGGTGGTCTCGTCGGCGGATGCCTCGGCCGCGGCCCGGGCGAGGCCGGTGACGGTGCGCCGTTCGAAGACGTCGCGGGTGGTGAGGGCGAGTCCGGCGGCGCGGGCCCGGCTGACCAGCTGGATCGACCGGATGCTGTCCCCGCCGAGCGCGAAGAAGTCCTCGTCCACGCCGACCTCGGTGACACCGAGCACCTCGGCGAAGATCGCGCACAGCGCCCGCTCGCGGTCGTCGCCCGCCGCCCGCTTGGTCTCGTGCCCGGTCAGGGCCGGCTGGGGCAGCGCCTTGCGGTCCAGCTTGCCGTTGGGCGTCAGCGGCAGCGCCTCCAGCACCCGCCAGGACACGGGGATCATGTACGCCGGCAGCAGCCGGGCCAGTTCCGTGCGCACCTGGTCGGGGTCGAGGCCGGGGCCGGTGAGGTAGCCGACGAGGCGCGGGTTGCCGGACGCGTCGGGCAGGACGGCGACTGCCGCGTCCGTGACCGCGTCCAGGTTGCGGATGACCGCCTCGATCTCGCCCGTCTCCACCCGCCTGCCACGGATCTTGACCTGGTGGTCGCGCCGCTCGATGAACTCCAGCTGCCCGTCGGGCCGCTGCACCACCCGGTCCCCGGTCCGGTACATCCGCGT